>NZ_JBHFQG010000024.1:0-56998 GCF_041949975.1 Alteribacillus sp. JSM 102045 | reverse complement strand
CCGTGGAGAAATATAGCGCTCAGTTGGTGGAGAGATCCAACCAAATGTATGAAGAACTATTGGAAAAAGAAATTATTCCAGAAATAGAACGGGACAACATGGATGAATTATCTACCGATGAACTCACTCAAATAGTGAAAAAGCTAGACGAAAAGGTAGAGAATTATGATCAACAAATCGAAGCGAGCGAAGACGGAAGCGAACGTAAACAGCTTCGTTCCGAACGTAAAATGAGAGAAAAGCTTTCGGAAACGAAAACGGGTGAAATCTATGGTCAGCGTAAGATAGATGTAGAGCCAGTCTTCGGATTTTTGAAGGCTAATTTGCGTTTCACTCGAATGTCGGTGAGAGGCAAAGAAAAAGTAGAAAATGAGTTAGGGTTTGCATTTATGGCGGTGAACTTGAGAAAGTATACCGCCTCCACACATCATGGACCCCTGAATAATAACCAAAAAAGATTCCGATTATTAAAAAACGATAATCGAATCTTTTTTTACTATTTCGGGCTAGTTATGTCCCAACCCTTTTATATTTCCGGACATAATTACAACTTTCTGTTATTCTAATTGTAATAAAATTTATTCTTTATCGAATAAAAAATACACTTCTATTCGTGGCTGTATAATCTCATTTTGTAAGTTAGTTTTATTCAAATTTGAATTGGAGGAACTTCTCATGAGCCATAACATCCGGGAAGACGAAAATGAAGTTATTTTACAATCTCTCCAAGATGATTTACTCGTAACGGATACCGATGGAATAATCACACGGGTTACCGCTGCTATGAAAAACTTGTATGGGGTAGAAAATAAAGAATTGGTTGGAAAATCAGTATATGAGCTTGAAAAATCAGGCGTTTTCACTCCAATAGTTACACCACTCGTTAAGGAAAGCGGTGAACGTACAACTATTATTCAAACAACCAAGGAAAATAAAAAACTTCTTGTTACCGGTGTCCCAGTATTTAATGATAATGGCAAGCTTTGGCGGATTGCTACGTATTCTCATGATGTAACGGAACTTGTTAACATGCGGGAATATCTTGCTCATATGGAAGAAGAAATGGAACGTGTTTTAAACGAACTGAACCACCTTCGCAGCCAGTACTTACAAGAACACGGGTTTATCGCTCGATCTTCTTCTATGAAACGCTGCCTAGAAATGGCCAGACAGGTTTCTGATACTGATGTTAATGTTTTATTGCTTGGTGAATCAGGCGTAGGAAAAACCCAGGTGGCTAAAATGATACATCAAGAAAGTCCACGGAAAGAGGGACCATTTATTGAAGTGAACTGTGGAGCTATTCCAGAAACCTTATTTGAAGCCGAATTTTTTGGTTATGAAGGAGGGGCGTTTACAGGATCACATAAAAATGGAAAAGTTGGTCTTGCAGAGCTTTCCGAAAAAGGAACTCTATTTCTCGATGAAGTAGGAGAACTATCCCTAAACAATCAGGTGAAAGTTTTAAAATTCATTCAAGAAAAACAATTCTATCGGGTTGGCGGCCGCAAGCCAAAGAATATAGATTTTCGTTTGGTCACAGCAACCAATCAACCCCTGATAGAATTAGTTGAAGAAAAACGTTTCCGCGAAGATTTATTTTTCCGCCTTAACGTTGTACCCATTACCATTCCGCCGCTTCGTGAGCGCACGTCAGACATCATTCCTTTAATTGAATATTTTGTCCAGGATTTTTCTAAAAAACATAACCGTGACATTCAAATGGATAAAGCTGCTCTAAAGATCCTTTGTGAACAGGAATGGAAAGGGAACGTCCGCGAATTAATGAATGTTATTGAAAGACTTATTGTCACCTCACCAACCAAACTAATTAGTGCAGAAGAAATCTGGATGCCTCTTGGGAACGACAAAAAAGACACTAAAAAATATACTTTTCAAGGTTCACTGCCCGATACCCTTGCCTCAGTAGAAGAAGCCCTTTTAAAAGAAGCAGCTTCATCGTGCCGTACCACAACAGAAATGGCCGAATGGCTTGGAATCAGTCAGCCAACTGTCTTTCGAAAGCTAAGAAAATACAATATTAAATAAACTTGGCATAAAGTTTGCAATTAAATAACGGCAAACATTGCAAAGGGTGATTTTGTGAACCATCTACTTGAAAAAGAACCGGACGAAAAAGACACGAAACTAGAAACAGATTTATCTTTTTGGACAACTCAAAATAAGATGAAATCTTTTATTGTATCCCTTTTCAGCTTGTTCTTATTTCTAGTTCCTGTACCTTATCAAAACCAATGGACAATCGGAATTGGAATTATAGCTGAGGCTCTGCAGACTGTATTTGAAAACTATTTACCTCCATTCATGACACTCATACTCGTTCTGTCTTTAATTGGAAGCGTCATCACAAACTTGGTATACGGAATCAGCACGGATGGGCTGTACGCTCTGAATTTATGAAGGAATTATTTGATGTCAATTGGTTTTGGGGGACTTTGAGAGTAACCGGAGCAATTTTTGCAATAATGACTCTATTTCAGTTTGGCCCTGAATTTATTTGGTCTGACATTACAGGCGGGACTGTGTTGTTTGAACTGGTTCCGGTGCTCACTACCTGGTTTTTCATTGCAGGTTTTTTAATGCCTCTTTTGCTTCGTTTCGGACTGATGGAATTTATGGGAACGGTAGTAAGAGGATTAATGCGTCCGCTTTTTAAGCTGCCGGGACGCTCATCGATTGATGCTATGGCTTCATGGATGGGCAGCGGAACAGTAGGTGCTCTTATTACGACACAGCAATATGAAAGCGGATATTATACAAAACGAGAAGCCTCAGTGATTGCCACTAACTTCTCTGTAGCTTCCATTGCATTTAGTCTCGTTGTTATCAGCTTTATCGGGATAGACCATATGTTTTTACAATTCTATATTACTGTCATTGTTGCAGGGTTTGCAGCCGCCATCATATGCCCTAGAATTCCACCTCTTTCAAAAAAAGAAGAAGTATATTATGAGCCAGCAGGAAAACAAATTTCTGAAGAAGTACCTGCCGTAAAGTCACGGTTACGCTGGGCTGCAGAAATAGCAGTCGCAACAGCAGCCGAAGTAAAAAATGTTTCTTCCATTGTGAAAAATGGCCTGCAAAATGTTCTGGATATATGGTTTGGATTGATTCCTCTAGTTATGGGGCTAGGTACAATTGCCTTAGTTATCGCCGAATTCACGCCAATATTTAATATTCTTTCCTATCCACTCGTTCCAGTTTTGGAATTAGCACGTATTCCAGAAGCTGCTGATGCTGCACCGGCAATGATCGTTGGCTTTGCGGATATGTTTTTACCAGCGGTAATTGGAAGTGGAATAGAAAGCGAGCTGACACGGTTTGTGATTGCCGTTCTTTCGATGACACAGCTCGTGTATATGTCAGAAATAGGTATTTTGCTGCTTCGTTCACGTATCCCAGTATCTTTTTTTGACCTAGTTATTGTATTTATTCAGCGCACCATTATTACACTGCCGATCATTCTTCTAATGGCGCACCTTTTCTTTTTTTAATTTTGGCATAAAAATTGCATTAATTATATGGTAAAACATATATCAATTTCATTTTCATCTAGTCAACAAGGAGGAACCAAAATGTACAAACCAAAAGATTCTTCAAAAAGCCCTCGTTACACAGGTGTGCGTACGTTTATGCGCCTTGAACAAATTCAGACAACGGAAGATGTTGATTTTGTCGTAGCAGGAAATCCTTTCGATACCGCTGTGTCCAATAGAATTGGTGCTCGCGGCGGCCCTCAGCATATTCGAAATTTTTCTGTTCTTCTTCGTCCATATAACCCTGATCAAGGTATCAATATTTTCGATTATTGCTCTGGTGTGGATTATGGAGATTTTGAAATTGTTCCTCAAAATATTCACCGCTCCTATGATATTGTAGGAGAACAGCTGGCTCCTATACTTGAAAAAGAAATTACCCCGATTATCCTTGGAGGAGACCATTCTGTTTCGCTTGGCCATCTACGGGCCTTTGCTAAAAAATACGGCCCAGTCGCTCTTGTTCATTTTGATTCTCACAGTGATACTTGGGACAATTATTTTGGCGAAAAATACATGCACGGCACACCATTTCGTCGTGCAGTAGAGGAGGGGCTAATTGATACCTCTCATTCGATTCAAGTCGGGCTGCGTGGTCCGCTTTATGGTCCGGAGGACATCACAGATCCGGAAGAATTAGGGTTTAAAACCATTCCGATGCGAGAGGTTCGAAAGCTTGGAAAGAATGAGGTGCTTCGTCAAATTCATGAACGAGCGGGAAATAAACCCGTGTTTGTTTCCTATGATATTGATTTTGTCGATCCCGCTTTTGCCCCGGGCACCGGTACCCCGGAAGTAGCCGGTCCTGACAGCTTCGAAGCATTAGAATATGTCAGGGGGCTTTACGGCTTAAATATTAAAGGGTTTGACCTAGTAGAAGTACTGCCGGAATATGACAGCGGCGACATAACAGCAGCACTTGCATCTACTGTCGCTTTTGAAATGATAACACTCGTTGCTATGCAAAAACGAGATCAACAAGCAGAACATAGTACACAAACACAGACTATATAACCAAGAAACCCCCTAAAATCCTAAGAAGTAAAAGGATATAGGAGGTTCTTCTATTATTGGTACTGTACGTTCGGTTTTTTGATTTTGTTTCTACTGTATAAGCTTCTCATTACTATTAAACATCCTGCAGTAAAAATAGCAAGTAATAGAAATCCTAAACCGTATCCTCCCGTTACGCCTTTTATTACCCCAAGTGCTACTGGAGGAAAGAAGCCCCCTATTCCTCCCACCGCACTTACAATACCGGTGACCGCTCCTGTGTTGTTAGGTGATACTTCAGGCACAAGTTTAAATACAGCGCCATTTCCTGCACCAAGTAATGCTGCCATTAATGCACAGCTTATCCCGAATAAAGCAAACGCCTCACTTGTAAATGTCATGCAGCAGGCACAAATAACAATCCCGGTAAACAGCCACTTTAAGACTCGGTGCGGTTTGAATTTATCCCCGAGGTACCCGCCTAAAGGGCGTATGCAGGTGGCTGTGACGACAAAGCCAGCCACAATCAATCCAGCATGAACAGATGAAAATTGATAGCTTTCCTGCAATATAGCCGGTAAATACAAGCTGAATGCGATAAATCCGCCGAAAGTAAGAAAGTAAAACAACGACAATACCCTGGTTTGTTTATGTTTGATAACAGATAACGATTTTTTCAATGTTTTCACTTCTTTAGGTTTTGGTAATTCTTTCGTCCCTGCCCAAAAGATCAGTGCCATGACACCTATAGCAATCGCTAAAATCCAGAATACCCAGCTGAACCCTAAATGAGTATATATCGAAGGAACCGTAAAGCTAGCTACCGCGGTTCCAAGGTTTCCCATACCCGTGATACCGAGTGCAAGCCCTTGCTTTTCTGGCGGGAACCACCTTGTAACATAAGTAACTGCAATGGCAAATGTTGTCCCTGCAATACCAATTAAAAATGTTAAGAATAAGAGTAGCGAGTACGAATGCACAAAACCTGCCGCTGTCATAGGAAGTACCAAAGCTAGCATTGTAAGTGTATATACTTTTCTGCCTCCAAACCGATCGGTTATAATCCCCATAGGCACCCGCATGATAGAGCCCAGCACTACCGGTGTAACTACTAGAAAACTCTTTTCTATTTCGCTTAACTGATAGATTGCCTGTATGTCTGTCGCTATTGGTGCGATCACAGACCATACGGCAAATGAAACCACCATAGCTATAGTAGATAACACTAACGCAGAAGCTTGACCTTCTACTTTTCTCTTTGTCATATCTCTCCCACTCCCGGCAAAATGAAATTTTTCCCTTTTCTTTCATTGTTTCAGAAGAAGACGAGAAAAAAATGATTTTTGAGAGAAAAATTAACATGCTTTTTGCTCTAGAAGCAGCAGAATACCTGTTTAATCAAAAAATAAACGGACATAGAGATTTTCTCTATTGCCCGCTTACATCTGGAATTGACCTTTATTTTACTTTTCTAATAAAAGACTCTAGTGCCCTGACATCGGTTATGTTTTTATTGCACTCTTCACTGTCTTTACATATATACTGGCCGATGGACCTGTAGTAATCAGGGTTTTCAGATGAAGACTCATCTGTTTTTATACTTACGAGATGGACAGGAGTAAGCTCGTTACAGAAATAGCAATAGTTTCGCTGCGTAGGCTGAGTATACCGGCCAGTAACACCAACTAATTCACCGTCCAATTCATATATCAAATATTTTTTCTGCTGACCTGGATCATTCCAGCCAAGATAGGTGAGATGGGAAAAGTCTATGTTCTCAAGAACTGGAAACTGCATTTTCTTGTGATTCGGAAACAGCTTCTTGATCTGTGTTTTATCAATAGCTGGAAATGGCTTGACATACGGATACACCGATCCAATAAATGCTTCTACTTCAATGCTAGTCTTTACATCCGATAACGGATCAATAACTTCTTCTTCCTCCTTCGTTAATTTAGAAAAAGCTTGTTTCACTTGATCTGCAGCCTGTCCTTTCACAGCTTGAAGGACACTTGCATCCTCTATATCATGAAAACAGTATTGAATGTGGCGGCCTTTGTTTTTAATGACATTTAAATGATGATTTTGAATGAAAGGTTCCGTCATGTATTCGTCTCCTTCCTTTTCCTGAACATCGTTTCTTTATTTTTTCCCTTTTTTTCGAGCTTTCAATACATTGATTTAAAAGCTTTTTAGAAACAAATATTAAGACCAGGTAATAATAGCCATTGACGTATATAGGAGGTGGGTGTACGCTTGTTAGGTACGAAACGTATTTATGGAAATTGTACCCTTTCTCATAAAACGTCATGAAGGGAGCATCCTTGTGAGTGAACTCGAGAAATTTTCGGTTTATGCTAAGCATCTAAAAAAGCATTTACCAAAAGAAGCTTTTAAACCTGTACCTGCCCGCCTGCTTGGCGGTTTAGCATATTTGTGTGTTGTTGTTGTTTGTTTTTTGATGATAGGCCTTTTTAACATTCACCCGCTCGTTAATATTATTTTTTCTTTTATTATTGGGGCGAGTTTTGCAGCTTTAGGTTTCCTCGGACATGAAATTCTGCACGGAACAGTAATACGAAGAGCGTGGCTTCGCGATATCCTTGGAGCGATTGCTTTTTGGCCGTTAAGCGTCAGTCCGAAAATTTGGCGAAAATGGCATAACTTAACCCACCATGTTCATACACAGCACGATGAGCATGACCCAGATGCCTGGCCTACGCTCGAAAAGCTTTCCAAAATGAAGGTTGTTCGTTCCGTGTACCGTCTGCCATTGGGTGTGCGCGCTTTTTTTGCCTTTGCATCGTTAAGTATACAGTTTTCAGCACATTCATTGAAAATGCTGGTGATTTATATTAAAGAATTTAAACCAAAAAAGCAGCCTGAAGTACTTCTGCAAACAGTTGTTCCGTGGGCAAGCTGGATTAGCTTGTTATTTATTATGGGATTTGAAAAGTGGATTTTTGCCTTTTTTATTCCACTTTTGATTGCTAATTTTATCGTCATGGCATACATTTCTACCAATCACCGTTTAAATCCTTTAGTGCCGGTCAATGACCCTTTAGCCAACAGTTTAACAGTGACAGTACCAAAATGGGTCGACGTGCTTCACTTTAATTTTTCTTATCATACAGAGCACCATTTATTCCCAGGGATGAGCTCAAAATATTATCCCCTTGTGAAAGAAAAGATTAAGAAAATGTGGCCGGATAGATATCATGAAATGCCTATGGGAGAAGCCCTGAAAGCACTTTGGAAAACACCGCGTGTTTATTTTGACCAAAATCAGCTCGTTGATCCATACGGCAACAAGGCTTATGGCTCCTTAGGACATGGACTAAACCCTAAAAAAATAAGAACGACAAGATTGAAAAAGAAATAATGAAAAAGCGGACAAATGGGTCTCATTTCCCAATTGTCCGCTTTTTTGTGCATTATCGTTTGAACCCTCCTCCTATACGGCAATAAGAATAAAAAGAAGGATTATTGGAAAAATAAAGGAGATCACTTAATTATTTAAGAAAGAGGGTTAATACGTATGGATCATGCAAAAGCTTTAGCATTTAAAGGAATAATGACACTTGTTGGTCTTTTTCTCATTCTTACGATCGGCTTTGGGGTTTCTTTTTGGAATGTACTTCTTTTGACTCTCATTATTGGAGCTATCTCTTATCCAGGAGACTTGTTTATTATGCCAAAAATCAGAAATATGCCAGCCGTGTTTGCTGATTTTGCACTTGCCTTTCTTATTATTTGGCTGGTCGGCCTTGCCATCTTTGAACCTGGAACTCCAGCACCACTTGCAGCTCTTATTTCCGCAGCAGTTTTAGCTTTCGGGGAATATTATTTTCATACCTTTTTGGCAACACATTTGCTGCCTGCAAATAACAAGCTTCGCATGGACACACAATAAAAAGGTTTTAGGAAGACACTTATCCGGGAATCAGCATAAATGAAAACCTGAACGAATAAAGGAGGGTTTCATTACATGCACAAAAAGATTGTCGGTGGTGTGTTTAAAGACCAAGTAGACGCAGTAAACGCAATTGAGGGTTTAAAGGCAGAAGGCTATAAAACAGAAGACATTTCGGTTTTTTCAAAAAATCAGAATGACCTTGATGCGGTGGAAAACAAAACAGGTACAACGTCAGTTGATGACAGCACAAAAACAGGGAAAAGCAAAAGCATTGGAAAAGGTGCCGGTTTAGGAGCTGGAAGTGGCGGTGTGTTAGGTGCCGTAGTCGGTTTAAGTTTATTAGCTATTCCCGGGATTGGTCCTATAGCAGGTGCTGGCCCAATTGCTTCTGCCTTAGCTGGAGCGGGTGTTGGTGCTGGCGGTGGTGGACTTGTAGGAGCATTTGTCGGTGCTGGCATCCCTGAAGAACATGCCAAAAATTATGAGAATTATTTAAAAAATAATCATATTCTCGTTCTTGTAGAAGCGGATGAAGAACATCAAAATAATATTTATGATACCTTTTCTTCTCATCGCACACAAAATACTCATATGTATCCTCACTCCTACAGCGGCGGAACAAAAAGAACATTTTAACAGAAAGCAGAAGGGTTGTCTCATAAATAAGAGGCAGCCTTTTTTATATCCTCTTTTGACAGTCTCCGCGTGGTTAATGCTCCTTTATACAGCCAATTTTTTGAACTGTCTTAATGTAATTTTTACATATATTCGTTCGTTAGAATGGTTGCAATGCAAAACTTTCCGTTGATTTAGTATTGTCCTAATAAAAAAGTACCTCCATTTAAAAATAATTCAACTTTTTTTCATCACACATCACCTTTTATAACTTACTTTAGAACTAACTTTCTTGATAAGTGAAATTTTTACAATAAGTAAACTCTGCTTCAACATTCATCTAGTAGTTTTTTACTTAAGGCGGAGTTAACGCCGGTGCTCATAAATTATTTGAGGAGGAATCGTTGTTTTGAACAAAAACATGAATCGTCGTGCTTTCATTAAAGCAGGTGGGATGAGTACATTAGCTGTTACATTAAGCTCTGCTGGATTGTTTACTTTTGGGGGAAAACAAACGTCATTAGCTGCTTCTAACATTGCTTCTTCTAATGGTTATGGACCGCTTGTGAAGGACCCTGGCGGTGTTCTAGATCTTCCTAAAGGCTTTCAGTACCGCATTATTTCTGAAGAAGGCGGAAAGCTTTTCGATGGACGCCCGATACCAGCCATGTTTGACGGGATGGCAGCTTTTCCAGGCAAACACAATTCAACTGTTCTCGTACGAAACCATGAACTAAGTGGGAACCCTTCTCTACCTGTAGAGGGTAAAAATCCATATAACAAAAATGAAACTGGTGGCACGACAGCCCTTGTAGTCGGCCCGAATCGAAAACTTGAAGAAGAATATATAACTTCTGCCGGTACGATCCGCAACTGTGCGGGAGGTGCTACACCATGGGGAACCTGGCTTACATGCGAAGAAACATTAGAAAAGGGACATGGCTATGTATTTGAAGTAGACCCGGATGACCCGGAAGGAAAGTTATCAAAAACACCAATCAGAGATATGGGAGCTTTCTCTCACGAAGCAACAGCCATAGATCCTGAAACAGGAATTGTATACTTAACCGAAGATGCAGGACCAAGCTTTTTCTATCGCTTTCTTCCTAATGATAGAAGCCAAAAAGCCGGTGCCCTTCAAAAAGGCGGCACTCTTCAAGCAGCAGCTCTAGAAGAAAAGTCTTCTACATCAGTCGGAGACTTTGATACCGGTCAGAACTTTTCGATCGTCTGGAAGGACGTGGATCCAGAAAAACCGACCGATGACGCGATCGCCAAAGACTGTATTCAATTCAGCCGGTTAGAAGGTGCTTATTTTGCAGGTGGTGTATTCTGGTTTGATGATACATCAGCAGGAGATAAAAATCTCGGACGGGTGTATCGCTACATTTCTGCTACAAACACCCTTGAGCTTTTTTACGAATCCTCTGATGCGAATGATTTAGAAATGCCGGATAACATCTGTATTACGCCGTGGGGAGACTTATGGATTGCCGAAGACAGCGGTGGAGTGGACCGTATTGTTGGTTTGACGCCAGAAGGAGAGGCGTATACTTTTGCCGAAAACCGCTTAAACGATTCCGAAATTGCCGGTCCTACCTTTTCTACAGACGGACAAACTTTCTTTGTAAACATTCAAAGCCCTGGTATCACATTTGCGATTTGGGGGCCGTTCGCACGTAAAAATGCCGGTCGTCAGCGTCAAATGGGGCACGCTGCACCACCAGCTGCTTACGCGCCTAAAGTGGATGATAAACTTGCCGAATTCGCAGAAAGAAAAGGACTGTCCACCCTTGAAGCAGCTGCATTCCACCGCCACGGCATGCCTATCTTATAAAAAGCAAAGATAAAGGAGGTTTCACTTATGCTTCAAAATATCGGCATTCCAGGATTAATTCTCGTTCTTGTTATTGCACTGATTATTTTTGGGCCATCCAAGCTGCCAGAAATCGGACGGGCATTTGGAAGTACACTGAAAGAATTTAAAAAAGCAACCAATGAACTTGTAAACGGTGAGGAACAAGAAAAAAAATCAGATAGAAATCTGCAGGCTGTAGAGAGATCGCAAGAAAAAACAGGAAGCTAATGAATAAAGATGTAGGCGGGTATCATAATTATACCTGCTTACATCTTTGCACTTTGTAAGAAAGGAGAGGTACATACTATGGATAGTGAAATGAATATCATTGAACATCTTAGCGAGCTTCGAAAAAGAATTATAATTACTCTGCTTACTTTTATATTTTCGTTCATTGTTTCGTTTGTTTTTGTGAAAGATATTTATCAATATCTTGTTAAAGACCTTGACGATAAATTGGCACTGCTTGGCCCGGGGGATATTCTTTGGGTATATATGATGATTGCCGGTACTTCCGCCATTGCAGTCACCTTTCCCATTGCGGCGCTTCAAGTATGGAAATTTGTACAGCCTGCTTTAACCCGGCACGAACAAAAAGCAACACTCGCCTTTATTCCTGCTTTATTTCTTCTATTTTTAGCCGGAATTGCTTTTGGGTATTTTGTGCTGTTCCCTCTCGTTATTTCTTTTTTAGAAGGACTTGCAGGCAGTGATTTCGAAACTTATTTCACCGTTGAAAAATATTTTACCTTTATGCTTCACCTCACACTTCCATTTGGGTTTTTGTTCGAAATGCCCGCAGTCATTATGTTTTTAACAAAACTAGGCATTATTGATCCATATAAACTCGTGAAAGCTAGAAAGTATTCGTATTTTGGATTGATCGTCCTCTCGGTACTTATTACACCTCCAGACTTCATCTCTGACGTGCTGGTTATTATCCCACTGCTTGCATTGTATGAGGTGAGTATTACCGTAAGTAAAGTGGTTTATCGAAAAAGAATTCGTGCGAAAGTTTCTTAATAAAAGGAGAAGAGCAGTCCCAAAAATAGGGACAGCCCTCTTTTGTGGGTGGAAACGGTCAAAGGGCAGGCATTCTTGAAGATACGTCTTATCCGGTTGAAAAGGCAGAATCTCCTGCCCGTTTTCTACTCAACCCATGAAGCATCCTTTCAAATACATTATCCTTTTGGTACTTCTATAGGATTTTGAAGAGATTGATAAGCAAACGCTGCTTTCAGTACTTGATCATCCATACCGTGTCTGCCCACAAGCATCATTCCAACAGGAAGACCATTTGATTTTCCACAAGGAACATTCATGGCTGGATGTCCGGTTACGTTAAACGGAGCGGTATTTTGAATCATTCCTAGTGCCTTACTGATAACTTCTTCTCGAGTTGCATCTCCAGCAGGAAGTTTTGTAGCTTTCATTGGAGTGGTTGGCATTATCAGAATGTCATATTTTTCAAAAACTTCATCGTATGCTGATCTTAAAGCTCTTGATAGATTTTGAGCCTTAGCATAAAATTTTCCGTTATATTGTTCCTGTAAATACTGACCCAGCAGGAGTGACATTTTCACTGTCTCTGAATATTCATCAGCTCTGACTTTTCTTGATTTCCCATAATAATCAAGCAGGTTGGTACTATAATGACCTTTCCAGTTAGTCCCCATGCCATTTTCTTTAATCATCATAGAAGTTAAACCTTCTATTCCGATTCCGTTCCAAATATGAATGCCATCAGAATGCATAGGTATCGACACTTCTTCTACCGATGCTCCATAATCTTTTATTGCAGCAGCGGTTTCTTTTACTTTTTGACTCACATCTTCTTCAGAAACATCCCATTCAAATCCTTCCCG
Source organism: Alteribacillus sp. JSM 102045 (assembly GCF_041949975.1). Classification (NCBI taxonomy): domain Bacteria; kingdom Bacillati; phylum Bacillota; class Bacilli; order Caryophanales; family Bacillaceae; genus Alteribacillus; species Alteribacillus sp. JSM 102045. The sequence goes on along the minus strand of NZ_JBHFQG010000024.1, from coordinate 44,194 downwards.
CACAATTCCTATTTTCAAAATGCTTTTACTTTCGGTAAGTGCTTTACTGTAATTCTTAATTCCAAGTCCAGATTGTCTTGGGTCCAGGCCGTTGTCACCAGCTAACACATCAAGCAGCAAGGCGACATCTTCTACACTTCTTGCCATGGGGCCCGTATGATCTATTGTTTGTTCTATCGGCATAATTCCCGTATAAGGAACAAGTCCGTAAGTCGGCTTTAATCCGTAAATGCCGCACCATGAACTTGGCATTCGTATAGAGCCCCCCTGATCTCCGCCGATAGCCATGTCTACTTCCCCTGCCGCAACAAGTGCTGCGGATCCGCTTGAAGATCCTCCAGTGGAGTGATCTGTATTATGTGGATTTAATACAGGGCCATTAGCTGATGTGTGACTGCCCCCTGAAAGACAAAGATCTTCACATACTGCTTTTCCGGCAATGGTTGCACCAGCCTCTAGTATTCTATTTACCACGGTAGCATCCTCATTTGGTATATATCCTTCTAAAATTGCTGACCCATTCATCATCGGAACGCCTGCTAAGCTGATATTATCTTTTAACACGATTGACTTTCCTGCCAACGGGCCGTTCTTTTCTCCTTTTACTTCAGCTTTCCAATACCAAGCATTATAAGGGTTTTCTTCTTCGGAAGGACGGTAGCCTCCGTTTCGAGGGTAATTTACTGGAAGACTTGGTTCGGATAATTGATTAAGACGATTGTAAGAACTAAGGGTTCTCTCTATCATTTGTAGGTAAAAAGCAATGTCTTCTTCTTCTAGATTCAAATGGAATTCTTTTGATATTGTTTCTAACTGTTGAACTGTTGGTTTTTTCACACTCATAATTCAGCCTCCCCAAATACTTTTTAAACGCAAATTTCTTCCGTTTGTGTATTCTCACCTGTTGTTTTTTGGAATAGAAACAACCAACAAATATAATTTAATCCTAGAGTGCCCAAAATAACTCCTGCAGCGTTTGAAATGTTATCCCAAAGCTTAATCATGTTCGTAAATGCAGGTATTGTACAGGGACATAAAGCAGCCCAACATCTGCCATCCCTCTCTCCTCCAATCTTTATTCTTCTTTAAAAAATTCAAACTCCTCTCCTTTTGATTGAATGCTGTATACAACAGAAGTTTTTTCTTTTTCCCTGCCTGCAAGGAGCTTTGCCAATGGCACTTCTAAGTGGGTCCGTATCGTACGCCGCATAGACCTTGCCCCATAGTGCTGGTCAAAACCTTTATTATATAAAAGCTGTTTTGCATCTTTACTTAATGTAACTGTACATAAATGCTTTTTTAGTCGTATATTTAAGTCTTTAATATGTTTATCAATGATAGGTTCAAAGGTTTCATCCCCTAACCAATTAAACATGATAGTATCATCAATCCGGTTCAAAAACTCTGGCGAAAAATGTTTTTCCATTTGTTTTTTAACCATATTATTTAAAATACCTTTATCGCGTTTTCTCCAGTTGGACGGAAACAGGCGGTAATAAAAACGTTTAAACTTTGCCTTTATATTGATGTCTAAAAATTCGAAAATTTGTTGAGATCCTAAGTTGCTGGTCATAAAAATAATGGAATTACGAAAATCTATTTCTTTTTCTCCATTCGTCAATACCATTTTCCCGTTATCAAAAACATTTAATAGAGATTGTGTGACACTTGCGTCTGCTTTTTCTATTTCATCAAACAATACGATACCAGGTTTACTAAAAGAACCTTTGATCAGTTCCTCTTTAAAAACCGTATTTCCTTCTTTGCTTCCCACATATCCAGGGGGCGCCCCAATCACTGCTGCAGCATAATGCTCCTGAGCTAATGTATTCATATCAATTCGGCTAAAAGCTTCCTTTTCGCCGTGAATAGCTTCTGCGACAATCCTTACAGTTTCTGTTTTTCCTACACCTGTTGGCCCGAGAAACAAAACGACATATAGCGGTCTATCTTTTTCTGTTATATCAACATAAATGACATCGATCATATTAGATATGCGTTCAATCACTTCATCCTGACCAAAAATTTGTGTATGGAGCTTTTCTTTAATAAACTGAGGGCGGAATGTAAAACGAGTTTTCGGTTTTAATCGTCGTTCTGCAGGAGAAGGGTTGGGAAGTTCATTGTTGCGTTCTTGTTCTGTTTGATAGCTTTTAATCTTATCGTTAATAAATGGCATTTCTCTCCCCCTATTAAAATATCCATTCAGGGGGCAATACCCCCTGTTCTAACAATCAATAATCTTATGCACCGGCTTCTTTCGTTTTACCTTCGTGAGGTATGCCTTCTATCGGACATTCTGCTGTGCCAACTGTTTTTCTCGTTATTTTTTCGACATTTTCCCGTGCTTCTTCGGCATCCATTACCCAAGTACGATAAAAATCAAATGGACATTCTGCGACACCTTTATCTCCATCGCCAGATTTAATCGTACCGGTGTATCCTCTATGCAATAATTTAAATAGATGATTTTGAGACTGCCAGTTTTCCCTGGCATCACGTATTTGGGAAACAGATAATTCAGCATACTGAATACCATTTTCTTCGGTACCACAAGCACCAAGTGTTCCTCCGTCAAACCCTATAATGCTTGAATGCCCGAAGTATGAATACACTCCATCAAATCCGGTTGCATTGGCAACTGCGACATAAGAAGTATTCATCCAGGCCATTGTCTTTGCAACCATTACTTGCTGCTCTTTAGAAGGGTACATATAACCCTGACAGCGGACAATGAGCTCAGCTCCTTTCATGGCACAGTCTCTCCAAATTTCTGGGTAGTTTCCATCATCACAAATGATCAGGCTCATTTTCATCCCTTTTGGACCTTCTACTACATGAGTAGTATCACCGGGATACCAAGGCTCAATAGGGTTCCAAGGAAGAATTTTGCGATATTTTTGCACTACTTCTCCTTTGTTATTCATTAGAATTAATGTATTGTAAGGTGTTTTATTCGGGTGGTCCTCATGTTGTTCACCAGTAATAGAAAATACGCCCCACACATTCGCTTTCCGGCAAGCTTCTGCAAAAATTTCTGTTTCTTCCCCCGGAATTGTTGTAGCCGTATCAAACATTTCCTGTTCGTCGTACATAATTCCTTGCGTACTATACTCAGGAAAAATGACTAAATCCATTCCAGGGAGCCCTGTTTTCATTCCGGTAATCATATTAGAAATATTACGAGCATTTTCCAAAACTTCTTCCTTTGTATGCAAACGAGGCATTTTATAGTTAACCACTGCTACGCCAACCGTATCTTTACTGCTGCTGATGTCTCCATGTCTCATAATTTAACTACCCCTTTCATTTTTAAAAAATTTTTTAATTCGAGAACCGGATGAATATTTTGCCCCTACCCTCCTTTTGTTCTTTGCTTATTACTTATTGCAATAGCCATGCCAAGTTTAAAGTGTGATAAAATCAGGCTTTTTTTAAGCATAATTTTAAAAAGTGTGTCAAATTAAAACAAAATAAATGAATATTCTGAAGATAAAATCCGATATAATAGAAGCAAGAACTTCCTGTTTTAATTTGGGACATTGTATCAAAATCGGACAAGGAGGGGTGTGAATTGAAAAAGATAGGTGTTTTATTTTCCCTTACAGGAACAACATCAATCACGGAAAAAGGTCAGTACCAGGCGGCCATGTTTGCTCTCCAAGAGCACAATAGACGTGTAAAAGCCACGAATGATCTAGTTGAATTTATTATACGGGATATAGCTTCTGACCCAGATGAAACCATCAATCAAGCACAAAAACTTATCGATGAAGGGGTTAAAGTTTTTATCGGAACGTACACATCGGCCTGCCGAAAAGCGCTTCTTCAACTGCTAGAAAAGCATGATTGTATCCTTATGTATCCGGCGTTATACGAAGGTCATGAAACACATCCTAATCTTTTTTATACTGGGGAAGTTCCAAACCAGCAGGTTTACACGTTACTTAAATATATAAAAAAATATTTCGGACCTAAGATTTATCTCATAGGAAATGAGTATATTTATCCTCATGCGACAAACCAGGAAGTTAAAAAATACTGGGATTACCTTGGAGGGGAAATCGTCGGAGATACTTATGTGCCCTTTGGACATACCCACTATACAGATATTTTTCAAGATATTCAAAAAAAGAGTGCCGATACTATATTTTCCACTCTTGTAGGAGAAAGTGTTGTCTACTTTTATCGGACTTTTAAAAACATGGGGTTTCATCCTAAGTCTCTTCCAATATTCAGTCCAATCACAAAAGAAACGGAAATACAAGCTATTGGCAGCCGATACGCTAAAGGCCATTTCAGCGGCGGCAGCTATTTTCAGTCATTAGACTTAAGAGAAAATCATATATTTATCGAGCGTTTTCAAAAACAATTCGGCAGCAGCCAAGTGATTTCCTCTGTCATGTTTAATACGTATTTAGGAACAAAAATGGTTATTGAAACGTTAGTTTCTTGTCAAAAATTTGAAAGAACTTCATTTTTAGATTCGATGTGTGATCAGCATTTTTCTACGCCTACTGGAATGGTGAAGGTAGAAAAAGAAAATCATCATATTTCTCGACCCATTAGAATTGGCCAAATAAACGATCAGGGCCAGTTCAATATTGTATGGGATTCTAAAAAACTGATTTCTGCTAAACCATATGAAACGAAAACCAGCTATCTAAAAAAGGAACCCGAAACCGTACAATGGGAGAAAGTGTTTAAAGACCTCCTTCATCATAACAAAGAAGAAGCTGTCCTTCTTATTAATGAACTAGATGAAGTTCTGTATGCTAATAACCTAGCAAATAATCGTTTCAACTTTCGAGAAGGGCAAATGTGGTCCATCCCAAATATTGAAAAGGGTAATAAAGATTACAATGTTAAGGTAAAATACCTTGATGCCAATAAAGTTTTTAAAATGGTAGTTTTAGAACCAAAAACTGGTCGTGCATCTGTTAATCAGCAAGAATTAACTTCCTTTGGAATGATTAGAACTTATAATTCTGCCTACAAACAACAATTGTTAGTAGCAGAAGCAGCCTCACAATCTGAAGCTAATGTTTTAATTCTTGGAGAAACCGGTTCCGGAAAAGAGGTAGTAGCCCAAGCTATTCATTCTAACAGCTCTAGAAAAGAAGGGCCTTTCATTCCAGTGAATGCTGGTGCTATTCCTCGGGACCTAATAACAAGTGAATTGTTTGGATTTGTGGCTGGGGCTTTCACAGGAGCAAAAAAAGAAGGGAAAGCTGGCAAATTTGAAATAGCCCACGGGGGGACACTTTTTCTAGATGAGATTGGTGATATGCCATTGGATCTACAGGTTTCCTTGCTGCGTGTTCTTGAAACTAAAAAAGTGATCAGATTAGGTGATCATAAAGAACGAAAGGTTGACGTAAGAATTATTGCAGCAACGAATAGAAACTTACAAGAAGAAATTGCTTATCAGGGAACATTCCGTTCCGATTTATATTATAGATTAAATGTTATGGCCATAAATCTTCCACCATTGAGAGAACGACTGGAAGATATCAAATTATTAATAGCAGAATTTATTAAAGCATTGCTTGACCAATACAAGACAGGCCCCTCCGATGTGACAGCAAGTTTATTTAACCACCTTCGTTCCTATTCGTGGCCAGGTAATATAAGAGAACTAAGAAATATAATTGAACGGTCCTTTTTATTAGCTAGAAACAGAGGGGATGCTATGATGAACGTTAAACATTTGCCAGATGATATGCAAATCAAACAGCCTCTTCCTGAAAGCGAGGAGTCCTTGTTACTTGAAGAGGTAGAAAAGAAAACCATTAAAAAAGCACTCCATTCAGCTTCAAGCGTCAGTCAGGCAGCGCAATTATTAGGCGTTTCCAGAAGTACTCTTTACCGTAAAATGAAACAATATTATCTTGTTCCCTAATCTTTTTTGCCATTGTAAAAGAGGGAGGAATGTACCCCCCTCTTCGTCTTTTTTCTTATACGACCTGGCGATCCCAGTGACGGTGTGCTGCAATGGCATCGATAAATTCCTTTGTAAAGTCTGTTACGTCATCTCCAACTACAACACCCCGACCAGTCATAATTTCTGCTTCTGCCAGCAGCTTCTTACCGCTATGAGTGGCACCAATTGGCTTAAAGTGAGAGAAAGCTTCATTAACAAAGTATAAGGCGTTTTGTATAAATGCTTTGCTCTCCTTCTTGCCTCCGCTAACGACATAAATGGCATCAAACAAAACAGATTCGCCGGTTAAGAAAGTATGGTCTACTTCTAACTCGGATCCATTATCTGCTTTTCTTTTACCAAGTTTATCGCTTACGATTTCTGGATTAATCCCTTCTGCTTTTAATTTAGCAAGAACTCCATTGACTTCTTCGCCTTCAAAATTATCGCCGATAATGACACCAACTTTACGAGTGTCCGGCTTTTTCTTAGTATTTTCCTGGCTTAGAGCCGGTGAGGATTTGGTAACATCGGACCCACCCTGCTGCGGTGGATTTGCACCGATCGCTTCTGCAAAACCTCTAGCTAAATCGAAGTTCACATTCGCAAACATATCAACCACTTGCTGCTGAACCGATTTGCTTTTTACTTTTCCAAGTTCAAAGCTGAATGCTTCAATAATATGCTGCTTTTCCGGTTCACTCATGCTGTTCCAGAACAATGCTGCTTGGCTAAAGTGATCTTTAAAGCTGTCACTTCGCGCACGGACTTTACGTCCTTCTACTTTTTCCTGGTAATGAGAATAACCACCCTCTGATTCACTGGCTGGTTCTGGTGTGTTGCCGGCTAAAGAGTTTTTATGGTAACTTACTTGTCCTTTGTTTATCGTTTGCCGCATATACCCATCGCGCTGATTATTGTGGAACGGACAGACTGGACGGTTGATTGGCAGTTCATGAAAGTTCGGCCCGCCAAGACGGATTAACTGAGTATCTGTATAGGAAAATAACCGGCCCTGTAGAAGCGGGTCATTGCTGAAATCTATTCCAGGCACCACATGTCCGGGATGAAAGGCTACCTGCTCGTTTTCCGCAAATACGTTATCTACATTTCTATTTAACGTCAATTTTCCTATAATTTTTACAGGGACGTCTTCTTCCGGCCATATTTTTGTTGGATCAAGTACATCAAAATCAAACATGAATTCATTTTCTTCTTTTATGATTTGCACTCCTAATTCAAATTCAGGATAATCCCCATTATCAATCGCTTCCGCTAAATCTCGACGGTGAAAATCTGCATCTTTTCCTGATAATTTTTGGGCTTCATCCCATACTAGAGAATGCGTCCCTAAAGCCGGCTTCCAATGAAATTTAACAAAATGAGCCTGTCCCTGTTCATTTACAAATCTGAAAGTATGAACGCCAAAGCCTTCCATCATCCGAAAGCTTCTCGGAATAGCCCGGTCCGACATGGCCCACATGACAATATGTGCTGATTCCTGATTGTTCGCTATAAAGTCCCAAAATGTATCATGAGCAGAAGCTGCTTGAGGCATTCCGTCATGAGGTTCAGGTTTCAAGGCATGTATTAAATCAGGGAACTTGATGGCATCTTGAATAAAAAATACTGGTATGTTGTTTCCAACTAAATCAAAGTTTCCTTCATCCGTATAAAATTTTGTAGCAAATCCGCGAACATCGCGGACAGTTTCCGAGGAACCTTTAGAGCCTGCTACTGTAGAAAACCGTACAAACACTGGAGTTTTTTTGGAGGGGTCGTTTAAAAAGTCTGCTTTAGTATAATCTTCCATTGATTCATATACTTGAAATTCTCCATGTGCTGAATAACCGCGCGCATGGACGATTCTTTCTGGTATTCTTTCGTGGTCAAAATGAGTCATTTTTTCCCGAAAATGAAAATCTTCCATTAAGGTCGGCCCGCGTTCTCCGGCTTTAAGTGAAAATTCATCTTCGGCAACTTTTAACCCTTGATTGGTCGTTAACTTTTTATCTTTATCATTCGTTTTATATTGTTCCAGCTGCTCCTGCTTTTTATTTTTCGGCTCATTATGTTCGCTATTCACTTTATTGTGCCTCCTTTTGACAAGATATTATATAAACTCCTTTTTATTTGGTACCCATTCTGATTTTTCGGCAAACTTCTTTTAAATCATTTTATTTTGGAATACGAAACAAACTTGTTAAAATAAAAATCGGTAATAGAAACTTTAAAAAGAAAGAAGATGAAATAATGTCAGAACACAAACAATTGAGTAATATAAAGCTCTCAGTACTTGATTTATCACCCATAGTAAAAGGTGGAACCGTTTCAGACTCTTTTAAAAATACTCTTGAGCTTGCTCAGTATGCTGAAAAGTGGGGCTATCACCGATACTGGATGGCTGAACACCATAATATGCCTTTTATAGGTAGCTCTGCCACCTCTGTACTCATCGGGCACGTTGCAGGAGGAACATCTAAAATCCGTGTTGGATCAGGGGGGATTATGCTTCCAAACCATCCTCCATTAGTGATCGCTGAGCAATTCGGGACCTTGGAAACATTATATCCAGGACGTATTGATTTAGGATTAGGACGTGCTCCCGGTACCGATCAATTAACCGCTCAGGCTTTAAGACGTCACACCGGAAGTGACGGCAATGATTTTCCGCAGTTATTAGAAGAGCTTCGCAGCTATTTCGAACCATTATCTGAGGGAAGTGGAAAGCGTGTACGGGCCATTCCAGGACAAGGTTTAAACATACCGATCTGGCTTCTTGGCTCAAGTGGTTTCAGTGCTCAGCTTGCCGGACAGCTTGGACTGCCATTTGCATTTGCCAGTCATTTTTCACCTGAAAATACCATACCGGCTCTGGACTTGTACCGTCGTTCCTTCCAGCCTTCAGATGTGCTGGATGAGCCTTACGCCATGGTGGGACTTAATGTTGTTGCCGCTGAAAGTGATGAAGAAGCAGAGTATCTTGGCACTACCTTACAGCTGCAATTTTTAAACCTGATCCGCAACACCGAATTGCCGTTGCAGCCGCCTGTTGAAAACATTGATAACATCTGTACAGAGTATGAAAAAACACTTCTAGAGCGACAGCTTGGCTCTTCTATATTCGGGGGAGCGACAACTGTTAAGCAGAAAATGCAAAAGTTTCTTGATGAAACCCAGGCTGATGAAATCATGGTTAACGCTCAAATCTATGACCATGAAAAACGACTCCGCTCCTTTGAAATTGTTTCTGACATTGTGAAAAATTAATAGAAAAGGATCGGCAGAATTTAATTTCCAGCCGATCCTTTTTATTACTCTTCCCAAAACAAATCATCCAACGTTTTTGATAAAGCTTTGCAAATAGCAATACATAGCTTTAAGCTTGGATTATATTTTCCCAATTCAATTAATCCAATCGTTTGCCTTGAAACACCAACTTGTTTAGCCAATTCTTCTTGTGATAAGTCTTTCTCTACTCGTGCCACTTTCAGCTTCATATTTTTCATTTTCTTACCACCATTACGAATTTCCATCATTGAGGTTTTTCTCTTCAGCACATTTACTTCTTTTTTTAGCTATAAAATAAGTGACCGCCATAAGTGCAGCTAAAATCGGGACATAAATCATAAATGATACTAAAAATACAAGACCAAAATAATAAATGGTTTGAGTCGTGCCTTCGGCATACGATACAGCGCTATGAATTCCCATATATAAAGAAAGAATAACCCCTGTTGCTAACCCAATAACAACATGCTTCTTTCGAACCGGCCATTTGCTGTTTCTGTCATGTATCTCCACTTCAGCAGAAAAAATCCCCATACTAGTTGATCTGATTCCATAATAAAGCCCCTGCGCCATTAAAATAATAAGCTCAGTTGCTACCAAGTTAATATTAACACCGTACAGAAAAAATTTTATTGCCACTGATATAAGAAGCATAGCTAAGACGAATCCATGTATTTCTTTGTATATCTGATTCTTTGCTTGCGTAATACGCTCATCGTTTACAATCATGCCATCCATCCTGTTCCTAATTAGTTTATCGTTATGTTTATTATATATTATAATTTACTTTTTGCAATATATATTTGTCATTTAGCCTTTGCGAAGACGTAATGGAACAGCTTCCTGAAGTGTTAGCTCATATGGATGAAGTACCACGCTCCATTCCTTGCCTAAATACACTTATTAAATTTTATGCGATGATTGATGAATTTGAAAAAGCCCGCAACAGGCTGATAACATGCCTTGTGGAAAACCCGTGGATCCTCCAAAACAGTGTTGAACAGCGGCTCCTTAAAAGCATTAAATTGGTATCTCAACCATAGTAAAATGATTAAAAAACACGACATCATAATACATATGCGTTATCAATTTCCAAGGAAATGTCAGTACCGTTAAACAACGGAATAAAAGCAACAATAGTTGACGTAGAGACAACAGGATTATCCAGAGTTCGAGTTGAAATCGTGGAAATTGGCGTTATGTTCTGCAGGTTCGACAAAATTTCCGGGGAAATAATGGGGTAATCGGAGAAATAAATAATTTAAACGAGCCGAGTTTCCCCATCCCAACCTCTGTTTCCCGTATTCACGGAATTACAGATTCAGATGTGGCTGGAAAAAGATTAGATTATGAGAAATTTGATAGAATTTTTGCTGAGACGGATATCATTATTGCTCATAATGCCAGCTTTGACAGCAGCTTTATTCAGCGTTACTTCCCTGCACCTAAAGACATTCCATGGCATTGCTCTGTAAAGGACATCGCCTGGAAAAGCTATGGTTTCCCAACCAGAAAACTGCTGGACTTGTGCCGTTACCACCGTATTACCAACCACCAAACCCATCGTGCGCTTGATGATGTCAAGCTGACTGTACAGTTATTGCAGCAACGTAACCCTGCAGGAAATTATTATGTGAAGGAATTGCTCGACAGCACAAAACAACCCTCCTAATGTTTTTGGGAGGGTTGTTTTGGGGTTGTTATCAGCAATTTGTAGAAATTTATCATCGAGAAATTTGTCGCCACAGTAAAAATCTACTCCATTTCAGCGAATTATACATTTACCAAAGACTGGTTCATTACATCCACCAGCCTCTTCATTCCTTTTTCAATCTCATCCGGCTCGGCATTGGTGAAGTTCAAGCGAAGTGTATTTTGGGCCGGGTTGTTAACGTAAAACGGAGCTCCCGGCACAAAGGCTACGCCATTATCTACCGCTTCATTCAAAAGAGCAGTTGTGTTAACAGATGCTGGCATAGACACCCAGAAAAACATGCCGCCCTTTGGCTCTGTATACTGAATTGGCAGATCGTCACCCTTATCAAAAATATCTTTCATCACCAGCATTCTTTCTTTATAAGCTTTTCCAAGTGTCCGAATATGCTCATCAAGGTCAAACTCACGCATTAGATGAATGAGAGCGTGCTGGGATAAAGAATTTGTGTGAAGATCTGTGGCTTGTTTTGCCTGCGCCATCATACGAATTATTTGGTAAGGACCAGCGATCCATCCTGTACGCATTGCCGGTACTACCGTCTTTGAAAAAGTACTCGTATATACAACATATTTATTGTCGTCCATGGAGGCAAGCGGTGGAACGTTTTCGTTTTCATCAAATTGGATATCACCATAGGGGTCATCTTCAAAAATGATCGTATGATATTTTTTCGCAAGCTTTAAAAGCTGCTTCCTACGCTCCAATGACCATACTTTCCCGCCAGGGTTCGAATAAGTTGGCACCACATAAATGCACTTTGGTTTTAAACGTTGAATTTTCTCTTCCAGGTCGTCTTGTACCATTCCGTGTTCATCTGAATCTACCGGCACAATGTTTACTTCATATGATTGAAAGACCTGGAGAGCTGCTAGATACGTGGGGTTCTCAGTTAAAATAATGTCGCCTGGATTAAACATCACTCTTGCGAATAAGTCTATCGCCTGCTGTGAACCAGAAGTTATTAGCACATGCTCTGGATCCCGGTTAATTTCTTTATCTGCCATCCGCTTTGCCAACTGTTCCCTTAACGCAGGTACCCCCTCTGTTTCTCCGTATTGAAGAGCTTTTGGATCAGACAGCAGAGCCTGGTCAAATGCTCTTCTTACTTCATGTACAGGAAATAGTTTTTCATCCGGAAGACCACCGGCAAATGAAATGACATTTCCTTTGTTAACAACTTTCAAAATATCCCGGACAGCCGACGACTGCATGTGATATACACGCTTGGCAAATCCATATTTCATTACTCTCTCCACCTCTTTATCTCTCACAAATCATAGAAAAGTCTGAATATATATTTAAAATATCTTCATATTGTATCATATCTAGAGAGGGAAAGGCGCTTAAAATTTCAAGTTCTACTCTTTAACAATAATATAAAGCTAAAATCGTTCGATATATACCATTACAAAAACTTGGCTTGCCGCCAAGTCCAAATGGAGGAAGCCTTAGTCTTTACTTAAACTTTAATCCTTTAACAAAGTTAAAATTTACTAAAGTATATATTACAGGAGGGTTTATATGGGTAGCTGCAGGACTTTTATATTTGGTTTACTTAACAAAATCCTTCCAGCATCCACTGCCAGAATATAAACCGCAAAGCAATGCTGCCGTTCAAGAAGAAAAAGCTGTGTAATATTTATATTAATATAATAAAAAAGCCCACACATGCAAGGGCGTTTTTTATTATTTCCAAAAGATATGTTCTGCCTGCAGGTTTTCTTTAATCGTTAGTAATCCATATGAGAAATAAGGAAGCTTGCGTTTATCAGTGGCAGATCCCGGGTTAAACAACATGGTTTTTCCCATATATCGAAGCAGCGGCAAATGGGAATGGCCGAAAATAATAACATCTAATTCTTCATCAAACGCTTCCACTGCTCGTTTTTCTGTCGTTTTCTTTTCTCCGTGGCCATGTACAATACCAATTTTGAAGCCTTGCACCTCGATCACTTTTCTCTCAGGCAGTACTTTTCTAATTTCTTCGTCATCGACATTTCCATAAACTCCATGCAGTTCTCCGTAACTCTTTAGTTCATTATAAACATCCATTGTTTTCCAGTCTCCCGCATGAATAACCGTATCAGCACTCTCAAGTTCCTTGGTCAACTGATGAGGCAGCGTTTTGGCTTTTTTGGGCATATGTGTATCAGAAATGACTAATATCTTCATTACGGCCCTCCCAACATGTTTATTTCTATTAAAAAAACGGGAAAAAAGAAAGACAATGTAACGAAGGAGGACTTACAGATGAACATGACCATTGCTAACAAAGAAGCTATATTGGATCAATACTTATATACGAGATACTTGACTGAAAAAATTACTGAACCCTTAGAAACAGAAGACTTTGTTGTTCAGGCCATGTCTGATGTCAGTCCGCCTAAATGGCACCTTGCCCATACTACCTAGTTTTTTGAAGAGTTTATTTTAAAGCATTTTGTTCAAGGCTATAAAGAGTTTTTTGATAATGCCAGGTTATTGTTTAATTCTTATTATGAAACGTTTAGCAAACCATTTCCTAAATCAGCTTTATATCACGCCTTACTGTTAAAGACATTAAAAACTACCGCAATCATGTAGATGAGGCAATCTCCTCCTACCTATCCAATGCAGAAATGTGGGATGATGAGATTTCTTCCCTGCTTGTCCTTGGCATTCACCACGAACAACAACACCAGGAACACCGATATCAAGTATAATTTTTCTATTGTTCCCTGTTTATCAAAGATCAAAAACCTATGAAAATGCAGGTGTATCTGCTGCGGAATGGATTGATGTGGAAGAAGAGCTGGTAACGATCGGAACAAATGAAGTAAATTTTTCGTTTGATAATGAACGGCCTGCTCATAAACACTATCTGTATTCTTATTCGATCGCTGACAGACCCGTCACCAATAAGGAATACATCGAATTCATCAATGATGGCGGCTATGAAACCCCATCCTTTTGGCTTGCTGAGGGCTGGGAGGCTGTACAAAAAAATAATTGGAACGCCCCTCTTTATTGGGAAAAGCACGATGGAACCTGGTATCAGTTTACCCTGTCCGGTTTGAAGGAAGTTCGCGGCAATGACCCCGTCACTCATGTTAGTTATTTTGAAGCGGATGCATTTGCCAGGTGGGCTGGGTCCGTCTGCCAAGTGAACAAGAATGGGAATGGGCTTTTCGGCATGAAAAATCAGATGGACAATTTTTAGAATCTGGGATTTATCATCCAAAATTAAAGCCGGGAAGAAATGCATTTGGCTCGGTGTGGGAATGGACTCGAAGCCCTTATACACCATATCCTGAATGTGCACGTCCGGATGGCGCGCTTGGAGAATACAATGCGAAGTTTATGAGCAGCCAGATGGTGCTTAGAGGCGGTTCTTGCACGACCCCGGAAGGACATGCCCGCTTGACGTACCGGAACTTCTTTCACCCTGATAAACGCTGGCAGTTCAATGGTATACGTCTTGCTAAAGATTATTAAATACTGAGTCTTAAAGCAGAATTTTTTACATCCGATTGTACATCATATTAAGATGGATCTTGTAGAAAAGAAAGGGAGGTTTTTATATTGTCAAAACGTATTCTCATGGTTGTAACCAATCACACCACAATAACAGATGACCACAAAACGGGTCTTTGGCTCGAGGAATTTGCTGTGCCATACAATGTTTTTAAAGACAACGGCTATGAAGTGAAAGTAACAAGCATTGAAGGCGGAGAAGTTCCGCTTGACCCAAACAGCATTGAAGACCGTGCTGAATGGAAAACAGCAGAGGAAGAACTGAAAAACACGGCTGCATTGAGTGAAAATGATACAGAAGGTTTTGATGCCATTTTCCTTCCTGGCGGACATGGAACGATGTTTGACTTTCCAGAAAACAAAACACTGCAAAATGTATTGCAGCATTTTGCAGAAAATAATAAAGTTATCAGCGCCGTTTGCCACGGGCCTGCAGGTCTTGTGAATGCCACATATGCGGACGGCACACCGCTTGTGAAAGGAAAAAATGTTTCTGCTTTTACAGATGAAGAAGAGATCGAAATGCAGTTAGATACGCACATGCCATTTATGCTCGAAACAAAGCTGCGTGAAAAAGGTGCAAACATTAAGCGCGGTGAAAAATGGACGGACTTCTCTGTTGCTGATGGAAACCTTGTTACCGGGCAAAATCCACAGTCAAGCAAGAGTACCGCAGAAAAAGTAGTTGACGCATTAAACTAGACAAAAACATTTTTTAGAAAGGCTGTCTTCAAAGAATTTCTTTGATGCAGCCTTCTTTTTTTCAATTTTATTTAAAAATTTACACCTGTTAGAATGTTTGTTATTCTTTATTAGATTCTTAAACTTAATATGAAAGAAAGAAGGAATCAATTATGACAAACTTACACCAACCGCCTTTTCGTGCAGACCATGTTGGCAGTTTATTACGTTCTGGACGTATAAAAGAAGCACGACTGCAATATGAAAAGGAGGAGATTACAGCTGATGAGCTTCGCAGTATTGAAGATGAAGAAATCATTCGCATCGTTGAAAAACAAAAAGAAGCTGGACTTCAAGCTGTAACAGACGGAGAATTCCGCCGGGGCTGGTGGCATTTCGATTTTCTCGAAGATCTTGATGGGGTTGAAGGATATAACACGGACAGTGGTATTCAATTTAAAAACACGCAAACGAAGTCACGAGCCATTAAAGTAAACGGAAAACTCGGTTTTTCCGACCACCCGATGCTCGAAGACTTTAAGTTTTTAAATAACACAGCGGGTGATCATACTGCTAAAATGACGATACCAAGCCCTAGTATGCTGCACTTCCGCGGAGAAATAGATGAAAGTGTATACAATAATAATGAAGCATTTTTCCACGATTTAGCTTCTACATACAAACAAGCTATCCAGGCTTTTTATGATGCAGGATGCCGGTACTTGCAGCTTGATGACACGTCCTGGGCTTACTTTTGTTCAGATGAACAGCTGGACAAAATCAGAGAACGTGGTCATAATCCCGAAAAATTGAAAACCTGGTACAGAAAAATGATTAATGAAGCTATTTCTGATAGACCTGCTGATATGAAAATTACAATGCATATTTGCCGTGGAAACTTCCGCTCAACGTGGATTTCTTCTGGCGGTTATGAGCCTGTTGCCGAATTATTGTTTAATGGATTAAATATTGACGGCTTTTTCCTTGAGTATGACAGTGATCGCGCAGGAGGATTTGAACCACTTCGCTTTGTTAAGAGAAAAGATTTGCAAATTGTGCTGGGCTTGATTACTTCTAAATCTGGGGCGTTAGAAGACACAGAGGAAGTAAAACGCCGCATTGAAGAAGCATCTCAATATGTGCCTTTAAACCAGCTGAACTTGAGTCCTCAATGTGGGTTTGCTTCTACAGAAGAAGGCAACTTACTAACAGAAGAAGAACAATGGGCAAAACTTCGTCATGTAACAGAAATTGCAGCTGCCGTTTGGAAATAAAATAACCAAAGCGAGAATTAACATTTAGTGCTGAAAAAAAGAGACATATCATTGCTGCCCCTCTAGGAGTGATATGTCTTTTTTGTTTGAAACTCTTTTTACTGAGAAGCCTGGTACGTTATTCAAACGTCTTTTCCTACAAAACCACTGTTCGGGTTACTGCCCTTTGCTGGATACTACCCTTTGTGGACTAAACTTCTTATTCATACCATGCTTTTTTAGGACGATTAGCTGGATAACCGTACTTAGCTCGGTAAATCTTTCGCTCTTCCGTAAACTCAAACCATTGTTTGCTGCTATCTGAATATCGTGCATGGTGTACCATGCAGCGTAACTGATCCTCTACACACGGATCTGTCCAAACACCCAGCTTTTGTTCGAGTTCATCCAGCCAGTCTGCGCCGCTTTTCTTTGCCATATCTCCAAGGGACAGAATCCCTAATACAAATACAACCTGTTCAGCCCCCTTTACCCCAATAGAAGGTAATTGTTGAAAGAGGGCTAATGCTTTTAAAATCTCTGCTCTCTCCATTGCACACCCCAGAACAAAGGCAATTTCATCGGTACGGCACGTATGTAAATTTGTAAGGTTGATTCTTTTTTTACGAAGAGCTTTCCGTTCGCTCTCAGTTAAAGGGAGTTTAGGTCTTTTCATTTTTATCATACTTTCTCCTTTGCAACTATTTGTCAAAGTTTTTTTACAGGGTACAAAGGGTATAATTGGGCAGCGCTTTCATAATTAAAATAATCTCGTTTTTTCTGTAATATAATTTTCTTCATGTTTTCTTTTCCCATTTCATCCATATAGCTATAAGCTTTTATAAAATCAGTACCGGCTGAGGCTTCATTTCGTTCTTCTTTACAGCATCCCCGTTGATAATAGAGCTGTCCGATATACAACATATTTCCGCACTGAACAGACTGGCGTATCCCTTGATTTACTATTTTCTCAGCTTCTTCTATACTTCCGCAGTCAAATAAAGTCTTACCGTAATTATAATATACCTTTGGCAAAAAAGATGGATCTGTCTCTAACATTTTCTCTTGTTTAATGATAGTTTCATAACAATCAAATGACTTCTCATAATTCTGCTTTTCCGCATATAATATCGCCAAGCTGTTACGCATTTTACTATCCAGTCCTTCTGCCATATTCATAAACTTTTCTTCTGTTTGCACTAATGATTGTTCTATCTTTTTAATACACTGATCTACGGTAATGTGACCGGTTTGATAGGATGCAACAGCATAACGCCAATTGATGTAGCTGAATAAGGCTTCATCATTCAATACATAATCTTGTTTCAACTCTGCTCTTGCCAGTTCATACACTTCTTCATAATTTTTGTGGCTTACAAGTTCATCTATCCACTCTTTTATTTCACGGATATAATCTTCTCTTTCACGCATAGATGCCTCTAATAAAAATGTGATTGGTACCTTTAGTTTTAAAGACATGTAATATAATATTTGAAGGGTAGGAAACACTTTGCCTGCCTCAATCCTGCTCACTTCAGATTGGTTGCAAATACTGCCGGCCAATTCTTGCTGAGACAAACCGCGAAGTTTTCTATAATATTGAATTTCTTTTCCGAGTCGGTTTATGTCCATGTTCTCCCTCCAATATGCATTTATGCATCATATTATTAATATCTTGCTTCTTATTCACCAAATTATTAAATAATCGAAGCAGAACGCCAATAACTCTGTTATCCCACATTTCGCTTTACGAAATGATTTTTATATAATTAATACTACCACTTCTCAAGGGGGAAGCCACGTGAAATCAATACTTTTAAAATATTTATTCGTCACGGCGATTGTTATCCCGCTGTCACTAAGTAGTGTATCAGCAGACTCAGCATCTGAAGCTGAGAATGTGAAAACAGTCGATCTTCCGTACGAACATTAACCCACGTACTAACCCTTTGTAGGTTTCATTAAATATCCCCTCTTTTCCCCATGCCCAGCATGGGATTTTTTTGGTTCTGCTAAGTCAATAAACCTGCCAAACTAAATATGCAAAATTACATACATTTTATCGAATGATGTGCTAAATCCTCTTTCTTTTCCTCTATTATTCTCTTATCTTAATTATTTAAAAATTCATTCTTTTTATCATTCTATTATACTAAATCTATCAAGATAAAGGAGGTATAATCTATGAAAAAAAATTGGGTGGGCTGGCTGGCTGGTACTGCCATAATTTCTGGACTGTTTATCTGTTCAGGACAAGCTCAAGCAGAACAAGCAGAAAGAAACGAATATTTAATAGGTTTTAACACGGAAGTTGGAGAAGAAGAGTTTGAAGAGGTGAAACAAGCAAACGGGGAAGTAGAACATGAATTTGAATATATGAGCGTTTTAGAGGTAACCCTTCCGAAACAAGCTGCAAACGCCCTTGAAAATAATCCAAATATTGAATTTATTGAAGAAAATGAAGAAATGGAAACCTTGGAACAACAAATACCATGGGGATTAGATAGGCTTGAAGCTCCTGATGTACATGGAGACGGGATCAGCGGGAACGGTGTAAAGGTTGCTGTGCTGGATAGTGGTATTGACGGAAATCATGAGGATTTACACGTTGCTGGCGGAGTAAGCTTTGTTGATAGTGAACCAGACCCTCAAACAGATAGAAACGGTCATGGCACCCACGTTGCCGGCACAATAGCATCGTTGGATAATAATACAGGGGTATTGGGAATGTCTCCTCAAGCTGAGTTATATGCTGTTAAAGTACTGGGTGCAGATGGCAGCGGTGATTTCAGCAGCATTGCTCAAGGACTGGAATGGTCTATTGATAATAATATGGACATCGTCAATATGAGTCTTGGTGGTACTATGGGATCTCAAGCACTTGAAGAAGCGAGCGACAATGCTTATGAAGCTGGAATTACCGTCATTGCAGCGGCCGGAAACTCTGGTTCTTTGGGCTTTTTTAATACGATTAACTACCCGGCAAAGTATGATTCCGTTATGGCTGTTGGAGCAGTTGATGAAAACGACAACCGCGCTTCTTTTTCAAGTGTTGGGGAAGAGCTTGAAGTCATGGCTCCAGGGGTCAATGTTTTAAGTACAACGCCTAATGATAATTACGAAGCGTTTGACGGTACTTCTATGGCCTCGCCTCACGTCGCCGGTGCTGCTTCCCTTATGCTTGACAATGATCCCAGTCTATCAAGTGAAGAAATTCGTCAAAAGCTAAATGCTACAGCAGACCCTCTTGGTGATTCTTTCTATTATGGCAATGGCATCGTTAACCTCAAGGCTGCTTTACAATAGTTTTTGCTCGTAGCTAACATAGCTTTGGATAAGGGATCCTTAATTTTCATAAATTCCTTATCTATGAAAGTATTCGGGGCAGGACAATTCTTTTTGACGTTTTGCGGTCAATAAAATGTAATGAAAGCCCTTTCAGCAAAAAAGAAGAGGTCATCCCCTGCTTGGGACTCCCTCTTCTTTTTTACTTGTTTTCATCTTCTGCCACTATTAAATATTGGCGGTGTAAATCTTTCAAGGCAGCTATTAATGCATTTGTAGCTTTTCCTCTATATTGTGTTTCGATTAATTTCTCCGCTTCTTCCACACCATTTTTAATACTGATCCCTTTTAAAATTTCATGAATGTACTGGCGGCCATGGTCCGTTGCCAGTGTACAGGATGCTTCGATAATCACTCCATACTGCCGGTCGACTTCCGCTGTAATCGTTAGTGAGTTAAAAATACTTTGAGCTGCCATCCCCTGCGGCAGCCTGGCATGCCCAGCTATGAAACAAGTATGAAAAATAGCCATCGGAGTCCTCCCATCGTTTCGTCATCTCTATTTATTATACAAGTAGTAGAAGAGAATGGACAGGAGTCCTGTTGTTTTAACAGGTTAAATGACTCCGTTTTCCTTCAACACTCTTATTTCTTTTTCAGACAGCCCATAATCCATTAATATATCCTCTGTATGCTCTCCTAATATAGGAGGATGAGATGTTGCTTCTACCCTTGTATTTGTAAATTTAATTGGGTTTCGTACTGTTTTTATTTCTCCTAAAGTGGGATGACTGCTGTTTTGCACCATCTGCCGTGCTCTGACTTGCGGATGATTGAAAACTTGTTCTACATTATTAACCGGACCGCATGGAATCATTGCTGAAGATAGGAGCTCTTCCCATTCGTCTGCCCCTTTTTTTACAAACTCAGACTCCAGTAATTCTCTTAACTCTGTTCTATTTTCAATACGATCTGCATTCGTTTTAAACCGGGGGTCTTCTTTCCATTCAGGATGCCCCATCATTTCTGTTAATTGATAAAACATGCGGTCATTTCCTGCTGCCACCATAATGGGTTTATCTGCACATTGGAAAGTCTCGTATGGCGTGATATTACCGTGCGCATTTCCCATTCTTTTAGAGATATGCCCTTTTAACAAATAGCTGCTTACAATATTTCCAAGTGAAGCGACTTGAATATCCAAAAGAGATAAATCAATTCTCTCCCCATCCCCATTCATATCTCGTTTCCTTAATGCTGCTAGAATACTTATGGCCACATAATGAGAAGTCATAATGTCAACAACAGGTGTGCCTACTCTAGTTGCTTCCGAATCAGGGTGGCCGGTAATATCCATAAGACCTCCCACGGCTTGGATTACCGGGTCGTAACCTGGCAGATTTTTATATGGTCCTGTTTGGCCATACCCTGTTACCGAACAAAGAATAATGTCTTCTTTTAGTTGTTTCAGTGTTTCATAACCTAAACCTAAACGATCGAGCGTTCCTGTTTTGAAGTTTTCAATGATAACATCTGCTTTGGACGCCATCTTTTTAAATAATGCTTTTCCTTCGTCTTTTTTTAAATTAATTGTTACTGACTTTTTATTCCGGTTAGCAGAAAGGTAATATGTGCTTTCTTCATCAACAAACGGCCACCAGTGCCTTATATCATCTTTTCCTTCAGGAGCCTCTATCCGAATAACTTCAGCTCCGAGGTCTGCTAACTGCATGGAACCGAGCGGTCCCGCTAAAACACGGGATAAATCCAGGATTTTTATTCCTTCTAGAGGTTTATTCATTTTTTCCACTCCCATCCGATTCGTTTGTGTTAAAGAGCTTTTACAAGACCGCCATCTGCGACAAACGTTTGTCCCGTTACATAGGTGTTCGCTCCAGAACAAAGAAATACTGCTTGTTTTGCAAATTCTTCTGGCTGGCCGTAACGTCCTATTGGGATGTTTTTTTCTGTTTCTTCTCTTACTTGCTCATATGTCTTACCAAGTTTTTCGCCTCTTTTTTCATCCAGCTGAGCTACACGATCCGTTGCTATACGGCCTGGACCGAGGGTATTAATTAATATATTATCGGCCGCTAATTCCTGGGACAGACTTTTTGCTAAACCTACAATTCCTGCCCGGAACGTATTTGATAAAATCAGATTATCAAGAGTCTGTTTAACAGAAGATGATGCGAAATTCATAATTTTTCCTTCTTGTTGTTGCTGCATGTAAGGCATCACCTCACGGATAAGCCGGATAAAGCTGAGTAAATTTAATTCAAATGCATGCTGCCAAGCTTCGTCATCAAAGTTTTCAAATGTACCTGCTGGCGGCCCGCCAGCATTATTTACCAGAACATCCACTGCACCGTAATCAGACACCGCTCGTTCTACCAATTTTTTTATAGATTCCGCATCTGTAATGTCGCACACTAAATATGAAACATGTGGATTATTGGTTTCTTCTTGTATTTCTTTGGCCGTTTTTTCCAGTTCTTCTGCATTTCGGCTTGATATAAGGACGCGTGCTTCTTCTCTTGCAAATTCTTTGGCGGTGGCTTTTCCAAGTCCTTTACTAGCTGCTGTCACAATCACTGATTTATCTTTTAAATATAGATCCATCCTTACCTGCCTCCATTGCTGTATATTAGTGTTTTTTCAAGTCCTTCACTTGGTTTCCTAACGGCGTAAATCCATCGATATGACACTCTACCCGGTCTCCATCGTTGATATGAATGGCCCCGGGCGTACCCGTAGAAATAATATCACCTGGTTTTAAAGTCATTACTTTGGAGTGAAAAGAAACGAGGTTCCACGGTGTAAACGTCATATTCGCTACATTATTTTTACGGTGGAGACTGCCGTTTATCACAGTTGCTACGTTTAATTGGTGTACATCTTCCACCTCATCGGTCGTAACAAGCTCCGGGCCGAAACTAAAAAACGTATCAAAACTTTTAGAACGGGTTAAATAGCGGGGATTTTTTTCTAATATATCTTCTGCTGTCATATCAATAATCGTTGTATACCCAGCTATATAATTGACGGCCTCTTCTTCTGAGACGTCTTTGCACTCTTTTCCTATAATAAGTCCTAGTTCTGCTTCAGCCGTTGTCCGTTCAGATTGCTGAGGAATCTCAATGACATCCTCTGGTCCGATAATTGTCGTAGCGGGTTTCATAAAGCTTGCCGGTTCTGTGCTGGGTGCTTTTTCACTCAGGTCTGAAGCATGAGCCACATAATTCAGTCCAATACCCCAAATTTTTTCCGGATGCCTATATAATGGCTGAAATTTATCCGCAGAAAGTTTCTTCTCCATTAAAATTTCATGTTTGTTTTCGTTATACCATTTGGTTAAATCAGATAATTCTTCATTTTCAATTAATGAAAAAATCGTATTTGACCAACTTAATGAAAATTTTTCGTTAATATCTGATATTTTTATTTGCTTGTCTTCTGTTACTATCACAGCTTGTTCTTGATTTTTTTCAATGATTTGAGCGAGTCTCATCTTGTACCTTCCTTTCTATCTATTAAGCATGAACGTGGTCATCGTTAATAATAAAGAGAGCTTCATTTTTTTGAATAAATCTTTCTATATTCTGAAAAGCAGTGCCAAGCACTTTGTTTAACGTATCCTTCGTCCCCGCTCCAATATGAGAAGTCGCAATGACTTCTTCCATAGAAAGAAGAGGATTTTCTTTTGGAACAGGTTCTTCTTCCCAAACATCTACTGCTGCTCCGGCTATCTTCTTATATTGCAACGCTTCTGCTAAAGCTTTTTCATCTACAGTGCCTCCTCTTGAAACATTAACCAAAATGGCACTGGACTTCATCGTTTTCAGTTCCCGATTCCCGATAATATGCCGAGTCTCTGGAAGGAGAGGCACATGCACGCTAAGAATATCTGATTCTTTTATTAAGGTGTTTAAAGAAACATAGGTTAAATTTCGTTTTGTCTCTTCTTCTTTTGAAAGTCGCAATTTATCAAAGTATAAGATAGACGTTCCAAACGCTTGCGAGCGTTTAGCTACTTCTTTACCAATGTTTCCAAGCCCAATTAATCCGTGAGTTTTCCCTTCCATTTCAAAAGAACTTGTGCGGACCGACCACATCGGCCAGTTACCTGATGTTGTTTGCTCATGGACATAAGGAAGCTTCCTATAAAGAGCTAAAGTAAGTAAAATCGTCAGTTCAGCAACTCCTGCAGCATTCATCCCCGGTGTGTTAGCTACCGGAATTCCTTTTTTGCTTGCGGTTTCGACATCAATATTATCAACGCCGACCCCTGTCTTTTGGATAAACTTTAAATTTTCTGCTTTTTCAATAGTGGAGCCGCTTATTTTTTCAGTTGCAACTAAAAACGCATCTGCCTCTTTAATATGATTTTCTAATGATTCATCCGAAAGCTCCTTGGCAAAATAAAGACTTACCGATGCCGGAGCAGCTGCTTGAATAACATGTTTAAAAGCAGGATTCACTTCATCAAAGTACAACACATTTACTGTCATCCTTACACACCACCTTTCTTAACGAACACGTGTAATGCAAAACAATTCATCGTGGCCAAGAATTTCAGATTTCACCCCTTTACCAGAAGCAACATCCAACATTTCGTTATAAATTTCTTCTCCTTTTTCCTTCAGTATTTTCGTACCTTCAATCACTTCTTCTACATTTATGTCAATATTTTCAAACATTCTATGATAGGTCTTTGAATTGCCTGTTATTTCGCGCGCTTTTTTAATGCCTTCTTGAATAGCTTTCAACGAATCTCCTTCTTTTTGAATAACAACGGTTTCTACCATTTTTTTGGATGGACGTATTCCAACTGCTAACTCATACGGAGAAAAACGCTCACAGCCCAGACCAACTACTAAAACGCCTGCATAGTTCGGATTTCTGCCAATTTGGATAAGAGTCTTTGCCGTTATTTCTAGGTCTTCCCCCACTTAGCTGCAGCCCACCGGGTGACGAAAATAAACGGAACCTGGCACCTGGTAAGCAATTCGCTCAGCTACTTTACCAGAACAAAAAACCGAGGAATTATAGCTATTTCATTGCGAATACCCACTGTTCCGTTTTCGCAGGCGTAACCGAAAAAAGTATCGGTCATGATTTCTGTCCCCTTTCACAATACATATTGTGGTTATAAATCCAACTCCCTTTTTTAACCGGCAGCTGCATCCTTCCAATTACCTCTCCGTATTTAATAACAGTTTCATCTTTTTCTAAATCTGTCATTGCTATTTTGTGGACGAAATCTATGGTTTCAAGAACTCTTATCGTTTCTTCTTCTTTTTCTTTCCGAACGGTACATTGTTCACCTTCATTTATTTTTTGCAGCGCGACACTTACATTGTCTTTTTCATCAATAAGAAAAGACATATTTTGCTCTGTTTACTCAATATTCAACTTGCTGCTCATATCCATTCCCCTTTATACAGAAGATTTTTCATTCAACCTCATTGCCAGCTCTCCCTGTTGATTAAAGGTCAAGGAAAACCGTTTGCCTTTTTTTAAAGGAATGTTCTGTTTTTCCATTTCATGAAGTGCTTGTTTGCTGACATACATTTTCTCTAAATGCAGCGTATTAGGGATTTGAAGGAATATAATTTGGTCCATGTCCACATCCGGTCCGAGACTGTTACATGCCGTTTCAATGGCTTCTTTCTCTGTATCATAAATAAACGGAAGCATGGCCCTGCGCAGATAGGTGCTTGTTAAAGCATTCGTATAGGTGACGTGACGGTCGATCTGATCAGCTAAACGCTGCGTAATAAAGTCTGCTAAACCTACTCCCTGGGCATTTCCAAATGATTCCTCCGAAAGATTCAGCACAGCGATCCGATTTACTGCAGGAGATGAAGGCTCTGGTACTCCGTCAATCCTCCACCTTCCAATAATGTTAGGATCCATTCCAGTACCGCTGTAATTTTTACCCATTTCTTCAATCACAAGGACATCTATCTTATCTAAAGGAAGTTGCGGCATCATACTTTTTGATTGTTCCAACAGTTCCGCTTCCTTTTCGAACCACCGCTCTCTTTCTACTCCTTTAATAACAGCTGTTTTATCATAAGCATTTTCTACAATCGCAAGCCCCATAATGGCCGGACCTTTTTCAAGACATGTCTTGCATACATCTGTAATGTTCTCTTCCATTTTTAAAGCCCCGTGACTGTGAACAAAAGTGGCTCCACGGATTTTCCCGAGCCCGATTGTCACCATTTTACTGAGCCCGCTTTCCACATTTCCTCGAAAAGCAGTGTGTGCCTTTATTCGGTTCACGACAATAATTCCATCTGCATGAAAAGCGTGTTTATCCATATAAGCCGGAACACCATTTTCGGTATAACCAATCAGCTCTACATCCATAGAACTTCGAACTTCTGCTCCCATGGTCTTATCTGTAATACCTAGATGCTGAAGTACCTCTAATTGCCCCTCAGCTGTTGCACCGCCGTGGCTCCCCATAGCTGGAACAAGAAACGGGGTATATCCAAAGCTTCGAACTGCGTCCAATGTATCCTTAAGAATACCGTCAATATTATAAATGCCCCTGCTTCCTGCTGTAATAGCAATCTCCCCGCCAGCAGGTAGATGGTTCTGTTTTAACTGGCTCTCTACTTCTTTAAAAATGGTTTCGCGTGTATAATTTAATGTTTTTTCTGGAAATTGGAGTTCTGCTTCAATTATTTGCAATTCTCTCACCCCTTTTTTGGAATGATGACAGACATTTTCGAACACTCGCCTGCGGGGCGGTCAAAATTGGAATTTCTACCTGGGACGCCATGTTCGCTGTATGAGCCATGCTGTATTGGGAAAGCACCACTGCTTCTACTTTATTTTTTAAAGAGGAGATCATTTCTAACACTAATTTGTCATGTCCTTTACGCTCTCCTTTTTCCAATCGCTCCATCGCAAGCGTATTCACTTCTGTTATCACCTCTGTCGCTGGTCCAATCTGATGTAAATATTTTATTAACGGCGGAGCGGTTTCACGAACAGTAGCAATCAAGCCAATCTTCTTATATTTAGATGCTTCCTCTAGTACGGCTTCATCGGAGCGAAAAACCGGCACCGAAGCGAATGGCGCAATTTGGTCACGGACTCCATTAAAGGCCGAGCATGTCATTTGAATGGCATCTACTTTCAATTCTTCTGCCTTGCTGCAAAGATCAGTTAAACGCCTCAAAATAGCTGGAGTAATCTCCTTGTATTTTTTTAAAAGATACAACATACCAGTATCCATTAAATGATAAATCTCTATATGAGGGGCTGCTGCTTGAAAAGCCTTGTCGATTGGTTCCAGTGATGATTTCAGCGCATGTATACACGCAACTTTCAATTTCCCCGCCTCCTTTTTAAATTGTTAAATAATTAATGAAATAAATAATGACGGATAAAACTGTCATGGTCACCGCCGCGTATGGAACATTCAACCAGCCTACTGCCATGGGAGAACGCCTTAACAAATTACCAAGGGTTAAATTAAGAGCTGCCACCGGAGAAACAGCTGTAGATAGAGACCACCCTGCTATAAGAGCGAGCCCGAATGCTTCTACACTAATGGTTAAATCCGAAACTGAAATGCTTGCTCCAATTAACGACACGGTTAAAATTTGATGTATTCCAGCAGCCCCTAATAAAACAATAATTAAAATAGTCGAGAATATAACAATAAAGGGCGACAACCTGGTCAGATATTCATAAACATCTGCTATAACTATTGAAATACTTGTTGTTTTCACCATTTCCGCGAAAAATGCTGCAGCTATAAAAAGAATAGCTTCGTTATGTATTCGCGGTAAAATGTGGTCTTTATAATGACGCAGAGACTTTCCAAATTCTTTTTTCTTTTTTAAACAAGCCATCCATACAACAGGATAGATAAAGGCTATAAAACTTATTAAGATAACAAGATTCACTTGAAAGATTTGTTCTAATATAAAGAGAGATGCAAACATTCCGACAAAAACAGAGGTCAATTCGAGACCTTTTTTCCAGGACAATTTTTCCTTCTGATTTGATTTTGCTTCAAGAATCACCCTGTTTTCAACATCATTATGACTTTCTTTTAAGCTCATCAGTACAGCAGCAGCCATACCGGCTATCATCATCAGCACTCCCCAGAGAATAAACGGAAAAATCGGCAGGCTTAACATGCTTAGTACAATAGCAACTCCTGCAAAATACGGCGACCAGCACATAGCTAAGCTAAATCCTTGCGAAACAGATTTAATATAAAATTTGGGATCTCTTTGAATTTCTTCGTAAAACAGTTCATACGTAATTCGAACCGATCCCAAATTCATAAATGACGAAAGCGTTCCAGTAAGCACCACTATATTTGAAAATATTTTAATTGGTGTTTTCAAAAAACGATGAGCAATCGAAGAAACATATTCTACATAACCTCCTGCTTGAAGGGGATAAGCAAAAAGAGGAACGGAAACAAACAGAGCAACTAATGGTAAATTTTCAATAAGAGAGTTCTGCCAGTACAGGAAAGACAATGGCTGGGAAAAATACACAACATGCCCTGCCGTAAGCAATAGACCCGTCATGACTTTTGGAAACATTGACATAAAGGGAAAAGAATACATTATAAGAAAGACAGTTAAAGCTACTAAAATGTATTTCCCAGGCCAATTAAAAAAAGCTGATAGAATAAATATAACGGCAAGGGCCAGCAGCAGATACCCTCTTGATATAGATAATCGCCTGCCCCATTTTCCTGCAGCATTCAAGGCATTCCCCTCACTTACCTCAATCGATTATTCTCTGACTGCAAAGATTCTGCCACTAAAAAGTCAAAATCACAGCCTTTGTCTGCTTGAAGAACATGCTCTCGATATAACTTCTCATATCCTCTTATGGAGGAGCAGGTGCTTTTTTGTCTTTCCTTTTTGCGATTTTCAAGTTCTTGATCATCCACCAAAAGGTCAAGCTTTCTGGCTGGTACATCAAGCCTGATAAAATCTCCGTTTTCAACAAGATCCAGCGGTCCTCCTACCGCTGATTCCGGGGCCACGTGAAGAACGACGGTTCCAAAAGCAGTTCCGCTCATGCGGCAATCCGAAATTCTAACCATATCACGAACGCCTCTTTTTAAAAGCTTGGCTGGAATAGGAAGCATTCCCGCTTCTGGCATCCCAGGAGCGCCAACAGGTCCTGTATTTTTCAAAACTAGAATGTCATCTGGTTCCACATCAAGATCAGGATCTTCTACCTTGTTCTGCATGTCTTTCACAGACTCAAAAACAACAGCACGACCTTCATGAACCAGCAAATGTTCGGATGCTGCTTTTGGCTTTATGACGGCCCCATTAGGAGCCAAACTTCCCCGCAAAAAGGCAATTCCTTCACCCTCATGTAATGGAGCATCCGCAGGCTTTATGACATGCCGGTAATGGGATGATAAGGTTACATCTTTTAAATTATCAACATGGCTTTCACCCGTAACGGTAAGCTGATCAGTATAAAAGTATGATTCTAGCTCTTTCATAACAGCCCTGGCTCCCCCAGCGTAATAGAATTCCTGCATTTGATATTTTCCGGCTGGTCTTAAATTAGCGATAAACGGCGTCTCTCTGCCAATTTCATCAAAACGTTCTAGTGGCAGTTCAATACCTAACCTTCCGGCAATTGCAACTAAGTGAATCACCGCATTGGTAGAACCGCCGATTGCCATAAGCATTCGAACTGCATTTTCAAAAGCTTTTTCTGTCATAATATAAGACGGAAGAAGCTGCTCATGAACAAGCTTAACAATCTGCTTTCCTGCACTCTGTGCTTCTTCTAGTTTTCTATTATCTGCAGCTGGGATAGCTGCACCGCCAGGAAGCATCATGCCAAGTGCTTCAGATGCAGCTGCCATCGTGCTGGCGCTTCCCATAACCATGCAATGACCGGCTGTAGGAGCTAGTGCCTTATTTATTTCTTCTAATTCTTCTTCATCCACCGTACCGCTTCTGTATTCCTGCCAGAAATAACGGCAATCAGAACAGGCTCCTAATGTCTGCCCTTCGTATTCGCCGTTGTTCATAGGTCCTCCCGTAATCATAATAGATGGGATATTGGCACTGGCCGCTCCCATTAACTGAGCTGGAGTCATTTTGTCACAGCCCCCGATAAGCACTACACCATCTAATGGCTGAGCACGTATCATTTCTTCCGTGTCCATTGCTGCTAAATTTCTATATAACATTGTAGTTGGACTGGTGAAGCTTTCCCCAAGAGAAATGGTAGGAAACTCTAACGGAATCCCTCCCGCCATTAATACTCCTCGTTTAATGGCTTCTACTATTCTATCGAAATGGGTATGACAACGGTTCACTTCACTTTTGGTATTGCAAATTCCGATAACCGGTTTCTCCCAATCTTCCGCACTATGACCCATATGCCTTGCAAATGCCCTGCGCAAAAATAAACTAAATCCTTCATCACCATAAGAGGCCGCTTGTCTTCGCTTTGTCATAATTCAGCTACCTCCCTACTTTGCAAACGTTATAAGTTTCTTTTTTTAAAGCTATGAATTAAGTCCATTTTGTTTCTTTCAATATGAAATTCCACAATCGATTTCACTACTTTTTCATCTTTTGTGCTTAGCGCTTCAAAAATTTGTCGGTGTTCTTTACGGGATTTATGGTGACTATTTTTTAACAGCCTTGGACTAGATATTGGCAAAAATCCTGTCCATAATAGTTCCACGTTTTGTTTTACTCTTCTCCAAGGACACCTCTCAATCATTTTTTGGTGATACTTTTTATTTAGATTTGAATAAAAGTCAATATTTTTATCCGTTAAATCCAAGTTCTCCATTTCTATAAGAATGCTCTCAATTTCTTCTAAATCCCTGTCGGTGATAAAAGGCAGTGCTTTCTCCATAGCCAAACTTTCATTAACCACTCTAAGGGTGTAAATCTCTTCAATATCTTCTGGCGTAATAGGACAGACAACTGCACCTTTTCTTGGTACGTTTTTTACTATCCCTTCTAGTTCGAGCCGAATTAAAGCTTCACGTATAGGCATACGGCTAACCCCGAGCTTTTTGGCCCATTCTTCCTGTACAATTCGATCCCCGCGCTTAAATTCCCCTAATAAAATGGCTCTTCTTAATGAATCAGCTACCTCATCTTCAATAGTTCGTTTTTCTTCTTTAAATACGGAATGCTGCAAATCAATCACCCCCGCTTTTAGAAAAACTAAAATTGCATCCTAATTCTCTCACAGGATTGATAAGAAGAAGGCTGCATAATTATGTGCAGCCTTTCCTGTGATCCGAGATTAGTTATTCCATAATCCCCTCTTCTTTGTAGTATTCTTCCGCTCCCGGATGGAATGGAACATCCCCGGACCCTTCCTCTACGTTTTCAATATCAAATTGCTGGAACGTTTCATGCTGTCCATGCAGATCTTCGATGTTTTCCCACATTGCTTTCACAATTTCATAGGCCACATCATCCGGCATAGATGCGTCAGCCACAAGGAAGTTTTTAAGTGCGGTAGTATGCACGTCTTCATCTTGCCCTTCATAAGAACCTGCTGGAATCGTTTCTTCAATATAAAAATCATACTCATCTACCATGCTTTGAATCTGTTCATCATCAATGCTAGTTAATACTCCGTTTGCTGTGCTTAGCATTTCACTTACAGCAGAAGTTGGAATTCCTGCATTAATATTTGCGCCGTCTACTTGATTATTTCTCATTAAATCTGTGGCTTCCGGAAAAGCACCAAAATGTGTTTCCATATCATCAAAAGTTAAGCCATAAGCGCCTAGTATGTGCTGCGAGGCGATTTCTGTTCCGCTTCCAGTTGCACCCGGTGCAAAATCTCCTCCTTCTAAATCATCAATAGATTCCACACCAGAACCTTCACGCAACACTACATGGTTATAGTTTGGATAAATCCCTGCCAAAATTCTTACATCTTCATAAGGGTCTCCATCAAATCCTGCTTCCCCATTGTATGCTTCCTGAAGAATATTCCCCATAACAAACCCTACATCAGCTTCTCCTTGAGACATGAAAATCATATTCTGTACACTGCCGTTAGAAGATTGAGAGGAAGAAGAAACACCATCTACCTCACTGCTCCAAAAATCTGCAATACTAGCTCCAAGCGGGTAATACAAACCCGTTTCACTAGCGGTCACAAGATCTATATGAAAGTCATCTTCATCTCCCTGTTCGTCTAACCCATCAAGGCCGTCAGCCCCTGATGCTTCACTAGCTTCATCATTTCCGCCAGCTGTTTCCTCGCCCCCCATATCTTCTGATTCCCCGCCACAAGCAGTTAACATCCCTAATCCAAGTAAGGCAGCCATTAATGGATACAGTCTTATGTTCTTCATTGAATGTCCTCCTTTTCCAAAAGTATGATTTCTTTGTACTTTATTGAACGAGAAGCTTTCAGAGGATACCACCCCCAACATTTAATAATTATACATTTTTAAATGGCAGTTTCTGGACTTCTGCTTTCTGTTGTTTTCGTTTTATATGGTTTAATCTTCTGCCAAATTCCTACCCCAATTAGCAGCGCAATTCCAAACACATCAAAGAAAATAGTAGGAGTGACTAATAGAAATGCACTGAAAAAAAGAACAATGCGCTGGATATAGCTCGCTTTAGTGATAAGCCATCCTTGTAATCCGCCTGATAAGGCGATAACGCCTATAATGGCCGTCACCATCGCGATAATACTTCTTGTGTAGCTTGCACCATCGAATAATAGTACAGGATTGTACAGAAAGAAAAATGGAATAATAAACCCTGTTATACCCAGCCGCACAGCGGTTAAGGATACTTTATTCGGTGAAGCACCTGCGATCCCTGAAGCTGCATAAGAAGCCAAGGCAACTGGCGGGGTTATATTCGAAAGAGCAGCATAAAAAAATGCAAACATGTGAGCCACAAGAACAGGCGCCCCGAGTTCAACCAATAATGGTGCTGAAACAGTTGCCACAATAATATAAGATGCTGTAGCTGGAACCCCCATCCCCATAATAATGCTGATCACCATAGTGAAGAATCCGGCTAGCAATAAACTTCCTCCAGCTAAATGAAGAATATTATTACCAACAACAAGACCAAGACTTGTCAGTGTAACAGCGCCAACTATTATCCCAACAATGGCACATGCTATGCCTACTGATATAGCTGCTTTACATCCATCTTCAATTGACTGAATAATTACTTTTACATTCATTCGAGTAGACTTGCGAACAAAACTTGCTGCTACAGTAGCCAAAAGTGCAAACACAGCCGCATATGTGGGTGTGGTACCGCTCACAAGCAGATATACAAGAACTATTAATGGAACAATCAAGTGGCCTTTTTCTTTTATCACTCCAAGAGCTGGTGGAATATTTTCTTTACTTAACCCGGTTAAACCAATACGCTTTGCTTCAAAATGAACTACCATAAACACTGTTATGAAATAAAGCAGTGCTGGTATTAAGGCAGCTAGCATCACGGTTGTGTAGGGCACCCCAACAAATTCAGCCATAATAAAACCTGCGGCACCCATGACTGGAGGTGCAAATAAACCACCTGTTGAAGACACAGCTTCTACTGCTCCTGCAAAATGCGGCTTATAACCAGTCTTTTTCATAAGTGGAATGGTTACAGCACCTGTTGTCACGGTATTACCAACAGCGCTTCCATTGACCATCCCCATAAATCCGCTGCCAATTACCGATACTTTCGCTGGTCCTCCAGCTGTTCGTCCGGCTACCGTCAACGCCATATTATTTATAAAATCAGTAAATCCGCTGTTTTTTAGAAAAGCTCCAAATAATACAAACATAAAAACAAATGTAGTAAATACTCCTAGTGCAATCCCATAAATTCCTTGAGCTCCCCAAAACATCGTGTCAATAACCCTGGTTATCGTGAAGCCGCCGTGGCTAAAAGTTCCAGGCATATAAGGGCCTGCAAAAACATAAGCGAGGAATAAAGCAGCAATGATAGATAAAGAGATTCCTACAACTCGTCTGCTTGCTTCAAAAAGCATTATGGTGGCGATCGCACCAAAAATGTAGTTCCAATCACTTCGGTGAAATCCGCCCCATTCTCTAGCAAATGTTTCATAGATGCTAATAAAGTAAACAATAGAGCTAAGAGCCAATATAACGCATATAATGTCCCATATAGTAGGAAGCCTTCTTGTACCACTGCTTTTTTTTGTAGCAGGAAAAAGCAAAAAAGCTAACAGGAACAAAAATCCAAGTGTATAAGCTCTTAACAAAATAGCTTCCATGGAGCCAATGCTGTTGTAATACATCAGCACCCCGGCCCAGGCAATACAGATAACTGTAATGATTTTTTCCATTAGACCTGTATAGGTTCTCATCTTTGAATCGGAGTCGTACTTTTCTGCCTCTCTTAATTCCTTTGTCAAAGAAGGCTGCTTCCCTTCACTCATGTTTTTCCTCCTTTTCCCTTTATATTTTTTCTTCACAATTTCATTTTGTGACAGCGCTTTCATTTACTGGTTAAAAAAGAGGAACCTATTTCTTGGGATCCAAAATGCAGCGAAGTTTATTGTGCGGTGGTGAATAAAGACGATATAAAGATATTGTTAGATAGCGCGAAGAAAATTGTATCCAATTTTAACCCTATCACGCTATCTTTTTAATTTCAATAAAAATCTGATTATTTTTATTTTATTAAAAATTCTTATTTCATTGTTTTGGCTTTTTCTTCTTCAAAAGGCCAAACAGGCAGCATTTTTCTTAAAGGTTTATCTTCGTTATACCCAAGCAGATAACGAGCTTGCATCACTGTATGAATTTCGCGGGTTCCTTCATAGATCACCGGTGCTTTTGAATTACGAAGGTAACGTTCTACGGGATACTCATTGGAATAGCCGTACGCTCCATGAATTTGAACGGCATCATTAGCTGCTTCATTCGCAAAATCACTCGCCTGCCATTTTGCTAACGAAGTTTCACGGGTGTTTCGTTTACCTGCATTTTTTAATTCTCCAGCTCTGTAAACGAGCAGCCTGCTCATTTGAAGGCCAGCTTCCATTTTTGCAATCATTTGCTGAACGAGTTGATGCTTTCCGATTTCTTTTCCAAATGTTTTGCGTTCATGGCAGTATTTCACACTTGCTTCGAGGCAGGCCATTATTAAACCACAAGCACCAGCCGCTACGGTAAATCGTCCATTATCGAGAGCGGACATCGCAATTTTAAAACCTTCCCCTTCTTCTCCGATTAAGTTCTCCTTTGGAATTTTCACATTATCAAAAAATATTTCCCCGGTATTACCGCCGCGAATACCCAGCTTGCCTTTAATTGCTTTAGAAGAAAAGCCTTCTCTGTCACGTTCTACTACAAATGCTGAAATACCGTGATGTTTTTTCTCCTTATCTGTATAAGCAAACACTAAAAAGTGATCAGCATAATCGCAAAGAGATATCCAAGTTTTAGAACCGTTTATAATGTAGTAATCTCCCTGTTTTTCTGCGGTCGTATTCATCGCTGCTACATCAGAGCCTGCGTTGGGTTCTGTTAACCCAAAAGCTCCTACTTTTTCGCCTTTTGCCTGCGGAGTAAGAATTCGCTGCTTTTGTTCTTCATTTCCCCACTGCAGCAAAGTCATGCTATTCAGCCCGGTGTGGACAGAAATTGCCGTACGGTACGCTGTGTCTCCTCTTTCTAACTCCTCACAGGCAATGGCCAACGTATTATAATCCATTCCGCTGCCGCCGTATTGTTCAGGTATACAAGTTCCCATCATCCCAAGCTCTGCTAACCGCTTAAAAATAGTAGGTTCAAAATAGCCCTGTTCATCCCACTCTTTCATATTTGGAATGATTTCTTTATTCACAAAATTTCTCAGCATATTTCGTGCCATTTCTTGTTCCTCTGAAAAATGAAAATCCATTTTTACCTTCCTCCTCTTTTTATTAATATCTGCCTTCTCTCCTATAAAACTACGCAAAAAAGCCAGTCCTCTCCCCAAGTCTTAAAGGAAGGTGGACTGGCTTTTAGATCCGAGATTCCATTCTGGTGTGGAATGGAGTCGTACTCTAACAATCCATCGGTATTATTTTTATTGATGTTACTGTTCATGTTATAAAACGCTTACATTTTTGTCAATGTTTTTTATTCACTTTTCTGAAAATATCCTTTATTCAGGAAGAAACAGTATGATCTTGGCGTAGTTTAAACTTCTGAATTTTTCCAGATGCATTTCTTGGCAGCTGATCTGTAAAAATAATCTTCTTTGGAACTTTATAGCCGGCAAGCCGCTGTTTACAAAATTAAATCAGTTCCTCTTCCGTGACTTTTGTCTCCGGTGCTGTTACAACAACACTGGTTACAATCTCTCCCTATTGAGGATCAGAAGAGCCTATGACTGCATTTTCGATCACAGCAGGATGTTCATCCAATGCATATTCTACTTCGACAGAATAAACATTTTCTCCACCAGTTATGACCATATCCTTTCTTCGGTCTACGATGGAAATAAACCCGTCATCATCAATGGTTGCTAAATCTTCTGTATAGAGCCATCCATCTTTTAAAGTTGTTCTGGTTTCTTCTGGTTTATTATAGTACTCCTTCATGATTGTACCACCCTTTAAGATCATTTCTCCTACTTCTCCAGGTTGAATGGATTCACCATTTTCCCCGATAATCTTAACTTCTGTAAATAATAATGGTGTTTTACCGGATGCTCCAATTTTTTCTTTATGGTCTTCCGGAGACAAATAAACACCAGAAGAACCGCCTTCCGTTAATCCGCATAAATTGTAAAACTGATCCGTACCAAATAACCCCATGCTTCGTTTCCCTAATTCAGGGGACATTGGAGCTGTGCGTAAGCACAACGAGTAACGGAAGAGAGATCAAAATCTTTTGCATTTGGGACCTGAGTTAATCAAATAATGCCCCTTTTGGCTTTCCAGTGGTACCGGACGTGTATAAAATATGAAGATCATCTTTATTCATCACTTCTACTGGAGGTTCCTCTTTTCGACCGATCAGCATTTGATTAAATGACAAGTGGTTAGGTACGTTTGCGTGCGGTGCCACAATAATTTTCTGAACAGCTCTTATATCTTCTTATGCTTCTTTCACAACTGCTTCTGCGCTTTTATCACAAAGAACTAACTTGCTGTCAGATTGATGAATAATATAAGCTGCTTCCTTTGCCAGCAATCGAAAATTAATAGGTACTACCACGCCCCCTGCCTTAGCTATGGCAAAATAGCTAATAGCAAAATAATCAGAGTTTTTCATCATAAGGGAAACCTTGTCACTCTTTTTAATACCTTGATTTATGAGCCCATGAGCGAGCTGATTGACCGTGTCATTAAATTCGTTATACGTATACTCTCTTTCTTGGAAGATAAGTGCTTTTTTTGTCCGGCAGGCCTTTGGCATTCAGCGTAAGAGATGTAAATATATTCATTTATGCCCTTCTACCATTTCTGATTTTTCAAAAATATTATTTAGCAATATAATTCGGATATATATATCCTTATTC
Organism: Alteribacillus sp. JSM 102045; assembly: GCF_041949975.1. NCBI lineage: Bacteria > Bacillati > Bacillota > Bacilli > Caryophanales > Bacillaceae > Alteribacillus > Alteribacillus sp. JSM 102045. The sequence continues at coordinate 7,021 of NZ_JBHFQG010000024.1, read as the reverse complement.
CTTCTTTTTCATTTTATTATTTAATCAACCTGGTACATCCTATTATGTCATTCCGGCGACTATTGTCGGAGCTGTCTTAGGTCTGTTAATCACTCAGCGTGAGCTAAGTATTATGTCCGGCACGGGTGTCATTATGCTGATTGGAATTGTCTTAAACAACGCTATTCTTCTTATTGATCGAACCAACCAGATTCGCAGGCAGCAGTTTAGTGTGACAGAAGCTCTCATAGAAGCTGGGAGAAACCGTATCCGGCCTGTATTAATGACAACGTTAACCACTGCAGGAGGAATGCTTCCGTTAGTATTGGCCTCAGGCACAACTGGAAACTATCAAGCTTCAATGGCAATAGTGATAATTTCCGGGCTCCTATTTGCTTCTCTTATCACTTTGCTTCTTATCCCTGCTGCGTATAGACTGTTTACAGCTGCGGGCACAGGGTTGAGAAAAAGAACAAGGAAGAAAAAGAAACTGCTGTATAACCATAAAGCCCCCTCTAGCACTGTTGAGGCCAAAGGGGGCTTATACGTTATTATCTATTCTCCATTATCATCCTCTACTGTATATTGCTCCGGCAAAGAGTCCCAAATACTAATATTCGCATCTTCAATTGATTGATCAGCTATAGCTTTGATAGCTGCCATTATTACAACTTTCCCCTGACCTATTAAGTAACCGCTGCTTTTTTGCCCTAAAATGGAGGAGGTATTAGGAGAATCAGATAGTCCTCTATTTTCAAAAAGAATGGTAGGAATATCATAATGGGCGGCAAAATGATTTCTAGCATTTGATGTTAAGGTATTCATCACATTATAACGAGCTAGCGTGCTATATCCCTTTTTTTCTACGGCCTCGTTCACCACAGCTCCCAGTTTTTTGGAGCTTTCCAGAACTTCATCTGAGACTCCGCTTGCGGTCGGGAACAGCATTGCTCCCGACACAAGTTCTTCTTTCCCTTCGTTATCAATTGCACGATTGGCTACCTGGTGGTGCAAATCAATGGCATAATCAATATCATATTGCTCCAGTACATTTTCATGCAGCGCTCTTGTTTCCGGCTGGGAGAGCGAATTATGAGTGCGGTTTAAATTAATTCCATTTGCATTGTTCCGCGTCTGCTGGCCACCCCCTTGCAGATGAGAAGAATCCCAATCGACATCTCCCTCTGCTCCATCAGGATTTAAACGCGGCACAAATAAAATATTTACCTGATCTAATAAGTTTTTTACTTCTTTGCTGTTAGCTGAAAGTTCTTGAATAACTTTTAGCACAGATTCTGTTAACAAGGGTTCATTTCCATGCTGCTGAGTTAGTAATAATAATGTCGGGTTATTCTCATCATCCCCAAACTTTACCAGGTGAAGGTCACGTCCTTTTACAGACTCGCCAATAACTTCTACTGACATGTGATCTACTTTCTTGTTTACACGATCTAATTTTTTTACCATTTCTTCGTAGCTTGTTAACCGTTCAATTTTAACCTCTTGATTTTCATTTACCTCTGGTCCGCTTCCAACAGCAGTAACAGTGTGAGTGAAAGATGGTGCTGCTAATAAGGATAAAGATAATACCGAGATCATCCCTGTTTTAATCACCTTTTTCAATGTAAATCCCTCCCATTTGGAATTTTCGTTTATATTTTCAACAATAACTATTTCAAATTCCTACCATTTTAAAAAAAATATAAAATTTCTATGGTTATGTCCTGGTTAATAAGTAATAAAAGGTTGTACCATTTAACTTTTTTAATGCCCAATCTTCCTTGCTTACAGTTTTAGCGCGATCCTGTGCCTTCTTCGCCAAGCAAGGAACTTGAAGCCCAAGACAGGAGAAAGAAAGATGAAGCCTCAGCCAAGGAAGGCTCTTGGGAGTCAAAACCGGAGGAAGCATGGCAGAATGTTCATTAAGAAAGGTTCTTAGTCCCCGGAACAGGAAAAAGAAAAGCGGCACGGTAACCATGGAATGCTTTTGGTGCTCAAAACAAAAGAAAGCAAGTTGGAACGGTCATCAAGAAGAGTGTTTGATACCCGGAACTGGAGAATGCAAGGAGGAGCGGTAACCAAGCTAGGATCTTGAAGTTCCAGTTACCTGCTTGTCGGATTGTTGTAAAACAAAACCAGCCGGTCGTCATTTATTTTACGACCGGCTGGTTACCATGCTAGGGCTTTTAAAAATCTATGCATAACTCTTTTAATCTGTATATTTTCTTCCTTCTAATAATCTGTCGATCCACTCACTATCATCATTCATAGATTCTTGGACTACTTCTCCTTCATTGACCGTTACAAAATGTCCATCATCGAGATAAATAGCAGCAAAGACAGGAGTATCTCCGCCGTTTTCATCTCCAAAGAACATGAGGTCTCCTCTCTCTAGTTCCTCAACATGAATTTCATCTCCATTTTCCCGGAGCGTTTCAATATTGGAGGATAGCTCTTTGCCGGAACCTTCCTTGAATATTTTCTGAATAAACTCAGAGGAGGTACCCTCAAATGCTTCTCCTACGTAACTTTCTGCAATTTGAGCATCCACACTCTCAGCTTCCTCTTTTTCATAGGTTCTAGCACCAAAGTAACGAGGCGGCCAATACGAGCTTGTAGTCAGATCGATAACGGATACTCCATTTGATTGCGTAGCAACAATCATTTGATTGCTGCCAATATAAATCGCAGGGATTATGCTCGATCCTTCAAAAAATAAGAGGTCGCCAGGGTTGGCTTCTTCCAATGAAATTTCTGTACCTTCCTCCCATTGCTGACTGCCGTAACGAGGCAGGTCATATTGTAAACCTTCTTTATATACATATTGAACGAAACTTCCAGTATCAAAGCCTTCTTCTGGAGTATTTCCGCCAAGATTATATTCTGTGCCTAATAATTGATAGGCTTCAAAAACTGCATCATTTTCATAATTTATGGTTAAGTCATCAAATCGCTTGGCTCCGATAAAATGATCACGCCAATATTCACTCATATAAGAAATAGTTGTTTGACCCTCTTCGCCAGTGGCATGAATAATATGATTGTCTCCTAAATAAATGGCTGTGTGAGAAATTCCTTCTTGCCATGTTCCAGAAAAATAAAGAACGTCTCCAGGCTGCACTTGTTTATCCAATTCAATCTGGTTAATATCCGTGCCTGCTGGTAAAATTGTCTTCCCAACTTCCCATTGCCTGTAACTAATTCTAGGTAAAAACACATCTTTTGCATCCCGAAAAGCTGTTTGAATGAGAAAAGAACAATCAAATGCATCCAGGGTGCTTCCTGTCATTAAATAGGGAGTTCCCATATATTGAATTGCTTCTTGAATAACCGGGTTTTCATGAGCGGCATAGGTGTTTGGATTGGATTTTTCCAGTACCTCTTCTGGATAGCGAGCTGCTCCTAAAAACCGTTCTGCATAATACGTGTGGTACTCCATATGCCGCTCCTGAACTCCTGAAGAAGAAGCAGTAATAAATTGATCATTCCCCGTGTAAATTCCCGATATGATTTCATCTTCATTGCCTTCGAAAAATACTAAATCACCAGGCTCTAAGTCTTCTCTTTCTATTTCAATGCCTGCTTCAAGCTGCGGCGATGATAACTTAGAAAGCCAGCTTCCTGTTACTTCCTTATAAACATAGTAAACAAACGCCCCGGAATTAAACCCTTCCTCCGGATCATCTCCTTTTCGATTATAAGGACTGCCAATAAGAGACCTGGCTTTTTCCACAATTTCATTGTTTGAAGTCACAGGGTCTGCAGCATTCTCTGAATATCTTTTCGCCCCTCTATATGCTTCTGACCAATAAGCGCTCGTTTCCATATTTCTTTCCGAAATGCCCTCACTGGTCACAATCACAAAACGACCATTTTTAATATAAATTCCAGACATTAAATATGTTCCTTGAAAGAAAACTACATCTCCTGCCTGCAATTTCTCTTGCTCTACTTCTTCTCCTAATATCCATTGATCACTCGCAGCTCTTGGAAGTGAGATTCCTTTTGCTGCGTCGTAAACATACTGAACAAATTCTGAGGTTATAAAGTCCTGTCTGTTTTCCCCGACGCTGTCTAACGCCATTTGACCGGCTGGATCATCTATGGCTGTATTCTCCTCTGTATAACGGTTCGACTCCTGATAAGCCTCCGACCAATAGGCACTGGTCTCCATATTTCTTTCGGAAATTCCCTCACTAGTAACAATGATAAAACGACCGTTGTCAAGATAAATCCCAGACATTAAAGAGGAACCTTGAAAAAATACAACATCTCCTGCCTCCAGATCCTCTTTTTCAATTTCTTCACCTAACGCACGCTGATCCCTTGCACTTCGCGGCAGACTGATTCCTTTTGCTTCTTCATAAACATATTGCACAAACTCTGATGTAATAAAGTTCTCTTCATTTTCTCCAACCATTTCTAAGGCCTTATCTGCTGCTGGGTCTTGAGCGTAAGTAGGCTGAGAATAGAACAACAATAAGCACAACAGCAAGTAAGTGACATTGACCCTAACCAAAATGAACAGCCCTCCTTGAAGATTCTTTTTGAATCATTTATCCCAAAATATTCCATCATAATCTTTAATTTCTCTCCTGTGTTGGGCATACCGATGGAGCATAAAGGCCAATTGCGACCTTGTCACATACCCGCCTGGAATGAAAGTATTATCTTGATAGCCGTTTATAATTCCTTTCTTACTTAGACTCATGATGGCATCAAAGGACCAGCGGCTACTGTTGACATTTTTAAATGCAGGACGTTTGGCACGTGTAGTATCTTCTATCGTTTTGGCAAATATTGCTGCTATTTGTTCTCTTGTTATTCGATTACCCGGTCCAAAGGTTCCGTCTTTGTAGCCGCCGATAATTCCATGCTGCCTGGCAATCTCAATTTCCTTAAAAGCCCAATATTCTTCGGAAACATCCTCAAAGGACTGCTTCAATGGTTCTTTCGCTTCTAACTCAAGTGCCCGTACAATTGTAACAGCAGCTTGACTTCTCGTTAGATGAGCATTAGGAGAAAATGTACTTTCTGTCTGTCCTTTCATCCAATTATTTTTAAATACAAAATAAATATCTTTCCATCCCCAAAAAGAAAACGGCACATCATTAAACGTCATTTCAGAATCTAGCGTTTCCTGATTTATATTATCGTTTAATTCATTAATAATTTCGTTTAAAGAAAGTAAAAGAGTATAAAAAGAATTCATATCATTTCTCGGGTCTCTGTATGCCCTGCTGATTTCCAGCTGGACTGCTTCCACACCCAGGTTATTCGCAGAATAATTAACAATGGTCCCCCCACTTAACCCGGAAAAGGTGTGATCGACCGCAACTTTATCGATTCCATTACTTTCAAATCTATATTTTATCTTTTGCAAAGCACTATTTTTAATAGATTGGCCGTTTATTGTCCCTAGATCAATATTAAAGTCCCGGTGCCGGGCGCTTCCATGTAAATCGATAACATATTTGATATCGTTTTCTTCAACGATCTGTTTTAACGCTTGTTTGTAATCTCCAGCTTCGATATAATTCGGGTCTTCGGAGAACCCGGAAGACTGAATGAGATAGCTTCCGGTTAATTCATGTAGAATGGCAGAAATACTGCCTGTATAAATGTCTGCTTTTTTCACATTCCCTTCCCGCAAATGCTCTGTAGCATGAGGAGCAGAAACCAAGATCGGTATACTCCCCTCCTTAATCGTAAAGGGGATATCTGTATTTATATCCCCCTGATAAGAATTCTGAGAAAAAGAATCTTCATATGGAAGAATAAACTCCAGCAAACGATTTTCTATATGCAAACTGTTTAAGTTATTCAAATCAACCTCCGCATATGCTGCACTTCGATTAAATGGAAAAAATTTCAAAAATTGTAACAAAAAACACCAAGGTATGAATCTTTTCAACCATTCTCCCCCTAATTATATAAATAAAAAAAGACAACATCTACCTTTTCATAATAAGTATAATTGATGAGGACTTTAGAAACAATTAAAAATTATTATGATAAAAATAATGACTATATTCTTAATATTATAAGATCTTGTGACTTAAATTCATTTCATTGTTTAATTGAGAAAATTTCTATTAAATCAAGGTTTATAATGTGATTCTTATATAGTACAGAAAAAACAAGAACTCTCTCAAAACAGAATCCCACCAAAAAATGAGTGCCATAAGAGCTATAAAAAGTTTTTTGATTAATAGTCCCATTACTAAGTTTACGTGTATTTGTACCTATTTAAAAATCGTTGATTATAAAACGAATTTATACCTATCTTCTATTAATTTTTCAGCTAACCCCCCTTTAAACCTATTAATACCAGTTCATTATCTGTTTTATCTACTGTATTTTATATTTTACATTCCTCCTATTCCATGAAATAAAATCCCTAGTGTAACTTCCTTTATCCCCCTTTATTTTAACCTTTTTAATTCTTTTTAACTGGATACAAGTGTTCACTTATATACTCCTATTTTCTTTGTTCACTTTCTTTCTTAAAGCAATTGTCGTGAGAATAAATACGGATTACTTTTGATAAAAAACAAACCTCAAAAACTGATAATCACACCCGGCTTTTTCCTTAAAACCCACTAAAAGCGGTGGTTGAAGCTTCTTTCTCTACTAATAGAACGGATTACAACCAGCCATTATATTCCTATCATACGAGCCGTAATAATGGGATTTATTTACCTTTACGCTTTTCTAACACTTGTATATCATACGGTGGATGGGTGAAGTGTCAGCTTGAAAATAAGTTTGACCGTTCACCTAAGATCAGTGCAAAAATAATGAAGGAGTACGTGTATGCTCTATCTAATTGCTTTTTTTATTCTCTTATTACTTACTTTTGGCGTGGTGGAACGCCGCAAGCACTACAAGAACATTGCTGCAGTTCCGATTCGCATTAATATCAACGGAATCCGCGGCAAATCCACAGTAACTAGATTAGTTACCGGGGTTCTCACGCAGGCGGGATACAAAACCGTCGGGAAAACGACCGGCACCCAGGCACGGATGCTCTATTGGTATG
>NZ_JBHFQG010000023.1:0-57043 GCF_041949975.1 Alteribacillus sp. JSM 102045 | reverse complement strand
CTTGCAGATGACAAGGTTGATAGGTCTGAGGTGGAAGCGTGGCGACACGTGAAGCTGACAGATACTAATCGGTCGAGGGCTTATCCAACACAAAGGAAAGCGCCTCGGTGGCTCGAACATTCGTTATGCAGTTTTACTAACACAGGATGTGTTGGCTTCTGCGTTGTGCACAGGACGTGCACGATCTTAGCAGAAGATCCATAATCTCCTCATCCTTAAGATCATGGAACATCCCTGTCTGGTGACGATAGCGAAGAGGTTCCACCCGTTCCCATGCCGAACACGGAAGTTAAGCTCTTCAGCGCCGATGATAATGAAGGGGCAGCCCTTTGTGAAAGTAGGACGTTGCCAGGCAATGAAAGAAAGCTGTCAGATTAATTTCTGGCAGCTTTTTGTGTGTTTCATGATTTTTCCCCCTCTAGATATTTTTTTCTCCGGACGTGGCATCCCTTTATTATATTTCTTCCTGACTCGTGATTTTTTCTGAGTTCCTATCAAGTCTTTTCACAGGTTTTTCGTAGAAAGATATAAGAAATAGAAAGATGGATAAAATCTAACTGTTTCGGAGAAACTAAGATTGATAGGGAGGTGAGCACGTTGACTATTCACAAAAAAGATAATGAGTGGAGCGAACCTTGTATTCTATGTGAGCAGGAAAAGAAAGAAGGCATCCATATTTTAGAAGCTTTTTTATGTAAAGAATGTGAAAGGGAAGTCGTCCGCATGGAACCAGAGGATCCAGCCTATGCAGATAAAATAAAAAAGTTACGGAAAATTAGAAGTACTACATTATTCTCATAGAAAAATTGCAAGAATCAAAGCAATGCGTCATAATTTTAATAGAAAGTCATCGTGAATGAGGTTCTTAAATGGAACAGCAATCTATGCCTCTTGTGGAGGCTTTACTAAGACATACAAAAAAACAGCCCATTTCTTTTCATGTTCCAGGGCATAAAAATGGCAGCATCCTTTCAACTTCAGTAAAAAACATTTATGAGTCTGTCTTACCTTTTGATCAGACAGAGCTTACAGGACTGGATGATTTGCATGATGCCGATGGTGATATTGCATCAGCTCAAAATCTATCAGCTGAACTTTACGGTGCTGCCGATACGTTATTTCTTGTAGGTGGTTCGACGGCTGGAAATTTGGCAATGATACTTGCTGCATTTAAACATGGGGATACAGTGTTCGTCCAGCGGGATTCCCATAAGTCAGTGATAAATGGAATAAGACTGGCAGGGCTAAAGCCGGTTTTTCTCATTTCTGACTATGATGAAGAAACACAATTATCAATGGGACTCTCTTTGAACACTGTTGAAAAAGCTTTTTCTTCTTATCCTGAGTCAAAAGGTCTTCTCATTACTTCTCCAACATATTATGGATTGGTTCGGCAGCTTGGCCCGATTATTAAGCTGGCTAAAAAGAAAGGAGCAACCGTGGTTGTAGATGAAGCTCATGGTTCTCATTTTACTGCTGGCTCGGTCTTTCCTAATTCAGCGCTTGAGCAGGGGGCTGACGCCGTTGTGCATTCAGCTCATAAGACACTGCCGGCAATGACGATGGGAGCGTTTTTGCATATAGGAGCAGGCAGCAGTGTTTCTGCAGACGTGGTAAAAGAAACAGCTTCTATGGTTCAGTCTAGCAGTCCATCTTATCCTGTTATGGCCTCCTTAGATGCAGCTAGAAAATATCTTTTTGATATAAAACAAATACCGGACAAATTTTTAACAGACCATTTTAAAATGATGAGAAATAATATAGAGAAAGCTTCCAGTCTTTCGTTAGTAACTCTTAGAGGAATAGATCATGATTTATTGAAATGTATATTAAAAGCTCCGGATGGTTATAGCGGCTGGACCCTTCAATATTTTTTAGAAAAAGAAAACATTTTTGTTGAATTAGCAGATCACAAACATGTTTTGCTGATTCTGCCGCTTACTATAGAGCCTCTTCCTTCTCAAACTTATGAGAAGCTTCAAACAGCAGTTGAACGAATGAAATCTGAGTGTCCGTCTGAAAAGAGCGAAGCACCTATTAAGATACCCTCTTTTACTTCAAAATTGATAGAGACAGAAGGTGGACGATCAGCGTTTCATGTGAAACATTTGAAAGTACGTTTGAAAGAAGCATATGAGAAAAAGGCTGGTGCTGATATTATTCCTTATCCGCCCGGTATTCCATTATTTTTAAAAGGAGAAAAAATAAGAGGCGAGCGCTACGCATATCTGATTGAATGGTTACAAAAAGGAGGGAGGGTCCAGGGGGTAGAATACAAGAAGCATGATTGGTACATAAGCATACAAATAAAGGATGAATGATAATGAGAGAAAATGGCGGGGCTTTTATCACGTTTGAGGGATGTGAGGGAGCAGGGAAGACGACAGTAATTGAACATGTACGACAAATTTTAGAGAATCAGGGGAAGCCTGTCATAAAAACGCGAGAACCCGGGGGAATTGACATCGCAGAAAAAATACGCACTGTCATTTTAAATCCTGAGCACACAAAGATGGAGGAACGTACAGAAGCTTTATTATATGCTGCAGCAAGAAGACAGCATTTAATAGAAAAAATCGTACCAGCATTAGAGAACGGCTGTATCGTTTTATGCGATCGATTTATCGACAGCAGCCTTGCTTATCAAGGATATGCGCGAGGCATTGGATTGGAAGAAGTGTTCACCATTAACAAGTTTGCTATCGGAGAACATATGCCAGATAAAACTATTTATTTAGACATAAATCCTGAAAAAGGGTTGTCACGCATTCACCAAAATAAAGAGCGCGAATTTAACCGACTTGACCAAGAAGTAATGGAATTTCATCAAAAAGTATATGAAGCATATCATCAATTATTAGAGCGTTTTCCAAAGCGCATCGTTCATGTAAATGCAGATCAATCAATAGATATCGTTGTTCAAGAAGCTGCATCCCATGTTCTATCCGTATTGCCGGAGTGAAGGAAAGGTTCTTTCTTCGTAATATTTTCAGTAAGATAATAAAAAACCTGTTTTGTTACCAGGAATATAACGAGAATGCGTTTAATTGTAAAAGAAGCTCTCCCCAAAGAAAGGGGACAAGAACACCCTGCTTTAAGATAAGGAGATTGAAATACAGAAACCTTTTCTGTGCAGTCCATGGCATTTGCACTTATCTTTTAGATTCATTCATAAAATGAGCTTTCTGAAGTGAAGAAAATTCTTAAAAGAAATGGAAAAGAAAGAGGGGGTTTTGATGAAGCTAATCGTTGCTGTAATACAGGACAAGGATAGCAATAGACTGTCCAATGCATTGATTGAACAGGATTATCGTGCAACAAAACTGGCCAGTACAGGTGGTTTTTTGAGAGCTGGAAACACTACTTTTCTCATTGGAGTAGAAGATGACCATGTAAACAAAGTATTAGAGATTATTCAAGACAACTGTAAATCGCGGGAGCAGCTCGTCGCCCCTGTTTCGCCTATGGGAGGAAATGCAGATTCCTATGTTCCTTATCCAGTGGAAGTACAAGTTGGCGGAGCTACCGTTTTTATTATGCAGGTAGAACAGTTTGAACAGTTCTAAAATTGAGGGATGGACATGAATTGGGAAGAAATGAAAATTGATCAGCCGACTGTAATGACAATGCTTGAAAGAAGTATGGAAAAAGACAGACTGGCTCATGCATATATATTTGAAGGTATGAGAGGAGCAGGTAAGAAAGCTGCGGCTGTTCTTCTCTCCAAAAGCCTTTTTTGTCAACAAAAAATAAAATCAGCACCGTGTGGAAATTGCGCTGAATGCCGGCGGATAGACCATGGCAATCACCCTGATGTCATGCTGGTCGAGCCAGAAGGAGCGACTATAAAAAAAGCACAGGTGGAGTCTCTACAGAAAGAATTCACATATAAAGGCATGGAAGCAGGATTGAAAGTATATATTGTAAATGAAGCGGACAAAATGACAGCAAGCGCAGCCAACAGTTTGCTGAAATTTTTAGAAGAGCCAGAGAGTCCAACACTGGCTCTTCTATTGACAGAAAATACTCATTTTATGCTTGATACTATTATATCCAGATCTCAAAAAGTAACCTTTGCACCACCTCCTTTAAAAAAACGAACAGCTATTTATATAGAAAAAGGATTTAGTGAAGCAGCAGCCTCCCTATTGGCAAGACTTCCTGATCAAATAGCAGGAGAATATGCTGAAGAGAGAAAAGACTGGATTGTACATGGAAGAACTCTAGTGATACAATTGGTAGAAGAGGTGCACCATCGGCCTCAGCAGATGCTGTTAACAATACAAGAAAAGTGGCTAGCCCATTTTACGGATAGAAAAGAGCTGGACATCGGCCTGGATTTGCTGCTTTTCTGGTATCGCGACCTTTTGGCGGTCAAACATAAAAAAGATAATCTTGCTTACCCAGATCAAGTAGATAAATTAGAGCAAGACGCCCTTCAAATGTCAGAAAGAGAGGTTGCCCAGCGGCTGCAGCAGATCCTCGAGGCGAAACGCCGTCTTCGCGCCAATGTTAATGCGCAGCTTCTTATGGAGCAATTACTGCTCCGCTTACAGGAGGGATCGTAGCTTTGCATGATGTTGTTGGAGTTAGATTTAAGAAAGCAGGGAAAATATATTATTTTTCCCCAGGCGATCTTCATATAGAGAAAGATGAATGGGTAGTAGTTGAAACTTCCCGAGGTCTTGAATTCGGTAAAGTGGTAATTGGGAAAAAACAAGTAAGCGATGATGATGTCGTTCTTCCATTAAAAAAAGTTCTTCGGCTTGCAAATACACAAGACAAATTAACGATAGAAGAAAATAAAGAATTAGCAAATAAAGCTTATGAAGTATGTGCAACGAAAATCGAAGAACATAACTTAGATATGAAATTGGTTGACGTAGATTATACGTTTGATAGAAACAAGGTATTATTTTACTTTACTGCAGACGGACGAATTGATTTTCGGGATCTGGTTAAAGACCTTGCTTCGGTTTTTCGTACACGTATTGAGTTGCGCCAGATCGGCGTTCGAGATGAAGCCAAAATGCTTGGTGGTATCGGACCATGTGGACGAGTGCTTTGTTGTTCTTCCTTCCTGGGGGATTTTGAACCGGTCTCCATCAAGATGGCAAAGGATCAGAATCTTTCACTCAATCCTGCAAAAATTTCAGGTTTATGCGGTCGGCTTATGTGCTGTCTGAAGTACGAAAATGATCATTATGAGACGGCTAAAAAAGAACTGCCTGATATTGGGGAAAAGATTACTACACCTCAAGGAGTAGGGAAAGTAGTAGGGATAAATATTCTTGAACGTCTCGTAGAGGTGGATCTTGCTGAACCACAGAACGTATTGGAATATAGTTTGGATGAATTGATGGAAGAAGGATACATTGTGAGCTGAAGTCACATGGGTGATTGAGGTGGAAGGAACGTGGAGAAGAAGGAAATATTTTCTCAAGTGATTCATATGGAAGAGCGGATTGGAGCTCTCCATGATGAATTGGGAGAATTAAAGGAACAGCTTGCAATGCTGATTGAAGAAAACCAGGCGCTCGCCTTGGAAAATCAGCATTTGCGCGAACGAATGGAAGAAAAAGACCAGACGCAGAAATCAACGAAGCCAAAAAAAACTGTTAAAGACCGCCCAAATGTAGGAGAAGGGTATGATAACCTAGCCCGTTTATACCACGAAGGATTTCATATTTGTAATTTACACTATGGAAGTCTAAGAACGGATGGAGATTGTTTATTTTGTCTTTCATTTTTACATCAAAAATAAACGTTAAGTGCTGTCCCATTAAGAGGGACAGCCCTTTTTATATACCGGTTGAGCGCTTATAATTAATGGATTATTATTAATATAGATAGAACTGAAAAGGGTTCTTTTTCGTAAAGCACGAAATGAAATAATCTAAGGAGATGGATGGTGAAAAGGATGCCTCCATTGCTAGAAGGAGAAAGAATTGATTATGTAACAGAAGGACTGGAAATAATCCAAAGCAAAGACGTGTTTGCTTTTTCTATAGATGCAGTCCTTTTAGCAAAATTTACATATGTACCTATTACCAAAGGATCAATCATAGATTTGTGCAGTGGAAACGGTATTATTCCTTTAGTTCTTTCCACACGCAGCTCAGTACCAATAACAGGAATAGAGATACAGCCCAGGTTAGTGGATATGGCAAGAAGAAGTGTACAGTATAACCATCTTGATGGCAGACTAACATTTATAGAAGGCGATATTAGAGAAAAAAACATCATAGAGAAGGCAGGTAAAGCAGACTTGGTCACTTGTAATCCGCCTTATTTTGCCACGCCAGGGAAAAAGCAGTGGAATAATAATCCTTATTTCACAATGGCACGTCATGAACGTAATGGAACCCTTAATGATATGACAGCAGCTGCTGCAAGCCTGGTGAAACAAAAAGGAAAAGTGTCCATGGTGCTAAGACCAGAAAGACTTCCTGAGTTAATGGAAGTTTATCGAAAACACGATTTAGAACCTAAACGTCTGAAGTTTGTTCATCCCAAAGCAGGAAAAGAGGCAAACATTGTATTACTAGAAGCGATAAAAGGTGGTAAGCCAGGGCTGACATGTCTGCCTTCATTAATTGTATACAATGAAGATGGGAAATATACAGAGGAGTTTCAAGATTACTATGCAGGAAACTAAACATTATGTGTATATGCTTCATTGTGCAGATGATACCTTTTATATTGGTTATACACCAAACATAGAAAGAAGACTCGCCATGCACGAAAGTGGGAAAGGGGCAAAATATACAAGAGGCCGCGGTCCGTTCCGTTTAGTTTACAAAAAAGCATTTTCGACAAAAAAAGAAGCTATGCAGGCTGAATATCTGATGAAAAAGATGAAACGAAAAGAAAAAGAATCATTGGCAAAGAAACAAAAAGGGTGTGGCGAAGGTAGTTAGTTTAATGGTATATCTAGAAGGAAGGACAAGCTTTGTGCAAAATTAACGAAAACACTTTCGCTTCCCTTTGCATTTTTGACAGATAGGGTGAAATAGATGAAGCTGCAAAAAAGTTTTCAAAAGAATGACTCAGGTGTCTTATACTTAGTTCCTACTCCTATCGGTAATTTAGAGGATATGACCTTTCGAGCAGTAAGAATATTAAAAGAAGTAGATCTTATCTTTGCAGAAGATACAAGACAGACTCGAAAGCTTCTTTCCCATTTTGAGATTTCTTCTCCTCTAGATAGTTATCACGAATATAATAAAGAAAATAAAGGAGAGAAATTATTAGCAATTTTACAAAATGGAAAGTCTGCTGCACTTGTTAGCGATGCAGGAATGCCCCTCGTTTCTGATCCTGGCAGAGAAGCAGTCCAGCAATGTATAGAAGCAGGTTTTCATGTCATCTCCCTCCCTGGCGCAAACGCTGCCACTACAGCCTTAACAGTATCCGGTCTTGGAGGGGGCCCCTTTTATTTTCACGGTTTTCTGCCGCGGAAAAAAAAGGAACGAGAAGATATATTAGAAGAGCTTACTTATATTAGTGCTCCCCTTATTTTTTACGAATCCCCTTATCGTTTAAAAGAAACGATGGAACATTTAGAGAAAAAATGGGGAAATCGAAAGGCTGTTTTAGCCAGGGAATTAACTAAGAAGTTTGAAGAACTGTGGAGAGGTACGTTAGATGAATTAAAGAACCATCTTGAGAATCATACCGTAAAAGGAGAATGCTGTTTAGTCGTAGAAGCAGGAAATACAGAAGAGAGAGTACAAAGACGCTGGTGGGAAGAATTAAGTATTTCTGAACATGTTGATTGTTATGTTCAGAAAGGTATGCCGCCTAAAGAGGCAATAAAAGCAGCGGCTAAGGAAAGAAACCTTCCTAAACGAGAAGTTTATGCTCATTATCATGATTTATAAATAAAAAGACGATTTCATTCTAGGAGAAATCGTCTTTTTTAATCTTTATGCGTTAGATTTTTTATTTACATAACCTTCGAGGTCTTTTATTATTTCTTTTGCGCCTTCAGGAGAAAGAATGATCTTACCATCAGCGAGAGCAATGTTTTCATCGGACACTTCCCCCGTTACTTGACACGTCATGTTAGGCTTGTACTTTTTTAAAACGATGCGGTCATGGTCTACATAAATTTCGAGAGCGTCCTTTTCTGCAATATCAAGAGTTCTTCTCAATTCAATTGGAATAACCACTCGGCCTAGCTCGTCCACTTTCCGTACAATACCAGTAGATTTCATAAAAGCTCCTCCTCAAATAAATATGGCTCAGGTATATGTCGTCAATTTTCGACAATTTTCTCTTTCTATGTGTACTAAGAATACCAATCTTTCCAAATCACGTCAATTCATTTAGTTTAAAAAAATGATAAACTTTGAAAATTTTTCTATATTTCTTAAATTCCTGTCATAACAGGCATTAAAAGCAAAATATTACATTTAACATACCTAAATTTAATACAAAGTACAAGTAAATTTCGATTTAATGAACAAAAGTTATACTTTTAATAGAACAATAGATGTATTTCTTCGACATAGATGCTTAGAAGTTTGTCGAATGTATGAGCTGAACCATTGATGGTAATTATATAGAAAGCGCTAGATGACCTGACTTGTCAAGCTTGACACAATAAACCTGCTTCGTTATAGTCTTAGTGAGAATTACTAGGTGAAGCCAATAATGTAATCCGATGAAGGGATGAGTAAAGGGGAAAGCTGTTTCAGAGAGCCGGATAAGCTGGGAACCGGTACAGCCAGAACTCTTGAAGATGGTCCCGGGAGGATTTTCTTTTCGAGCCCTTGAGTAAGAGAAGAACGTATTTCTGCGTTAAAGGAAGAGCGCTTTATCCTATTAAAGGCAGCGCATAAAGCTTCGTCCTTGCAAAAGGCGGAGAAAATTTGGGTGGTACCGCGTGAGTATAACTCTCGTCCCTTTGCAGGGCGGGAGTTTTTTTAATATGTATCAGTCGGCCAGCCAATGAGCTTTTCTTTCAATTGTACGATTAGCACACACATCTTAAGTTTGATTTTATAAGAAATTAAAATGAAGGAGGATTCATTATGGCAGCTGAACAAAAAAACTTTTATATTACAACACCTATTTACTACCCGAGTGACAAACTCCACATTGGACACGCATATACCACTGTAGCAGGAGATGCAATGGCCCGTTATAAACGCTTGCGCGGATATGATGTGAGATATTTAACAGGTACGGATGAACATGGTCAAAAAATTGAACGTAAAGCAAAGGAAAAAGGAGTGTCACCACAGCAGTTTGTTGATGAAGTGGTAGCTGGTATAAAAAATTTATGGGATAAATTAGACATTTCTTATGATGATTTCATAAGAACGACGGAAGAACGTCATAAAAAAGTAGTGCAGCAAATATTTGAAAAACTAAAAGAAAATGGAGACATTTACCTTGATGAATATGAAGGCTGGTATTCTGTGCCGGATGAAACCTTTTATACTGAACTTCAGCTTGAAGAGCCGGTGCATGATGAAAATGGTAAGATCATAGGCGGAAAAAGTCCGGAAAGCGGCCATCCAGTTGAATGGGTTAGAGAAAAATCTTATTTTTTTCGTATGAGTAAGTATGCTGATCGTTTACTAAAATTTTATGAAGAAAACCCTGAATTCATTCAGCCGGAATCACGTAAAAATGAAATGATTAATAATTTTATTAAGCCAGGTCTTGAGGATCTTGCGGTGTCACGAACAGCTTTCGAATGGGGAATCCCTGTAAAAAGCGACCCTGAGCATGTCGTGTATGTTTGGATTGATGCGTTGTCGAATTATATTACTGCGCTCGGATATGGAAGTGACAATGATGAAGCATACTTAAAATATTGGCCGGCCGATGTACATTTGGTTGGAAAAGAAATAGTGCGTTTTCATACGATTTACTGGCCTATTATGCTGATGGCCCTTGATCTGCCTTTACCTAAGAAAGTATTTGGTCATGGATGGCTTTTAATGAAAGACGGAAAAATGTCAAAATCAAAAGGTAATGTAGTAGACCCAATTCCGCTTATCAATCGGTACGGTCTTGATGCACTCCGTTATTATTTACTTCGCGAAGTACCTTTTGGTTCTGATGGTGTATTTACTCCAGAAGGCTTTGTGGATCGTATAAATTACGATCTTGCCAATGATTTAGGAAACCTGTTAAACCGCACCGTAGCTATGATAAATAAATACTTTGACGGAGAATTGCCGGCATATCTAAAAGACGGAACTCCTTATGATGCATCTCTTGTGGATTTAGTGTATGCCACTGTCAATAAAGTTGAAAATGCAATGGAGGATATGGAATTTTCCGTAGCTCTTACTGCTATTTGGCAGCTAGTCAGCAGAACGAATAAATATATCGATGAGACGCAGCCGTGGATGCTGGCAAAAGAAGAATTGCAAAAAGAACAACTCGGAGCAGTGATGTATCATTTAGCGGAATCCCTCCGCTATATTTCCATCATGATTCAGCCGTTTATGACTGAAACTCCGCAGAAAATGTGGGAACAAATCGGCGTTCCATCTTCTTTAACGGAATGGGAAACAATGCGTACATTTGGTCAGCTTCCTGAAGGAACCAAAGTCGTAAAAAAAGGGAAACCAATTTTTCCGCGTCTTGAAGTAGAGCAGGAAGTAGCAGCAATCATTAAAGATATGGGCGGAATTGTAAAAACAGAAGAAGAACAACAAAATGAAAAAAATCAAGAAGAAGAAAAAACGAATGTAATCGATATAGATGATTTTTCAAAGGTAGAATTGAAAGTTGCAGAAGTCTTGGAAGCAGAACCTGTAAAAAAAGCAGATAAATTATTGAAAATCCAGCTGGATTTAGGTTATGAAAAACGTCAAGTGGTGTCTGGTATTGCAGAACAATATACACCAGCGGATCTAAAAGGGAAAAAGGTTATCTGTGTTACGAACTTAAAACCAGTAAAACTACGGGGAGAGCTTTCACAAGGTATGATCCTTGCAGCTTCGAAAGGCAGTGAATTAACCTTAGCAACCATTGATGCTAATCTTCCAAATGGTTCGGATGTAAATTAATCAAGCAAGGAGTCGCCCTGGGAAATACAAAGCTCGGGGCGTTTTACATGAAGTAATTTTTTTATTAGTCACACATTTACAGCCGATCAGGAGGCTTATGCTTTTCAAAATAAGGGGGATAACGATGTTATTTGATACTCATGTTCACTTAAATGCAGATCAGTTTGAAGAAGATGTAGAAGACACCATCAAGAGAGCAAAAGCAGAAGGAGTAGAATGGATGACCGTTGTTGGCTTTGACCGGGAAACCATCCCTAAGGCCATGAATTTAGCGGAAACCTATGATTTTATTTATGCTGCTGTCGGCTGGCACCCAGTTGATGCGATTGATATGACCGAAGACGATTTAAAGTGGCTGGAAGATCTGGCCGCCCATCCAAAGGTAGTGGCCCTTGGAGAAATGGGATTAGATTATCATTGGGATAAATCACCAAAAGAAGTGCAAAAAGAGGTATTTCGCAAACAAATTCATATAGCTAAAAAAGTAAATCTCCCGATTATTATTCACGACAGAGATGCTCACCAGGACATTGTCGACATTTTAAAAGAAGAAAATGCTGCGGAAACTGGAGGCATCATGCATTGCTTTGGGGGAAGTTTGGAAATAGCCCAAGAGTGCCTGAAAATGAATTTCTATATTTCTTTTGGAGGCCCTGTCACTTTTAAAAATGCGAAAAAACCAAAAGAAGTAGCGAAGGAAATACCAATGGACCGGCTCCTAGTAGAAACAGACAGTCCATTTTTGGCTCCTCATCCGTACCGCGGAAAACGTAATGAACCTGCCTATGTGAAACTCGTAGCAGAAAAAATTGCTGAATTAAAAGAAATATCTTTTGAAACATTAGCCCAGCAGACGACGGCAAATGCTAAAAAACTTTTCTGCATAAACTGACAGCTTTCTCTGTCAGTTTATGTAAAGGCTTGTCACCTTCGTGGTTGTTTCGAAATCCTTCTATTCTTCTCTCCTTGTACATACATTACAGTGTCGATAAGTTTTTCTTCACTTGTTTCCTTTTATGGAAGATAATGAGAAGGGAAATTATATGGTTTGACATGGGGGGTGGAAATCTCTATAATGCTTAGCTTGTAGAGGAGGATTAGGCCATGAGTTCAAAAATGAAGTCCTTTTTTCCAAAAGTAAGTATGGGAAAAAGACTTGCTTTGGTCTTTTCAGCAATTTTTATAATGGTTGCTTTTGCTGTTTATCAAACAACCAAAGCAACTGTCACTATTATGACGGATGACAGAGAAGATATTACCGTCACGACCCATGCCGAAACAGTGGGTCAACTGCTGAAAGAACAGGAGCTTAGCATAAGTGAAGAAGATGAAGTAAGCCCATCTCTTCATGAACCTATTACTGGAAATATGACTGTAGAATGGATGAAGGCAGCAAAAATCTCTGTTTCTAAAGACGGAGAAGACCAGGACGTCTGGACAACAGCTGACACAATAGAAGAAATTATAGATGAACAAAATATTACACTGAATAAACATGATTACTTAAACAAAGATTTAGATACTTCAGTAGAAGAAGGTATGCAGGTAACATATGAATCTGCTTTTCCTGTAACCCTTAAATATGACGGGGAAAAAGAGGAAGTAATGACAACTTCGACTACGGTCGCTGACCTTTTAAAAGATGCCGGTATAGAAACAGACAAAGACGACCGGATAGAGCCGGGAAAAGATAAGAATATAACCGGCAAAACAGATATTGAGATTGTACGGGTGGAAAAGGTTACCGATGTAGTGGAAGAAGAAGTAGATTATGCTACTGTTACCCGCCGCGATGATTCCCTTCCTAATGGAGAAGAAGAAGTGGTGGAAAATGGTAAAAAAGGTGTAATCGAAAAACATTATGAGGTTGTCCTTGAAGATGGTGAAGAAGTTTCTCGGGAGTTGATAGAAGAGGAACTTGTAGAAGAAAGTAAGGATAAGGTAGTAGCGGTAGGGGCGCGGACGGAAACGGCGGCGGCTTCTCGTGGAGGCAGCAGTCAAACGGCATCAGAGCGTACTATTTCGATGCAGGCTACTGCATACACTGCAAACTGTTCGGGTTGTTCAGGAGTGACGGCAACCGGAGTTGATTTGAACAGCAGTCCAAATAAAAAAGTGGTGGCGGTTGACCCTTCGGTAATCCCGCTTGGTTCAAGAGTGTATGTAAAAGGGTACGGAGAAGCAGTGGCTGCTGACACAGGTGGAGCAATAAAAGGTAATAAAATTGATTTGCATGTTCCTAGCAAAGCAGAAGCAAGAAGGTTTGGAGTACAGACGCTAGAGGTTACGGTATTGGATTAATCGAGCGAGATGCAGCTGATTTAGACGTAATACAGTTTTTGGGAAAGAACAAAAACTGTATTACGTTTTTTGTAATGGCAGAACTCTAATTTATAAATGGGTACCGGTATTCTCGGGTGATCTTTTCTAATCGTAAAAGAACTAGTATAATAAGGCAGACTAAAAAATGACAAGAACAGCAGGTGGTCCTTACTATTCTTACGCTTGCTGGGAGGCATAAATATTTGATGAAAATTAACGAATGTATTGTAGTTGAAGGAAAAGATGACACCATTGCGGTAAAACGAGCACTTGATGTAGATACTATTGAAACGAACGGGTCTGCTATAGGAGAAGCGGTACTGAAGAGAATTGCTCTTGCGCAGCAAAGACGAGGAGTTATTATTTTTACCGACCCGGACGTTCCTGGAGAGAGAATCAGGAGAATTGTCAGCAGGGAGGTACCAGGCTGCAAGCATGCTTTTCTAACAAAAGAAGACGCTTTATCCCCTTCAAAAGATAACTTGGGGATTGAAAATGCTTCTGTACAAGCAATAAGAAACGCTATTTTAAAAGTTAGAGAAGAAACTGCCTTCCCCATCGAACATAACAACTCAGTTACCCGTCAAGATTTAATCGATGCTGGAATGATGGGTGGACAAGAATCGCAGCGTCGAAGAGAACGAGCAGGAGAAATTTTAAATATTGGGTATGCCAATGCTAAACAATTCTTAAAACGATTAGAAATGTTTAACATAGACCGTCATGAATTTGCCAGAGCGGTACAAGAGGTTTTAGAGGAGGAAAGACGTCCGTGACAAAAGATATTGCCACTCCAGGCAGAACAAAGGAAATTCTTGAAAAACACGGGTTTTCCTTTAAAAAGAGCCTGGGACAAAATTTCTTAATTGACGTTAATATTTTAAATCAAATAGCTGATGCTGCCGGCACGAATGAAAATGACGGAGTGGTTGAAGTCGGGCCGGGAATTGGAGCATTGACTGAACAATTTGCGAAAAGGGTCAAACAAGTGGAAGCCTTTGAAATAGATGGGCGGTTAATACCAATTCTAGAAGATACTCTTTCCCCTTATGATAACGTAACTATTCACAATGAAGATGTTTTAAAGGCAGATGTAAAAAATGTAATAAATGAAAAAATGCATGATGTACATGAAATAGCTGTGGTAGGTAATTTACCTTATTATGTAACCACTCCTATATTAATGAAACTGCTTGAACAGCGTTTGCCTGTTACTCGGATTATAGTTATGATTCAAAAAGAAGTAGCGGATCGAATAGCAGCCAAACCCGCCTCCAAAGAGTATGGTTCTTTATCGATTGCGGTCCAATATTATTCAAACGCGTCTACTGTCACGATTGTTCCTAAAACTGTATTTGTACCAAGGCCAAAGGTAGATTCAGCGGTGCTTAAGCTGGAGATTAGAAAAACACCTCCTGTACATGTCAAAAATGAAGAATTTTTCTTTAAAGTTGTTAGGGCATCATTTGCCCAGCGAAGAAAAACGATTTGGAATAATCTTCAGCATAACCTTTTAGGAAAAGAAAGAAAAGAGCTTCTTGCTCAATCATTAAAGCAAGCAGGGATTGAGCCGCAAAGAAGAGGAGAAACTCTTTCCATGGAAGAGTTTGCAAATTTAAGCAATGAGCTTTATGACTTTACCTCCGGATTATCCTCTTTATAAAGTGCTGGCGCAGGACTGTCACAACTGTGGCAGTTTTTTTTCTATTTGTGGAGTGTATTGTATTGTATTGATACCAGGTAGACACGATGCTTTTATGGTTTGACCTGTTCTTATTTGTTCATTTCCTCTTACTTTTGTGCACACATTTTTCAAGTTTGGAATAGGCTGTGACGAGAGAAGGGGGAGAAGCAGGTGGAACTTAAAGTAGGTGATCTCGTCGCACGCTATTCCTATGACTGTGATATTATATTTCGGATAACAGCTATTGATCAGGATAAGGCAGAGCTTGCGGGAGAGGAGCTTCGCCTGGCCGCTGACGCACCTCTCGACGATTTAAAAAAGGTAGATGATGAAGAGAGAAAAACACACGAAAAAAATGCTCGCGAAAAAGAAGAGTACAGCTATAGGTTATTCCGCCAGGAAGCCCGGCTGATGAAAGAACGAAACGAACATGAAGTCTCAGATGGATATAAAGAGCAGACCTCTTATTTTGAAATGCGGGGCCGTGTGCTTCATCTAGACGGTGATCCTTATTATTTGGCAAAATGTACTACATTATATGAAAGACTGGGAATACCTGTTTACGGCGTACACATACCTGAAAAAGAAATGCCAGATCAAGTAGCTTCTCTGCTGCACATGGTGCGTCCGGATATTTTAGTTATTACAGGGCATGATGCATTTGTCCCTTCTAAAGGCGGAGAAAACGATTTGAAAGCTTACAGGCATTCAAAGGTTTTTGGTCAAACTGTTAGGGAAGCAAGAAAAGAAGTCCCCCAACTGGACCAGCTCATTATATTTGCAGGAGCCTGTCAGTCTTACTTCGAATGGCTGTTAAAAGCAGGCTCAAATTTTGCCAGTTCACCGGA
Source organism: Alteribacillus sp. JSM 102045 (assembly GCF_041949975.1). NCBI lineage: Bacteria > Bacillati > Bacillota > Bacilli > Caryophanales > Bacillaceae > Alteribacillus > Alteribacillus sp. JSM 102045. The sequence goes on along the minus strand of NZ_JBHFQG010000023.1, from coordinate 41,153 downwards.
ACGAGTAAATATACATGCTCTGGATCCTGTATATATCGCAGCTAAAATCAGCTTGACACCGTTTATGGACAGAATTAGTGTCATGCAGCTGATCCGTCACACATTAACAGGACAGGAAGGATTGGGAGGACTTGAAACCAAAGGAGTTCTCCGGAAGGGGCTACCATGGAAAGAGGACCACTCCTTTTCAAATGAAATCGATGAATAAATTTGCTTATTAAGCATTGAAAACAGTGGGGTGTCTCGGAAGGAAGAGGCATCCCTTTTTAGACTTGAAACCCAAGATAGGAGATAGAAAGATGAAATGGTAACCAAGGAAGGGATTTGAAGCCCGAAGTCAGAGCAAGAGAGGAAAAACGGTAACAAAGCAAAGATCCTTGACGCATTTCGTGGGGTGTTGCGGCAGATCCTACTCGAGTAAGGTTCACATCAAGCGCTGCGCCAACTTTCTAAATAAACGCAATGGCACCCGTCCGTAGAAAAAAGAAAATCATGCAAAACAGCCGGCTGTTTACCATGCAGCGGCTTTTGAGACAGCTCCGAATTGCAGTAATTTTGAAATATTTGTTTTAACAAGGAATACGAAACCAAAACTAGCGTAAACTATACATTGTGAGCCAAATTCTTATAAATGTCAGAAATTATAAGCGTATGGACAATACAAGATAAACGAAAGCTTCCGCCATTAAACTTGGCAACAAGCAAGTTTTTCTAATAAATTCGTTTATAGTTATTGACAATAAAACCATATCATTGATATAATTAAAAATTTTATTTGACATTTGAGGGGGGAAATGCTACAATAAAATACGAGTGAGGTGGGTCCGATATAATGGGAAAAACGCTGATAGAAATTAAAGAAGCACTGGATGCTAATGTCGGAAAAAAGGTCACGGTTATCGCAAATGGTGGGCGCAAGAAAACAATCGAACGCTCTGGCTTGCTTGAAGAAACATATCCTTCTGTCTTTATTGTTAAGTTAGACAAGGACAAGCATTCTGTTGAACGAATTTCTTACAGTTATACAGATGTACTCACCAAGACAGTACAGCTAACCATGAGCGAAGAAGAGCTTCAAGCATAAAAAGTGAATGGAAAATCATTCATAAAACGGTGTAAATTGGCTTTCTGTTGATTGCGGACAGGAAGCTATATTTATGTCTTTTTCGAGTAATCTATACATATACCTGCGGTGTTTAGACAATTCTTTCTTTTAAGGAGATGGGCGTAATGAGCCGGAGACGCGGTATGATGTCTGAGGATTTAAAAGTAGAAATTGCAAAAGAGCTTGGTTTTTATGAAACGGTGCAGAAGGAAGGCTGGGGAGGCATCAAATCCCGAGATGCGGGTAACATGGTGAAACGAGCCGTTCAGATGGCTGAAGAAAGTCTGGCCGAGAATAAAAAATAGCAGGACACATCGCAGGTATTTCATGCTCCGGGGGCATCCCCCGGAGTTTTTCCTCCTTTTATGTTCGAGCCTGTACATGCACTGCATTTTCGACTAAAATGTACAGAGATATTAACGTTTTAATCAATAAAGATGGGTTATGTAGGGAAGAGAAGGAGAATAAAAGGTGAAACGATCAATAAAAGCCCCAGCGAAAATTAATTTATCGCTCGATGTGCTGCACAAAAGAGAAGACGGTTACCATGAAGTGAAAATGGTTATGAGCCAGGTGGACTTAGCAGATCGGCTGGATTTAGAAAGAAGAGAAGACGGGCAAATAAAAGTAGAGCTGTCAGAAGGATTTTTGCCTGTGGATCATCGAAATTTAGCTTATCAAGCTGCTTCACTTCTGCAAAAACGTTATAAGAATAAGCTGGGCGTTTCTATATATATACATAAACACATTCCTGTGGCAGCGGGATTAGCTGGTGGAAGCAGTGATGCTGCTGCTGTTTTAAAAGGGCTTAATGAGTTGTGGGAGCTTGGTCTTTCCACGGATACATTAGCAGATCTTGGTTCCGAAATCGGCTCTGACGTTTCTTTTTGCGTATATGGAGGGACAGCCCTTGCGACAGGAAGAGGAGAAATCATTAAACCACTTCCCTCTCCTCCGCCTTGCTGGGTCATTTTAGCAAAACCTCCAATTGGAGTGTCCACCAGGGATGTTTACCAAAGTTTAAATTTAGACGGCTCCATTAGAGAAGAATACTCAGATCGGATAGTCAGAGCCATAGAGTACAATGATTATCCCTCCATTTGCGCTAACCTTTTCAATACATTAGAGGAAGTTACACTTCCTATGTACCCGGAAGTAAGGCGAATTAAAGAAAGAATGAAGGATTCAGGCGTAGATGCTGCTTTGATGAGCGGCAGCGGCCCAACAGTATTTGGCTTAGTGAAAAAAGAGTCAAGGCTCCATCGAGTGTACAACGCCCTGCGAGGTTTTTGTGATCAAGTGTACGCAGTTCGTTTGATAAGTGATAAGGAAGCTTGATAAAATCCGTATAAAAATGGTATATTTCAAATACAACATTCGGGTTTTATGGAGGTTTTCATGAAAAAACTGAAGCGGAGCGGTCGGTTGGTGGATATGACCTATTATTTGTTGGAGCATCCTCACCAACTAGTATCGCTAAGTTACTTTTCGGAAAGATATCAATCCGCAAAATCTTCTATCAGTGAAGATTTAACTATCGTAAAAGAAATTTTTGAATCACAAGGGATTGGCTCCTTGTTAACGATAGCCGGTGCAAGCGGCGGAGTGAAATATGTACCTATGGTTTGTGAAGAAGAAGGTACACAGCTTGTAGAAGAGTTATGCAGTAAACTTGAAGACAAAGAACGTCTTCTGCCTGGCGGATATTTATATATGATGGACATCCTCGGAAGTCCTCGGTTAATGAACGAAATTGGCAGATTGTTTGCTGCTGTCTTTTCAAACCAAAAGATTGATGCAGTAATGACGGTAGCCATGAAAGGAATACCGCTTGCATACGCTATCGGTTCTTATTTGGATGTTCCAGTAAGCATAGTGCGCAGAGACCACCGCGTAACAGAAGGGTCTATGGTCAGTATCAATTATGTATCAGGCTCGGCAAAACGTATTCAAACAATGTCGCTTGCAAGAAGAAGTCTTGAAGAAGGCGCAAACGTGCTTATTGTCGATGACTTTATGAAGGCTGGCGGAACCGCACGCGGGATGATGGATCTCTTAAAAGAGTTTAACGCTAATGTGGTTGGTATTGGTGTATTAGTAGAAGCAGAAGATGTCGAAGAACGGCTCGTTAATGACTATGTGTCTATTGCCCGGCTTGAAGAAGTGAACGTAAGACAAAAGCTGGTTAAAGTGGTGCCGGGTAACTTTTTAAAGAAATTAAATGAGGTGAATCAATTATGAAAGAAGTTTTCACACCAAAAGCTCCTGAGGCCATCGGTCCCTACTCTCAGGGTATTGTAGTGAATAATATGTTTTACAGCTCAGGTCAGATTCCTTTGACGCCTGAAGGAGAAATTGTTAAAGGAAATGTTGAGGAACAAACTCATCAAGTATTTAAAAATTTAAAAGCAGTCCTTCAAGAAGCTGGTGCCTCGTTAGATACTGTAGTGAAGGCAACCGTATTTATCAAAAATATGGACACTTTTCCAGCCGTTAATGAGGTCTATGGCCAGTATTTTAATGAACATCAGCCGGCAAGATCTTGTGTAGAAGTTGCCCGCTTACCCAAAGATGTTCTAGTAGAGGTCGAAGTGATTGCTCTAGTTAAATAAAAATCTATATTACTTCAAAAAACCGCTGCAATGCGGTTTTTTATTGTTTAGGAAATTATGTTTTTACAAGTTGTGGATAACTATCTTCATATTGTTTGATCCGCGTCTAGCTTAAGCGCCCAGCCTCTCGGAGGCCCAAGACGGTTTAAGGAACTTTTGCTAGAATCGGGAACATCGTGTTCGCAACGCAAAAGTCAGCACATCCTGTGCAAGCCAGTTCGACGTTGTCACAGGACGTGACGTTCTTAGTCGAACATCCTTTAGGACCCTTCTGCTAAAGACGCACACGTCGACGCACAGGACGTGGCGTTTTTGGCTACGAAAGTGCAACGCAGAAGTCACCGCATCCTTGTGGAAGTAAGAGCGCCTTTCATGACTGAAGAACATTTACCTGTCGAGGCTGATCAGGGCGCTTGCGCTTTTGTTCATTAGAGCAGAGATTACGACAGAAGGTAATGGATGGATACAAAGGCCGCATGATTCAGGTAGTTCATATTATTCAGGGACTCAGTACCCAATTAATTTAAAAATTTTAATATTTTTTAGCTCTATAAGAAGGAAATAACATCTGACCTGTTGAATTATATGTCAGAAGTATTTTTATTTGGAAAAAGGTGGTGAAAGAATGGAAGTAACAGACGTAAGACTTCGTCGGGTGAACACTGATGGACGCATGCGGGCCATCGCTTCAATTACAATGGACAGTGAGTTTGTAGTACACGACATTCGGGTGATTGATGGGAATAACGGCTTGTTTGTGGCTATGCCAAGTAAACGTACGCCTGATGGAGAATTTAGAGACATCGCCCACCCGATTTCATCGCATACACGCGAAAAAATCCAAACAGCCGTTTTGGGTGAGTACAAACGCCAGGGAGAATTTGAAAATCCTGAATATGAAGAAGCTGGCGCTTCATAAAAGGGATAAAATATGGAAGTATATTTACGCTATCAGGCGGCCTGCTCCAGGCCGCCTGATTTTTCTAATTGTTTAGGAAATTATGTTTTTACAAGTTGTTGATAACTATCTTCATATTGTTTGATCCCGTCTAGCTTAAGCGCCCAGCCTCTCGGAGGCCCAAGACGGTTTAAGGAACTTTTGCTAGAATTGACATCGTGTTCGAAACGCAAAAGTCAGCACATCCTGTGGAAGTAAGAGCGCCTTTAGTGACTGGAGAACATTTACCTGTCGAGGCTGATCAGGGCGCTTGCGCTTTTGTTCTTTACTAATCGTCATAACTATTCGCTAGGGTTAAAACGAAGGGCTGTTTTCCCTTTTATATCTTTCAAAATCCGGAAAGTTTTGTAAAGTAACGATAATGTTTTGTGTTTCCTTGAAATAAAGAGAATTTTAGGATATATTCGTAAGGAAAAACCGGATACTTGGAGGATGGATAATGAGCAATCGTTACGCGGTTATTTTAGCCGCCGGACAAGGAAAACGAATGAAATCAGATTTGTATAAAGTGCTTCATCCGGTATGCGGAAAGCCTATGGTAGAACATGTGGCAGACCAAGTAAGTCAAGCTGGACTTCAAGAAGTGGTAACGGTAATAGGACACGGCGCCGATGCAGTAAAGGAGCATTTGGGTGATCGTGTTTCTTATGTGTTACAAGAAGAGCAGCTGGGAACCGGACATGCTGTCATGCAGGCGGAGGAGCTGTTAGCGGATAAAGATGGGGTAACTGTCGTGCTTTGCGGAGATACGCCAATTATCCGGGCAGAAACCATGCAGTCGCTGATGGAACACCACGAAAAAACAGGGGCTAAAGCCACTGTTCTTACAGCAAGAGCTGAGGATCCAGCAGGTTACGGACGCGTCATTCGTGACAAAAGCGGTCAAGTAACCAGAATTGTCGAACACAAGGACGCAAATGAAGAAGAGCGTACCGTAAAAGAAATAAATACAGGAACTTATTGTTTTGACAATAAAACACTTTTTCAAGCCTTAAAACAAGTAGGTAATAACAACGCACAAGGGGAATACTACCTGCCTGACGTTATTGAAATTTTAAAGAAAAATGGTGAAATATTAACTGCTTGGCAAACTTCTGACTTTTCCGAAACGATAGGAGTAAATGATCGTGTAGCTCTTGCTAAAGCTGAAAAAGCATTAAGACAACGAATTAATGAACATTGGATGAAACAAGGTGTTACTATCATAGACCCGGACCATACTTACATATCTGCTGATTCTATTCTAGAGCAGGATACTGTTTTATATCCAGGTACGGTGCTGAACGGTTCTGTGAAAATCGGCAGAAATTGTGTACTGGGGCCGAATACAGAAATAACAGAGAGTGTAATCGGGTCAAACTCTGAAATTAAACAATCTGTTGTATCCCAAAGCGAGATAGGGAAATATGTTAAAATAGGACCTTTTGCTCATATCAGACCTGATTCTTCCATCGCTGACGAGGTGAAAATAGGAAACTTTGTCGAAATTAAGAAATCCCGCTTTGGAAAAGGAAGCAAGGCTTCTCATCTTAGTTACATTGGAGATGCGGAAGTCGGAAGTGACGTGAATTTAGGCTGTGGATCTATCACCGTTAATTATGACGGTCAAAATAAATTTCTTACCAATATTGAAGATGGAGCATTTGTTGGATGCAATACGAATTTAATTGCTCCGGTAACAATAGGAGAGGGAGCTTATGTGGCAGCAGGCTCCACTATTACCGATGATGTTCCTCGGGAAGCTCTGTCTATTGCCCGCTCTAGACAGACGAATAAAGAAGGTTATGCAAAAAAGAAGGATTGATCACTTTTTAAATTTTTGTAACGGAGGGAATATTGATGTCAATCTATGACGATCCTTATTTGAAGGTGTTCACCCTAAACTCCAATCCTGGTCTGGCATACGAGGTTACCAAACAAATTGGAGTAGAGATGGGGAAAAGTTCTGTAAAGAGATTCAGTGATGGAGAAGTTCAAGTAAATATTGAAGAGAGTATCCGCGGGTGTGATGTGTTTCTTGTTCAATCTACATCTGAACCAGCTAATGAACACCTTATGGAACTTCTTATTATGATCGATGCCATGAAAAGAGCCTCAGCGGAAACCATTAATGTGGTCATTCCTTATTACGGCTATGCTCGTCAAGATCGAAAAGCAAGATCAAGAGAGCCAATTACTGCAAAGCTAGTAGCAAACTTGGTTGAAACAGCAGGAGCAACTCGAGTGCTGACGATTGATCTGCATGCAACTCAAATTCAAGGATTTTTCGATATACCAGTAGACCAGCTCTTAGCAGAGCCTATCTTGTCCAAACATTTTCAGGATAAAGGCGTGGAAGACACAGTTATTGTATCTCCTGACCATGGCGGAGTTGTGCGGGCAAGAAAAATGGCTGACCGCTTAAAAGCCCCAATTGCTATTATTGATAAACGCCGCCCAAAACCAAATGTATCAGAAGTAATGAATATTGTTGGTAATGTAGAAGGAAAAACAGCCATTATTGTAGACGATATTATTGATACAGCTGGAACTATGACGTTAGCGGCAGATGCTCTTTTAGAAGCTGGAGCAAAGGAAGTATATGCCTGCAGTACACACCCAGTCCTATCCGGGCCGGCTATTGAACGCATTCAAAACTCCAGTATTAAAGAGCTAGCGATTACCAACACAATCGTACTTCCTGAAGAAAAGAAAATTGATAAAATCAAACAGCTCTCACTCGCTCCATTAATTGCAGAAGCCATTATTCGTGTACATGAACAAACATCTGTCAGCACATTGTTTGAATAAGGGTCTTTTGAGATAGAACGTCACGGAAGGAGCTCGAGGTAAGCCTTCATATTCCCGCTCAAAGGTTTAAATGCTTGATTTTTAGGTAAATGAATGGTAAAATCCCGTTTTAAGTGAGTGAAAAGAGTAACTAATAGAAGATAAACTAAATGAGGTGAAACAATCATGTCTGCAGTATTAGAAGCTAAGACACGTAACGATCTAAAAAGATCAGAAACAAAACAATTACGTCTTGATGGATATGTACCTGCTGTACTTTATGGAAAAGAAACAGAGAGTACCCCAGTGTCCGTTCAGAATATTGCTTTCATAAAAACCCTCCGTGAAGTTGGGCGGAATGGTATTATTGATTTAGATGTTGAAGGAGATAACAAAAAACATAAAGTGATTGTGCACGACCTTCAAGTTGATCCAATTAAAGATTATCTTGTTCACATTGATTTTTTTGAAGTAGACTTAAAATCTGAAATGGAAGCAGAAGTTGCTGTAAATCTTGTCGGTGAAGCACCTGGCGAAAAAGAAGGAGGAATTTTATCTCCACTTCTCTATAATGTAACAGTACGTGCTCTACCGACCGACATTCCTGAAGAAATTACGGTTGATATTTCAGATCTGAATATAGGAGATTCTATTCAAATAGCGGACCTTAAATCAGGAAAAGCTTTTGAATTTACTAATGAGCCAGAAGAAACTGTGGTAACTGTTCTTCCGCCAGAACAAGAAGAGCCGGAAGAAGATGAAAGCGAAGGAAAAGAACCTGAACTGGTTGAAACTGACAAAGACAGCAGTAAAGAAGAAGATAAGTCTGAGTAATATATAACAGAAGGGTATAGCCGCATTGCGGTTATGCCTTTTTACTGACTTTAAGAAAAGTCTTGAAATTTAGGTGAACTCGCAGACAGAAGAGGTTTTCTAGAGAAAGCGGACCAACAGCTCTCTTTTCCAAAAAGACAAACCCCGGCTGTCTGCGTTCTTTACACTGTTAGGAAAGTAATATATTTTTGGTGAACAATATAAGTAAAACTACGGCTTTTGCTATAACGACTCGGCGATAAGCCGAGTTTTTCTAATCATGTTAAACAGGCAGATGGAAGGGGAGGCAAACGTGAAAGTTGTTGCAGGTCTTGGAAACCCCGGTCAAAAATATAAAGATACCCGTCATAATGTAGGTTTTGAGGCATTAGATGTGTTAGCAACCAAAATGGGTTTGTCATGGAAAGAAGGAAATAAAAGCCTTGTTGCCGAAACTAGAGTAGAAGGGGAAAAAGTTTTTCTTCTAAAACCAATGACCTATATGAATTTATCAGGAGAAGCATTACGTCCTCTGATGTCTTTTTATAATGTGGAAATTGAAAACCTGATGGTGATTTATGATGATTTAGATTTAGAGCCTGGATCCTTGCGTCTTCGTTTAAAAGGCGGACATGGCGGGCATAACGGTATAAAATCCATCATTAATCAACTTGGAGCAAAAGAATTTAAGCGAGTTCGTATAGGTATTGGCCGGCCGCTAGAAGGTGATTCTGTCACGTCCCATGTTCTTGGAACGTTTCCACCGCAAGATAAGAAAGCAGTGGACGAAACCATTCAATTATCAGCAGAAGCAGCAGAAGCATGGTTCTCTAAGCCATTTAATGAAGTGATGAATCAATATAACAGGAAAAATTAACCATACGTAAGTATAGCTCTCATTTTTGCGGTTCATACTAAGATAACAAATTACAGTTTAGAACATCATGAATGATCGCAAAAGGAGCTGAAATATGGCTATTCGGTACTATTGCCGGCATTGCGGCACTTCTATTGGAACGCTTGAAGATGAAGAATTATTGGTGTCTCCACGTTTAGGTTTTGATCAATTAACGGATGAAGAACAGCAGCAGATTATCCATTATGGATCGGATGGACATGTTCACGTGAGAGTAACATGTGAAGACTGTGAACAAGCTCTGGAAAACAACCCCCACCTTCATGAGTTAGATCGCTGGATCCACTAGCATTTTTGCTAAACGTATAATAAAAAATGGGGACTGGCCCTTCATGCACACACTAACATGAAGAAGGCCGGCCCATTTTTCTGCTTATTAAAAATTTAGCCAATGTATTCTTTCTTGATTTAGAAATGGATGTCTGATTTTATAATGAACTGGTATACGCTATAATTTCAATTAAGTAAAGGGCTCCGGATTGTAATGCATGTTTTTCTCTCTAAGTGGAATATGATTAGTAAAAAGATATAAACGTAAAAGATTCGTTATGGGTAGAAAAGGGGACTTTGGGGAAGGAATGAAGGAGGAAAAAGAGCCATGAAGGGATTACAGAAGGCCCTGGCAGACAATGAACATGTAAACGCAGTGTTAGATGGTATAAATAATAATATGAATGAACAGTTAGTGGCAGGTCTGAGCGGGTCTGCTCGTACCTTTTTTGTGTCATTAACCAAGTCTGAAATAGATAGACCGCAGCTAGTCATTACACATACTTTATACCAGGCACAAAAGCTTTATGAGGATTTAGTAGATTTAATAGAAACCGATGTGTATTTATATCCAGTGAATGAGCTGATTTCTTCAGAAATTGCCATTGCCAGTCCGGAAATGAGAGCACAACGGATCGAAGTGCTTAATAAACTTGTCCAAGGGTTTAATGGAATTGTCATTGTGCCAGTGGCAGGAGTTAGAAGACTGCTTCCTCCAGTGGAACTTTGGAAAGACGCCCAGATTTTATTGCAGCAGGGAAGAGATATAGAGTTAGATTCTATAATCTCCGATTTATCCGCTTTAGGGTATCAGCGAGCGGAAATGGTTTCGGCCCCGGGAGAGTTTAGCGTTAGAGGCGGAATAATTGATATTTATTCCTTAACTGAAGAAAATCCTGTTCGTATAGAATTATTCGATACAGAAATTGATTCTTTAAGATATTTTCAAGTGGAGGATCAACGTTCTTTAGATTCTGTCCAAGAAGTTACAATTGGACCTGCGCAAGAGACAATTCTTTATCAAGAGCAATTTAAGAAAGCGGCTGACCAGCTTGATCAATCACTTTCTAATACATTAAGAAAAGTGCAAGATACCGGTGTAAAAGAAAAATTACAGGAACATTTGGCTTATGAAAAAGAACAATTAAGAGAACAATCCCGTTTTCAGGGATTATACAAATATATGGAATATTTTTATGAAAAACCGGCAACACTTTTATCTTATTTTTCAGATAATGCAGTTGTTTTTCTTGATGAAGTCAGCCGTGTGCAGGAAATGGCCGAACGTTTAGATAAAGAAGAAGCAGAATGGTCTACGACTGTTTTAGAACAAGGAGAAATACCTAATGATATTTCATTATCAGTAGGGTTTGACGATTTATTTGCAGGTTGCAAAAATCCTCGTATTTATTTCTCTTTATTTTTGAGAAATATACCTTCCTTGCAGCCTCAAAATATAGCTAACATTCAATGTAAAGCTATGCAGCAGTTTCACGGTCAAATGCCGGTTTTAAAAAGTGAAATGGAACGCTGGAAGAAAAGCGGCTATACTGTTGTGTTTGTTGCAGGAGATGACGAGAGGGCAAAACGCCTCGAAAATGTTCTAGATGATTATGGTATTGAGGCAGATCGTGTCCAAAGAGACGGTCCTTTTTCTTCAGAGAGACCTTCTATCGTTCGCGGTCAGTTAAATAGCGGTTTTGAACTGCCAATGGAAAAAATTGCAGTCATTACGGAGCAAGAAACTTTTACGAAAAAATTAAACAGAACACGACGCAGACAGAAACTTTCTAATGCAGAACGAATAAAAAGCTATTCAGAGCTGCAGGTTGGAGATTTAGTGGTTCATATTAATCATGGCATTGGAAAGTATTTAGGTATTGAAACGCTGGAAGTTAGCGGTATTCACAAGGACTACTTGAATATCTCTTATGCTGGAAACGATAAATTGTATGTACCTGTCGAACAAATCGACCAAGTGCAAAAATATGTTGGTTCTGAGGAAAAAGATCCTAAGATTTATGCGCTTGGAGGCAGTGAGTGGAAAAAAGTAAAACGTAAGGTACAATCTTCTGTTCAAGATATCGCAGATGACCTTATTAAATTATATGCCGAACGAGAAGCTTCAAAAGGCTATGCTTTTTCTAATAATGAAGCAGAAGAACAGGAATTCGCTTCTTCTTTTCCATATCAGGAAACGGAGGACCAAATCAAAGCTATCCGGGAAATCAAAGAAGATATGGAACGAGAGCGTCCTATGGACCGGCTGTTATGCGGAGATGTTGGTTACGGGAAAACAGAAGTAGCGATTCGTGCTGCTTTTAAAGCGATTCTTGATGGAAAGCAAGTGGCTTTACTTGTGCCAACTACCATTTTAGCTCAGCAGCATTTCGATACAATTTCAGAACGTTTTACTGATTACCCAATTAATATAGGGCTTTTAAGCCGTTTTCGGACCCGGAAACAACAAACCGAGACTATTAATGGGATAAAAACGGGCGGAATTGATATTGTGATAGGTACTCATCGAATATTATCTAAAGACGTTAAATTTAAAGACCTGGGACTTTTAATAGTCGATGAAGAGCAGCGGTTTGGTGTAACCCATAAAGAAAAAATCAAGCAAATGAAAGCAAACATAGACGTGCTGACTTTAACAGCGACGCCAATACCTAGAACCTTGCATATGTCGATGCTTGGAGTACGGGATTTATCTGTTATCGAAACTCCTCCTGAAAATCGTTTTCCAGTACAAACCTATGTGCTTGATTATAATGCTTCTCTTATCAAAGAAGCAGTTGAAAGAGAGTTAAGCAGAGGAGGTCAAGTATACTTTTTGTACAACAGAGTCGATGACATAAGCAGAATGGCTGAACAAATTTCTATGCTTGTTCCAGAAGCAGAAGTAGCTTATGCTCACGGCCAAATGAATGAGCAGGAACTTGAGTCGGTGATGATAGATTTCCTTGATGGAAATAAAGATGTTCTGGTTACTACGACCATCATTGAAACAGGCGTGGATATTCCAAATGTGAATACATTAATTATTTACAATGCTGATAAGATGGGACTTTCGCAGTTGTACCAAATCAGAGGACGTGTAGGGCGCTCAAACCGAGTAGCTTATGCTTATTTCACTTATCAGCGTGATAAAGTGTTAACAGAAATTGCAGAGAAACGCCTGCAGGCCATAAAAGAATTTACTGAGCTTGGATCCGGTTTTAAAATCGCTATGCGTGATTTATCAATAAGAGGTGCAGGCAACCTTCTCGGTGCCGAACAGCATGGCTTCATTGAATCGGTTGGCTTCGATTTATATTCCCAAATGCTTAAGGATGCCATTGAAGAGCGAAAAGGGGACAAACCAAAAGTAAAAATACCTGATATAGAAATAGATGTGAAAGTCGATGCTTACATTCCAGCAAATTATATTGGTGATTCTAAGCAGAAAATAGAGATGTATAAGCGATTTAAAGGGTTGGAAACGCTTGAGGATCTTCAGGATTTACAAGATGAAATGGTTGACCGGTTTGGTGATTATCCAGAAGAGACCAATTATCTGTTTACCTTATCCAAAATTAAAATAATGGCAAGAGAAAATGGGGTCGAATCTATTGTTCAAGAAGGCGGTAAAACCACACTTCTTATTGGAGAAGAGACAAGCCAGAATATTGATGGTTCGAAGCTTTTTGAAGCGGTAAATGAATTTGGAAGAGAGGTTGGACTAGGCACCAGCGGCCAGAAAATAAAACTTGTTATTCATCAAAAGCGGATATCAGGCAAACGTCTTTTAGAAATACTGGAAGTGTTAGTAAACAAACTTCCGACGACCAAAAAAGTAAAAGAAGAAACTGCTTCTTCCTAATTAAAAAAACAGGCTTGTATCAAGTACGACACGTCCTGTAGTTTGAATGAAACATCTGCTTTATGCTGTTTGCCAGATTTATACTTTTCCTAACAATGTCAAAAAGAAAATGGCAGCTTTATAAAAAATAATGAATAGTTATTTACCTGCGGTGGATAATAAAAACAATATAAGAAAGAGACGGGGAAACTTCCAACTCCGCTATTTTACCTCGAATTAAGGAAGCGGCAGAAACATGCACTAATCCTTATGTCTCTTAACCATCTTAAGAAAAACACCATTAGAAAGGGAGGCACACTTCCATGATGAAAGCAACAGGCATTGTCCGCCGCATTGACGATTTAGGAAGAGTAGTAATACCCAAAGAAATCCGCCGCACATTACGAATCAGAGAAGGAGACCCTCTCGAGATCTTTGTCGACCGCGATGGGGAAGTAATACTGAAGAAGTATTCTCCTATCTCTGAACTTGGAGATTTTGCCAAAGAGTATGCAGAGGCCTTATATGATACACTTCATCATCCTGTTTTAGTAGCTGATCGGGATACATTTATTGCTGTATCCGGCGGTGTAAAGAAAGATTATGCAAATAAAAGCATTGGCGGTGCAGTAGAAGAGGCAATCAATGAACGAAAAACAAAAGTGACGTCCAGTAAAGGAGATTACAACATCGTCAGTGACCATGAAGAAACCATGAGAGGGTATGCGGTGGCCCCTATCATAGCTAACGGAGATCCTATTGGAGCAGTAGTAATGATTGCAAAAGATGATAAGGTGGATGAAGCTATCTCCGGGAAATTACTTGAAACAGCTGCAGGCTTTTTGGCAAGACAAATGGAACAATAGCGTTTGTGTAAATTATAGTCTAGAAAAATGCATAGCACGAGATGCAGCTGCCTTTAAAACAATTAAGGGCAGCTTTTTCGCTGTCTAATCCTGTCCTCTCTTAGTTTCTTTCTTAGCTGTGATATACTGGGAAAAGCGAAAGGGAGATAGTAATGTCACAACCATACATAAAGGGCAAAAGCATATGGAAAGGAGCTTTTCTCATTACCGGTGCAGCGTTTCTTGGAAAAATTCTGAGTGCATTATACCGCGTGCCTTATCAGAATATAACTGGAGATTTGGGATATTATGTCTATCAGCAGATATATCCTTTTTATGGAGCAGCTATGGTTATCTCTATGTACGGGTTTCCCGTCATTATTTCAAAGTTAGTGATGGAAACAAACGAGCAAGAAGGAGTAAGAAAAGCAGCAGAAACAGCGTACGCTTCTTTATTGATTTTGTTGCTCACTCATGCACCATTATTTTTTATTTTGTTTTTTGGGGCAGTACCAATAGCAGCTGCGATGGGAGATGAAAAGCTGGCTGTACCCCTGCGTATCATTTCTTTCGTTTATTTATTTATTCCTATTTTTTCTGCGTGTCGTGGTTATTTTCAAGGAATGGGAGAAATGAAGCCTACAGCTGTATCTCATATGATTGAACAGTGCGTTAGGGTAGCAGTTATTTTAGGACTTGCCTTTCTTGTCGCTTTATCAGGAAAGGGAGCCTATTCTTCTGGTGTCGCTGCAGCGATCGGCTCGATTACAGGAAGTGCTGCAGGTGCTGTTTTCCTTATAAAATTTTTCTTTACTCTGCACATTGAAAGGCGTAATCGAGTGAATTGGACTGGTGTCCTGGAAAAGGTCAAACAATTAAAGACGAAGGTCTTAAGCAGAGGTTTGCTAGTTTGTACGGGTGCTATGATATTTATTCTTTATCAATTCATTGATGCTTTTTCTGTAGCCCGCATATTGCAAAACTATGGAATGTCTTCAGAAGAAGCAAAGGCTGGTAAGGGAATATTCGATAGGGGACAGCCGCTTTTGCAATTTGGCACCGTTATTGCCACGTCTTTTGCTATGGCTGTGGTTCCTCTTATAGGCAGAGAAAAACTCAAGGGTAACATGGAAGCCTCTCAGAAGTATGCAGCACTTGCTGTTCAAATAAGTTTTTTAATCGGTGCTGCTTCTGCTATAGGCCTTTTCATTATAGCGGAGCCTGTTAATATTATGTTGTTTGAAAACGCAAAAGGCACAGATATACTTCGTATATTAGCAGTCTCGCTTGTTTTCAGCGGGTTGGTTATGGCTGCTGCAGCAGTGATGCAAGGCCACGACTATTTTGTAGTGCCAGCTGCTTTTCTTTTGCTTGGTTTATTAATGAAAGCTGCAGGAAATGTATGGCTGATTCCTTTATTTAATGAGAAGGGAGCAGCTGCAGCAACCGTTATTGGAATGACAGCCACTGCTCTATGTAATATTCTATTTATTTATAAACAGCAATTAATGACGTTTCCTTCTTGGCGATGGATTACAAAAGCTATCATATCACTTAGCTGTATGGGCCTGGCAGCAGTTGTGCTGTATTTCAGTTGTTCTTATATTTTTTCGATCACCACAAGGCCAGGAGCTGCAGCAGTCTCTTTAATTACAGCCCCTGCTTGTGCTTTTATATTTGTTTGGCTTTTGGTTCGTTTATCTCTTTTTACTCGAGAAGAACGTTTTCTGCTTCCTGGCATGGAAAAAATAGAAAAGATAATAGACCGAAAGGAGAAGAAACATGAACAGTAATTTGGATAAAAACACACTACCGCAAATCGTGGTAATTGGTCTTGGTATTGGTGAATTAGCACAGCTTCCTCTTGGTTTATATAAAACGCTGAAAAAAGCGGAACCACTTTTTTTGCGTACAGCTGAGCACCCAGTTGTGAAAGAACTAGAGGAAGAAGAGGTTTCGTATTTAAGCTTTGATCACTTGTATGAAGCTAATGAGACTTTTGAAGAAGTTTATGAAAATATAATAGAGGAATTAATGGAGGCAGCATCGAAATTTAATCATATCTATTATGCAGTGCCCGGCCACCCGATGACAGCTGAATTAACAGTAGAGCGGCTTATAGAGAAGGAAGCAGAGGGACTGGTGGAAGTTGAAATTCTTGGCGGACAAAGCTTTTTAGATCCGATGTTTTCATCTCTTCGAATCGATCCTAATAATGGGTTTCAACTGTTGGACGCCACCTCTCTGCAAACGCATGATTTAAAAATGACCCAGCATATTATCATTAGTCAGGTTTATGATGAAATGACTGCTTCAGAGGTTAAACTGACTTTAATGGAAAAATATCCAGATGATTATGAGGTAACACTTGTAACAGCGGCTGGCACATCCAAAGAAAAGCTGCAAAAAATTGCTCTTTTTGAATTAGACCGGGAAATGACACAAAACAATCTCACTGCTCTCTATGTACCGCCAGTTCGCCTAGACAACTTATTATATCGTGAATTTGAGACCCTTCGTCATGTTATTGCAGAACTTCGTGGCCCGGATGGCTGTCCATGGGATAAAAAGCAGACCCACCATTCTTTAAAACGGTACCTTCTTGAGGAAGCTTATGAAGTGATTGACGCGATTGATCAGGAAGATGATGAACATTTACAGGAAGAGCTTGGTGATGTACTTCTGCAGGTCATGCTTCATGCGCAGATTGGAGAAGACAAAGGATATTTTAACGTAGAAGATATAATAGAGACGTTAACTTCTAAGATGATACGTCGGCATCCGCATGTCTTTGCTGACACAAAAGCTCATACAGAGGAGCAGGTGAATGAGAATTGGGAAGCTGTCAAACGTTCCGAAAAAGAATCAGAAGGTTCGCTTTTGAGCGATATTCCAGCTTCTATGCCAGCACTTATGCAAGCTTATGAACTGCAGAAAAAGGCAGCAAAAGTTGGATTTGACTGGGACGATGATGCTCCGATGTGGAAAAAGCTGCAGGAAGAAACAGCAGAGTGGCTGCATGAAGTAAAGCAAGGCAACAAAGAAGCAATGAAAAAAGAATTTGGAGACTTGTTGTTCGTACTTGTCAATTTAGGACGTTTTTATAAATTACATCCTGAAGAATCTCTGCATATGACTAATATTAAATTTAAAACAAGATTTGCTCATATTGAAGAAACTTTAGCAAAACAAGGAAGAACTCTCGAAGACACATCCTTAGAAGATATGGACCGATTATGGGAAGAGGCAAAACGAAAATAGTTCAGTACATTTTCCAGGAGAGGAGAAAACATATGCGAATCGATAAATTTTTAAAAGTTTCAAGACTGATTAAACGAAGAACCTTAGCAAAAGAAGTTGCTTCTCAAGGAAGAATTACGGTAAATGGAAACAAAGCAAAAGCAGGCACAGAAGTAGCGCCTGGAGATGAAATTTCTATAAAGTTTGGTTCTAAACTTGTAACAGTTCGGGTGGATGAAATAAAGGATACGACCAAAAAAGAAGCCTCTAACACGATGTACACCGTACTAAAAGAACAACCGGTAAACGAATAATCAAAAAAAGGTATATTTCTACTACTATCTCTTATTCAAGACACATATATATGTGACAAGCTATCGATAAGAGGAGTGTGTGGAATATGTCTTTTAGAGAAGATTCAATGGCTCAGCGTCCGCAGCCCCCCCATGAAGTAATATTAAAAGGCAGAAAAAGTCTTGATATTACAGGGGTAAAAGAAGTAGAGAGTTTTGATAATGAAGAATTTTTGTTAGAAACGTCCCTCGGCTTCCTGTCTGTACGCGGTCATAATTTGCATATAAAAAACTTAGACGTGCATGAAGGCATCATATCAATTGAGGGGAAAGTAGATGACCTGGTTTACGTCGATCAAACTACTGGAAAATCTAAAGGATTCATAGGGAAGTTGTTTAAGTGAGTCTTACCATTCAATTTCAGACCATGTTTGCGATGGTAGCAATGGGACTTGTAGTTGGAATGAGCCTGGATTTTTATCATCGGTTAACGGTTCGGTCAGTGAAAGCCTTCTGGCCGCGAGTGTTATGGGACCTTTTGTTTTGGCTTGTACAGGCTCTTCTTGTTTTTTATGTGCTGCTTCATGTTAATGAGGGTGAGCTTAGAATATATATTTTTCTTGCATTAATGATAGGTTTTTTTATCTATCGCCGTTATGGAAGGAGCCCCTTTATCAGAACCATGGAGGTTGGCTTCTCGCTGGTTCGCTGGATTAGAAAAGCAATAACAGCAACGTTCCAGGTGATGATAGTCTCTCCTGTAAAATTCGTATTGAAACTCATCACCTCGTCCGTTATGATAGGATTAACCCTAAGTGGAAACGTTCTGATTTTTCTTTTACACCTCCTTATGTTCCCTTTGAAGCTGGCAGCTCGTTTTCTCATCCCAATATTGAGACGTTTACTTCCTCAACCGATCATTACATTTTCAGAAAAAACTTTTCATGCCATACGAAAAAGGGTAAAATGGAGGATTTTTAAATAAGCCGGGGTGATTTTTATTGGTTTCGGGAAAGAAAAAAGTAACGGAGATTAATAAGCCCTATGTGAAAGAGCAAGCTAGAGAACAAGAGCGTTTACAAGCCGCTTCCTCAAAAAGACAGCGCGGACTTGTTCGCCGCCTTACTGCTCTTTCGATTACAGGTGCAGTTCTGGCTGTCATATTCACCGTAATGCTGGTATCTCAATGGTCGACACTTGAGGCTAAGAAAGCAGAACGTGCTGAACTTGAAAATGAACTTGAAGAGCTGCATGCAGAAGAATCTCGCCTGAAACAAGACGTAAAAAACTACAATGACCTAGACTACATAGCAGAAGTGGCGAGAAGAGACTATTATTTAACAAAACCGGGCGAAACACTATTTAAAGTACCTGACGAATCAACAGATTGACACTTTTTTTATCATTCGAGTATAATAGTAATGATTTTAAGACTGTAAAGTCAGCTTTCTAAGGAAAGATAATAAGGAGGAGCTTTTTTTAAATGTCAATCGAAGTAGGCAGCAAGTTGCAAGGGAAGGTCACAGGTATCACCCATTTTGGAGCATTTGTGGAGCTGCCGGATGGTAAAACTGGGCTGGTTCATATTAGCGAAGTGGCTGATAAGTACGTAGACGATATCAATCAATTTTTAAGCGTTGGTGACGAGGTCACTGTAAAGGTAATGAAAGTGGAAGACGATGGCAAGATTGGTCTTTCCATTCGTAAAGCTCAGGAACGGCCTCAAAGTGACCGTCCAAGAGGAGATCGTTCTAAAGGGGATCGCCCTAAAGGAGATCGCCGAGGTGGTCCTGGAAAAGGACAGAGACCCTTATCTTTTGAAGAAAAAATGAATCGTTTTATGAAAGACAGCGAGGAGAGGCTTGCTTCTTTGCGGAAACAAACTGATTCTAAACGCGGCGGACGCTCCAAAAAATAAGCAGCTTGCTGCAGGCTTTACTGAATAAATTCTTGAAGACTGCTTTAAGAGATGATAGGGAGAAATCATAATGTAAAGAAATTTTCCGTTTCTCCTTACACTCTTTTGGCAGTTAATTCATTTGCTTTTAAAAATTTTTATGGAATGGTTGACGTGGCATCGATCACATTATATAATCATTCGTGTTGCATAAAGACGGCGGCGTAGCTCAGCTGGCTAGAGCGTACGGTTCATACCCGTGAGGTCGGGGGTTCAATCCCCTCCGCCGCTACCATACATATTAAAGTAAAAACACGAGTCTGACACTCCATGAGAGTCAGGCTCTTTTTTTGGGTTAAAAAGTTTATGTACCAACTGAAACGTTATCCGCACGGGGTGGTGGTATTATTTTAAACACCCATCTCCAAAAACACCGTGTCCTGTTTGTGGAGATAGACGCGAATGGAGTAAAAGTTTCTTTATGTTAGTCGAACTTCAATAAAGATCTTATTCTAAAAGCGCGAAAATCGTTTTTACAACCCAGAAGTTGCCTCACCCAGGCCCCAATCAGGACGTTTTAATTTTCTTTTTTAACATCATTCTGTTTGTTTTTACTTCAGAAACGAGCATTCTTTCTTATTTGCTGTAAGAAATTGTTAGTTGATGTACTGCAATTTTTGAGAATTGGGTGCAAAACCTTATGAACAGTGGCTTCTTTTTAAAAAATAAATCGTCGAAGACTTTTTTTGGATCTGTTGGTTATTTTGACAAACATTTAAAAACGGAGCATATATAATTAACCCACAAACTTTGTAGCAGGTGGTGGGTGGATAATGTATCAACGGGATCTAACTAAACGAGCAGAAGTGGCAGAAGAAACAGAGCCGATTTGGGATTTAGTACGGGCGAGATTAAAAAACGCAGGTCATCGAACGAAACAAAAATCTTTAAGAGGGCTGGAAATGTTGTTTATTCAATGGGGCGGTCTCGTATTTATTCTAGGAATTCTATTAGGACGAGCTGTTCTGCTTGCAGAACTTTTTCCGTTTGCACTTCCGTTTTTTGCCGCAGTATATTCCTGGCGAAAAGAAAAAGGAATTATTGCAGCTGCTGGGATTATTGTTGGTACTTTTTTCGGTCCCGTCTTCCATGGAGCCTTTGTTCTAGCAGCAATCGCTGTCTTTGTAGGTATCTATGAATGGATCACCCGATATGGATGGCGAATGAGTTGGGCCTTGCCATTATCGGTGTTAATAGCTACAGTATTCGCACGCGGAAGTACTGTCTGGCTCGAGCAAGGAAGCCTTTCTTCTTACTCGATGGTGATGGCAGGTGTGGAAGCAGGCTTGAGTTTTATTTTAACGATGATTTTTTTGCAAAGCATGCCTTTATTAATTACGAAAAAAAGAAAACAACCATTAAAACATGAAGAAATTGTTTGTTTTATCATATTGTTAGCTTCTGTCATGACAGGAGCCATCGGCTGGGTTATCTACGGGATGGCTGCAGAACATACACTTGCAAGATATCTCGTACTGTTGTTTGCGTATACTGGTGGTGCGGCGCTTGGAGCATCTGTTGGTGTTATAGCCGGGCTTGTCTTAAGTCTTGCCTCTGTTGCTAATTTATATCAAATGAGTTTGCTTGCCTTTGCAGGTCTTCTTGGCGGGCTTTTAAAAGAAGGCAAAAAAATTGGTGTTAGTATTGGTATGCTGCTCGGTACGGCTTTAATAGCTTTATATGGTGACGGGATGAATGGAGCTAGTTTGACGCTGGCTGAGTCTGCCGCAGCTATTGCTTTGTTTTTGTTTACTCCTCGTTTTATCACTTCTTTTATAGAAAAGTATATTCCAGGAACTCCGGAATATGCTCGTGAACAGCAGAAACATATGAAAAAAATAAGGGACATTACCGCTTTAAAGGTGGAAAAATTTTCTAAATTATTTCAAACGCTCTCTAAAAGCTTTATGTCTCAGCCTGAAATGGCTGAAGCGGAAAGGGAAGATAAAGAAAGAGATGAATTATTAAGTAAAATTACGGAAAAAACATGTCAAACCTGTTTTCGGAAAGAAAGATGCTGGGTCAATCAATTTCATGAAACCTATGATGGAATGACAAATATGCTGTATGAACTCGATAAAAATGGAAAGGTAGGTGCTGCTGCAAAGAACCAATGGAAAAAGCACTGTCATTATGACACGAGGATGATAAATGTGATGGAGGAGGAATTAAAACAAGATCAAGCGAGAAGGGAGCTGACAAAACAAGTAAAAGAAAGCCGCCAGCTTGTAGCTGACCAGCTTAAAGGGGTCTCAGAAGTTATGGATGATTTCGCTCGGGAAATACAGAGAGAAAAAGAAGCGCATCATTGGCAGGAAGAGCAAATTCATGAAGCTTTACAGGACGCAGGACTTGATATTGGTCATGTAGACATATACAGGCTTGATGAAGGTAACGTTGAAATAGAAATGAGTGTATTAAAGGGGGTTGGAGCCGAACAAGCAGAAAAAATAATAGCCCCTATGCTTTCTGATATTTTAAAAGAACACATTATTGTAGAAAAAGAAGAACCATACGAAAATATATCTGAATATTCCAATTTCACCTTTGTTTCTGCCCGAACTTTTACAGTTGATATTGGTACAGCCTCAGTAGCTAAAGGAGGAGGGTGGGTTTCAGGGGACAGTTACGCCTCTATGGATATTGGGGCAGGTAAACATGCTATTGCGATAAGTGATGGAATGGGAAGCGGAGAGAAAGCACATAGAGAGAGCAGCTCCGCTTTGCAAATTTTACAGACTATTTTGGCTTCCGGGATGGATGAAAAAACAGCTATACGCTCCATTAATTCTATATTAAGTTTGCGTTCAACAGAAGAAATGTTCTCTACCCTGGATCTTGCAATGATAGATTTGCAAGAAGCCAAAGGAAGGTTTATCAAAATAGGGTCCATTCCAAGTTTCATTAAAAGAGATGATAAGGTAAAACAAATTGAAGCAGGGAATCTGCCTATTGGTATGATGGAGCATGCCGAATTAGATGTGGTCACCGAACAAATGAAAGAAGGAGATATGCTAATTATGATGAGTGATGGAATATTTGATATTCCAGGTCCAATTGAGAATACAGAGATATGGATAAAGCGTATTATGACCCAGCTTGAAACAGACGATCCGCAGGAAATGGCTGACTTGCTTTTAGAGAGAGTGATGCGGGTATCTCAGGGGAAAATAAATGATGACATGACCATAGTAGCTGCCAAAATAGAACGCAACTTATCAAAATGGGCAGCCATACCGGTTCGTCATTCCGTTCCATTAAAACGAAAAAAAGCCTGATAACAAGTTATTTCCTTGGTTTAAGAGTCCTCCCGGCAGGTATATATTTTGTCAACATCGTCTAAGATGAAAATAATACCAAAAACGGAGGGGAATTTTTATATGAGCGGTGGAAAAATAAGGCAGATTTTATTGTTAACGGATGGTTGTTCTAATGAAGGAGAAGACCCAGCCGCAGTAGCTGCTTTTGCGAAAGAAAAGGGAATAACTGTTAATGTGATTGGCATTCTAGAACATGGTGCCGCGCGTGAACATGGCATAAAAGAAGTAGAAGAAATTTCTATGGCCGGAGGAGGTGTCAGTCAGGTTGTATATGCTAACCAATTATCGCAAACTGTGCAAATGGTTACTAGACAAGCTATGACGCAAACTCTTCATGGAGTGGTGCATAATGAATTGCGCCATATTTTAGGTGAAGAACAGGAAATGGAAGATCTTCCTCCTGATAAAAGAGGAGAAGTGATGGAGGTGGTGGATGAGTTAGGTGAAAAAATTAGTTTAGAGGTTTTAATACTTGTAGATACCAGCGCAAGCATGAAATCTAAGCTTCCTATGGTACAAGAAGCGCTTTCTGATTTATCCATCAGTTTAAATTCCAGAACAGGTGGAAATCACTTTTCCCTGTTTTTATTTCCCGGGAAAAGAAAAGAGGTTGAAAAAGTATTAGACTGGACACCAAAGATCAACTCTCTGACAGGTACTTTTAACCGTATGATTACAGGAGGAGTAACTCCAACCGGGCCAGCCTTAAAAGCTGCATTATACCATTTTGAAAAACGTCATGATAGAAGGAGTCTGATTGAATATGGAGAGAAAGAAGGTCCATTTGAAGAATCAGGCTTCTAATCTAGCTCCCGGAACAAAATGGCTCGGGAAGTGGAACAAAAATCCTTACCGAATTGTTAATAAGCTAGGCAATGGAGCGACCGGGTCTGTTTATTTAGTGGAAACCAGGACCGGCCAAGCTGCAGTGAAAATTGGAGAAAACAAAATGTCGCTCACTTCGGAAATAAATGTATTAAAGCATTTCTCCAAAGTGAAAGGCAATGTTCTTGGTCCCTCTTTATGGGATGTAGATGATATAGAAATCAGAAATGAAACGTACCCTTTTTTCTGTATGGAGTATTTAAAAGGGGAGCCGCTTGTGACGTTTACTAAAAGAAAAGGTATAGAGTGGGCTCCAGTACTGATGGTCCAGTTATTAGGGGATCTGGACCGCTTGCACAGAGAAGGCTGGGTGTTCGGCGATTTAAAGCCGGAAAATTTAATTATTACAGGCCCGCCAGCACGAGTTAGATGGTTTGATGTAGGAGGCACGACTAAAATTGGGAGAGCAATCAAGGAATATACAGAATTTTACGACAGAGGGTATTGGGGTCTTGGAGACCGCAAAGCAGAGCCATCTTATGATTTGTTTTCTGCAGCAATGATTTTTATTCAAACTGCATATCACGAGAGGTTTAACAAACCAGCTGATAAGGAAAACAGCATAGATTATTTAACAAGACGGATTACAAGCATGTCTTCTTTGGCTCCTTATAAAAAAATACTTCTTAATGCCTTAAAAGGAAACTATGCCGGAGCTCAATGGATGAAAAAAGATTTAATGGAAGCCATTGAAGCTCGTTCACATAAAAATTCGCATAAAATCAAGAAGCCGCGTCGCTCATCACGGCCGGCTAAAAATACTAGAAGCCCTGCCAAGCCGCCACAAAATAAAAGAAATAAAGAAAAATCCTCCTCCTACCGAATAGAAATCATTCTTACAGCCTCTTTTCTCTTTCTATCATCTATTCTATACTTTATGGGACAATGGATGTAAGAGTGGGAAAAGAGGTGGAGGCTTTTCATGGGAACAGCAGAGCAAACAATGGAATGCTGTTTATTAGGCGGAAAATTAATGCTTCGATACGGTGCTGAAACGTACAGAGTAGAAGATACAATGACACGCATGGCTCAATCTGCTGGAATGCATAATGTGAGCAGTTTTGTCACTACTACCGGCATTTTTCTCGCCTTTCGTACAAAAAATGGGCAGGATTTAATGCAAATGATTCGTGTGCGCGAAAGGTACCAGGATTTAAGCAAGGTAACATCAGTAAATCAGGTTTCAAGAGAATTTACCCATGGTAAATTAACCATTGAAGAGACAATCAAGGAACTTATTGATATTGAAAAAGCACCTATGAATTATCCCCTGTGGCTGATTTATTTAGCTTCCGGTATTGGAGGAGCTGCTTTCTCCTACTTAATAGGGGGAAGCTTATTTGATGTTTTTCCAGCGTTTATTGGAGGATTAATTACCACTGTCTCCCTTGTGCTCTACCAAAAGTATTTAAAAGTGAAATTCTTTTCAGAGTTTTTGGCTGCTTTATCTGGTGGGATAGTAGCCATATTAATAGTTCAGTCTGGCTTTGGCATGAATATTGATCAAATCATAATCGGTACACTCATTCCGCTGGTACCCGGGGTTCCCCTGACAAACTCTGTAAGAGATCTTATGTCAGGAGATCTTGTAGCCGGTGTTGCTCGCGGGGCGGAAGCAGGCGTCACCTCTCTATCTATTGCAGCAGGTGTTGCTGTTTCCCTGTCAATTCTTTATATTTAATTCAATATACGTTCAGGAGTGTGTCCGATGGTTTGGATAGAATTATTATTATGTTTTATAGCTACCGTTGCCTTTGGCATAATATTTAATATACCGCTCCGCCTTGTGTGGTGGGGCGGGATTATTGGTGTTCTTACTTGGTTTATTTACAGCTCCCTTCCAGATTTTGGCTGGACCAAAGTGTTTTCTGCTGCTGTGGCAGCATTCGCAGCCGCTTTTGCTTCTCATTGGCTGGCACGTTTTAAACGTGTTCCAGTAACCACTTTTACGATTCCGGGTATTATTCCGCTTGTTCCTGGCGGGAGAGCTTATTCTACTATGCTTGCCTTTGTCGAAGAAGATTATTTTAATGGGTTGGAGCTAGGAGTAGAAACTTTACTGCAAGCCGGTGCCATTGCTGCAGGCTTAGTGTTCGCCCTGTCTATTTTTTCTATTGGTAAAGGAGTAGGACAGCGTTATGAAACAAATCATTGAGCAATGGATCACAGAACGAAATCTGTTAAAGAACGGAAATAAAGTTTTAGCAGCTGTGTCTGGAGGGCCGGATTCTATGGCTCTTTTGTATTTATTAAAGGAATGTAAGTTTAAGTGGGAAGTAGAAGTTTATGCAGCTCATGTTAATCATGGATTAAGAGAAAAAACCGCAGAAGAAGATGAGAGGTTTGTAAGAAAATGGTGCAGCAATAACAGCATACCTTTTTTCTGTAAACGTGTAGCAGTCAAAGAAGCATTAGAAAAAGAAGGCGGAACCGTTCAAGAACAAGCACGTTATCTTCGCTATCAATACCTGAAGTCCTTGATGGCTGAGAATAAATTAGACGTACTGGCAACGGGCCATCATGCTGATGATCAAATAGAAACAATGCTCATGAAGCAGGTTACAGGAAGAGCAGTTTTGGGTGAAACAGGTATAGCACCCTCCAGACCTTTTGGACAAGGAAAATTAATTCGGCCATTGCTGCCCGTTACGAAAGAAGACATTCTTTCTTATTGTCATGAAAACCACATTCCTTTTCGCATGGATGAAAGCAACTCCTCCAACAAATACACAAGAAACAGGTTCCGGCATAATGTGCTTCCTTTTTTAAAGCAGGAAAACAAGCTGGTTCATCGTCATTTTCAAGATTTTCTAGACTGGACAAGTGAAGAACAGCGTTATATTGAGGCTCAGGCGGAAAAAGAAATCCAGCGTCTCCTATTAGAGGAGAATGAACATTTCGTGACGATTTCTGCAGAGGGGTTGAGAGCGCTTCCGCTCCCTTTACAAAGAAGGGGGATTCATCTAACATTAAGGTATCTTTGTTATTCACAAGTTCCTGAATTATCCATTTTACATATTAAACAGTTGATTGATTTATTACACCAGCGTCACCCCTCCTTTTCATTGGATTGGCCGGGAGGGGTAAAGGTGTCTCGTTCGTATGATTCCTTATGTTTTATGCTTTACAATGGTGCAGGACAAGTATCAAAAGAGAGACAAACACGGAGTTTAAATGTACCGGGACAGGTCTCTTATGATGATATGAGCTTTATTGCTAAAAAAACTTTTAATATGAAGGGGTCTGAAAATCAAGAAAATGTGTTTGTATGTAAAGAAGAAGACGCAGCATTTCCGCTGTTAATTCGTAAAAGGAAGGCTGGAGATAAAATTCAGCCATTAGGAATGAAGGGAACAAAAAAGGTAAATCGTATCTTTATAGACGAAAAAATTCCACAAGTTAAACGAAACATTTGGCCGGTTGTGACCGATGCAAATGGAAAGGTGCTTTGGATTCCATACCTTAAAAAATCTTCTCACCATGTGAAAAATCCGGAAATAGATGGGAATTATATTGTTATACAGTGTTCCGGGACCCCTTATTATTATTTATAGGCATAGAGTCAAGCCCTGAAGGGTGAAATCTAGTAAGAAGTCGTGGTAAGATAGGGAACGGACATTTTTAGCACCAGATAAATATGGTGGATTGAACCAACGCTTGGGAGGGTATATAAGTCCAGATGCATGATGAAATTGAAAAAGTATTAATTAGCGAAGAAGAGTTACAGGAAAAGATCCGCGAAATTGGGAAATATATAACAGAGGAATATGACGGGCGGTTCCCGTTAATTATCGGAGTCCTTAAAGGAGCTCTCCCTTTCATGGCCGATGTGACCAAGCGGATTGAAACGCACCTTGAGATTGACTTTATGGATGTGTCAAGCTATGGAAACAGTACTGTATCATCTGGAGAAGTCAAAATTATTAAAGACCTGGATACGACTGTGGAAGGCAGAGATATAATTATTTTAGAAGACATTATTGACAGCGGCATTACGCTGAACTATTTGGTTAGTTTAATAAAGCACAGAGGGGCGAAATCATTAAAAATCGTCACTTTGTTAGACAAGCCGGACGGAAGGAAAGTTGACCTGGTTCCAGATATGGCTGGGTTTACGGTACCCGACGAGTTTGTTGTAGGCTACGGGCTCGATTACGCAGAAAAGTACCGCAACCTCCCTTACATTGGTATATTAAAGCCTGAAATATACAAGGGGTCATGATTGTGAGAAACAAAACAAATATGGTACTATTATTGAAGTTGTCAATGCCCGTGGGAGGAGGTCAGGAATGAACCGGATTTTTCGTAATACCGTTTTTTATTTGCTTTTATTTCTTGTCATTATAGGTATCATTAGTTTCCTGAGCAATGATCAGACGGAAACAAATGAAATGACAACGAATGAATTTTTATCAAAATTAGAAAATAACGAAATAAGTTCTGTAACTTTACAGCCGGAAGGTGAAGTATATCTTGTTGAAGGCCAGGAGGCTGGACAAGAGGAAGAGCAGACCTTCCAGACATATGTCCCTATTTCCGAAGAAAATACGCAAACGTTAATGACCGCTCAAGGTCCTGATGGAGAGGCGCTTAATTTAGAAACAGAACCTGCAGAAGAGCCAAGTGCCTGGGTTACTTTCTTTACATCCATCATTCCTTTTGTGATTATTTTTATTTTATTCTTCTTCCTGCTTAGCCAAGCTCAAGGCGGCGGCAGCCGTGTAATGAACTTTGGCAAGAGTAAAGCTAAGTTATATCAAGAGGACAAAAAGAAAGCCCGCTTTAAAGATGTAGCCGGGGCAGAAGAAGAAAAACAAGAATTAATAGAAGTTGTTGACTTCTTAAAAGATCCTAGAAAATTTGCTAATATAGGTGCTCGTATTCCAAAAGGGGTGCTCCTTGTTGGGCCTCCAGGAACAGGGAAAACCTTGATTGCCCGTGCTGTTGCCGGTGAAGCAGGCGTTCCATTCTTCTCTATCAGTGGTTCTGATTTTGTGGAAATGTTTGTTGGTGTCGGGGCTTCTCGTGTTCGTGATTTGTTTGAAAATGCAAAGAAAAATGCACCTTGTATCATTTTTATAGATGAAATCGATGCAGTCGGAAGACAGCGTGGTGCCGGACTTGGCGGAGGCCATGATGAAAGGGAGCAAACATTGAACCAGCTCCTAGTTGAAATGGATGGTTTTAGTGCAAATGAAGGAATCATCATCATTGCAGCTACAAACCGTTCTGACGTATTGGACCCTGCATTGCTGCGCCCGGGTCGTTTTGACCGTCAAATCATGGTTGGCCGTCCTGATGTGAAAGGTCGTGAAGAAATTCTTCATGTCCATGCTCGTAATAAACCGATGGCTGATGACGTTGATTTGCAAGCAATAGCCCAGAGAACACCTGGATTCTCAGGTGCCGATCTGGAAAACCTGTTAAATGAAGCTGCTCTTGTTGCAGCAAGGGCTGACATGAAAAAATTACGTATGAGCCATATCGAAGAAGCAATTGACCGTGTCATTGCTGGTCCTGCTAAGAAGAGCCGTGTTATTTCCGAAAAAGAGAAAAACATTGTCGCTCACCACGAAGCAGGTCATACAGTAGTCGGTGTCAAGCTGAAAAATGCCGATATGGTGCATAAAGTTACCATTGTTCCTCGTGGGCAGGCAGGCGGCTATGCTGTTATGCTGCCAAAAGAAGACCGTTACTTTATGACCAAGCCTGAGCTGCTTGACAAAATTGTAGGATTATTAGGCGGCCGCGTAGCAGAAGAAGTTATGTTTAATGAAGTAAGTACTGGAGCTCATAACGACTTCCAGCGTGCTACTGATATTGCTCGAAAAATGGTAACGGAGTACGGCATGAGTGAAAAGCTTGGACCTTTGCAATTTGGATCGAGCTCTGGAGGACAAGTTTTCTTAGGCCGTGACATTCAAAACGAACAAAATTACAGTGATGCAATTGCTCACGAAATTGATAAAGAGGTTCAGCGAATTATTAAAGAATCTTACGATAAATGTAAGCAGATCCTTACGCAACACAAGGGTAGGCTCGAACTTGTTGCACAGACTCTGTTGGAGTTAGAAACACTGGATGCCCAGCAAATCAAATCTCTTGTAGAAGAGGGCAAGCTTCCAGAGGATCACCATTTAAACAAAAGTGATGATGAAGTAAGTGTCACGAATGAAAGCAGCCAAAAAGATGATGTAAAAGTAAACATTCAGTCAAAAGCCGATTCGGAAGAAAACACGAATGAGGCCGATGATGAAACTTCTAAGACTAAAACGGACGTCACAGAAGGAAAATCAGAGGCTGAAAAGCTAGGAAATAACAATCCTCCTTCTTCCGAAGAAGACGATAACCGGAAATAAGGTGTAATTGCCTACTGGTAAAAAGGGGTGCCCTCATAAGGCATCCCTTTTTTTCCACTGGTAAGAAGGAACAAAAGTGTAAGAGGGAAAAAATTTCAGCTTTAAACGATAGAGCGTACTAATGCCGATGCTTCCATAGGAGGTTGCACTACTAGCCAAGGCCGTGTTTTTCTTAAGATGGTGCAGGATAAATTAGTATTGCTATAGGTGGGAATGTTAATGATACTGGTTTTGGATGTAGGGAATACAAATATTGTTCTTGGGTTATACAAAAAAAAGAAATTAGTTTCTTATTGGCGCTTATCAACCAACCAAAAAAAGACCGAAGATGAATATGGTTTGCAGCTGCTCAGTGTTCTTTATACCAAGAAGGTAGAACCAGAAGAAATAGAAGGTGTTATTCTATCTTCTGTTGTGCCTCCAATTATTTACACGCTTGAACAAATGTGCCGCAAGTATCTTATGCTTTCTCCTATGGTGATTGGCCCGGGAATAAAAACCGGCCTTAATATTCGTTATGATAATCCAAGAGAAGTAGGGGCAGATCGAATCGTTAATGCGGTAGCAGCTATTGAGGAGTATAATGGCCCTTTAATTATTGTAGATTTTGGAACGGCAGCAACTTTTTGTTATATTGATCAACACAATCAATACATCGGAGGTGCAATTGCTCCGGGAATGAATGTTGCAACCGATGCATTATACCAGCAAGCCTCTAAGCTTCCCCGTATTGAAATTGGGAAACCGGACCAAGTTATTGGAAAAAACACCGTGCATGCCATGCAGTCAGGTATTTACTATGGATATGCCGGACAAGTTGACGGGATTGTTTCAAGAATGAAAGAAGAAGCAGAAGGAAATCCTTTTGTCATTGCAACGGGAGGGTTGGCTGCGTTGATTAGTAAAGCTTCGAAGACCATTGATCGGGTAGATCCTTACCTGACTTTAAACGGCTTGTATTATATTTATGAGAAAAATAAACCGCGTAATAAGAAGGGATGAACAAATTGGAAGATTATCTAATAAAATCGACAGCTTATGAGGGGAAAATAAGAGCTTACGCCATTCGTACAACGAACATGGTGAATGAAGCAGTACGACGCCACCAGGCCTGGCCAACGGCGGCTGCTGCATTAGGGCGTGCTATGACGGCAGGATCTATGATGGGGGCAATGCTCAAGGGAGATGACAAATTAACCATTAAAATTGAAGGCGGAGGACCAATGGGGCCTATTGTAGTTGATAGTACCGCTTCAGGTGCTACGCGTGGATATGCCCATAACATGCAGGTGCATTTTGACCTTAATCAACATGGAAAGTTAGACGTCGCCCGTGCCGTTGGGACAGAAGGAACCTTATCTGTTGTAAAGGACCTGGGGATGAAAGAACATTTTACAGGAAGTGTTCCGATTGTATCAGGAGAATTAGGGGAAGATTTCACTTATTATTTTGTATCATCAGAACAAATCCCATCTTCTATCGGGCTTGGGGTGCTTGTAAACCCGGATAATTCTATTCTTGCAGCAGGTGGTTTTATTATTCAGCTGCTCCCTGGCGCAGATGATGAACTGATAGACAAGCTTGAGAATCAAATTAATAACATGCCTCCCGTCTCAAAATTAATTGAAAAAGGGAAAACTCCGGAAGAAATGCTTCACGTCATATTTGGAGAAGAAGTCAATATTTTAGATCGTCACCCTGTATCTTTTTCCTGCCAATGTTCTTTTGAACGAGTGGCAAATGCATTGATTTCTCTTGGAACAGAAGAACTTCAGGATATGATTGAAAAAGATGGCGGTGCAGAAACACAGTGTCATTTTTGTAATGAAAAATATTATTTTTCTGCAGAGGATTTAAAGGAACTTCATCAACAAGCATGGAATATAGAAAATAAAGTGCAATAGTCCAGTGCAATTGATTGATTGACACCTTTAGGAAAGGCTGATACTATAATAACAATAAAACCAATAAAATTACTTGGTATTATTGAGGGGGAATTGATTAATGAAAGTGGCAAACAACATTACAGAACTAATAGGAAATACACCATTAGTAAAATTGAACCGGCTGACTGGTGAAAATGATGCTGATGTTTATTTGAAGCTTGAATTTATGAATCCTGGCAGCAGTGTTAAAGACCGTATTGCCCTCGCCATGATTGAAGCGGCTGAACGTGATGGGAAAATCAAGCCTGGAGATACAATCATTGAACCTACGAGCGGTAACACCGGTATTGGCCTTGCAATGGTTGCAGCTGCAAAAGGATATCGTGCTATCCTTGTTATGCCCGAAACAATGAGTATGGAACGTCGTAACCTTCTCCGTGCTTATGGAGCAGAATTAGTACTTACCCCAGGGCCGGATGGAATGGGCGGAGCCATTAGCAAAGCAAACTCTTTGGCAAAAGAGAATGGATACTTTGTGCCACAGCAATTTGAAAATGAAGCAAACCCGGAAATTCACCGAGAAACAACAGGCAGAGAATTATTAGAACAAGTTGACGGCCAAATTGACGCATTTGTATCGGGTATTGGTACAGGCGGTACTATTACTGGTGCTGGTAAACTGTTAAAAGAGAATTTCCCAAATCTCAAGATTATCGCTATCGAGCCTGCTGATTCTCCTGTTTTAAGCGGAGGCAATAAAGGGCCGCATAAAATTCAAGGAATCGGGGCAGGTTTTGTTCCTGAAATTTTAGATACCGATATTTACGATGAAGTAGTTACAGCAACCACGGAGCAATCTTTTGAATTTGCAAGAAGAGCAGCGAAAGAAGAAGGAATTCTTGGTGGTATTTCTTCAGGTGCAGCTATATATGCCGCCCTCGAAGAAGCTAAAAAACTTGGCAAAGGCAAAAAGGTAGTAGCAGTTATTCCAAGTAATGGTGAACGTTACCTTAGTACCCCTCTTTACCAATTTGAAGAAGAGTAAACAAAAAGCAGGGCTCAATGCTCTGCTTTTTTTAATGATAAAATCACTGTTCCGTGATAGGATAAGAACAATTGAATTGGTATAACGCAGGAGGGAAAGTCATGTTAGAGGATTTGGCTCCGTTACCAGATCGTTCAAAATCATATAAGGTAATGGCGTCTTCATTTTTATTTCCAGAACAACAATTTTTCTCATCTTATCAAGCATTAAGTGCTGATAAAAATCACCATATCCTATTAGAAAGCGGACAAAGAGGGAGATACAGCATTGCGGGTCTCACCCCGTTTGCGGTAATAAAAGGGAAAAACAACAGCCTTTTTATAAAAACCCGGCAAGAGAGCGTTCAAAAGAGCGGAGAACCTTTAGAAGAAATGAAAAAATGGCTCGAACCTTATAAAGTAAACTCAAAACCTAATCTCCCGGACTTTCAGGGAGGAATATTAGGATATATCAGCTACGATTATATAAGGTATATAGAAGATCTTCCGATGAAATCAAGCGATGATTTAAACACCCATGACTTATATTTTTTGGCTTTTCATCAAGTTTTTATATATGACCATGAAGAAAAAAAGATGTGGATCATAGTGCACTATGCAGACGGGAAAGAAACAAAAGCGAAGGCAGATATTCAGCGGTTAAAAGTTTTATGGCAGCATCCTCCGCATTTTTCATGGGACCAATATAAAAAGGTTGGGTCTATCAGACATAATAAAAACCTGGTTCCTTCTTTTACAGAGAGGACCTTTACAGAATCGGTAAGGAAAGTGCAAGAATATATAAGGGCAGGCGATGTCTTTCAAGTGAACTTGTCAGTAAGACAAACTCGAGAGCTGTCAACGCCCCCTTTTCATATATATGAAAAATTAAGGGAATTTAATCCTTCTCCCTACATGGGCTATATGCATACTCCGGAATTTCAGCTCGTAAGCGGATCTCCGGAATTATTGGTAAAAAAAAGAGGAGAAGAAGCATCTACAAGACCTATAGCAGGTACGAGGCCGCGCGGAACCACAGCAGAACAAGATAAATTTTACGAAAAAGAGTTGATAGCAACAGAAAAAGAGCGGGCCGAACATGTAATGCTTGTAGACCTTGAAAGAAATGATTTGGGGAAAGTATGCACGTATGGCAGTGTAGAGGTTGATGAACTTATGGTTATTGAACGATACTCCCATGTGATGCATATTGTTTCCAATGTAAAAGGAAAACTTGCCGAACATGTAGACGAATATGATATGATAAAAGCAGCGTTTCCAGGCGGAACGATTACTGGTGCTCCAAAAATACGGACGATGGAAATCATTGAGGAATTAGAACCTGTCAGGCGGGGAATGTATACAGGTTCCATCGGCTGGATTGGGTTTAATGGAGATATGGAATTAAACATAGCCATACGAACTATGATTGCTAAGGACGGGATGGCTTACGTGCAAGCCGGTGCTGGGATTGTCATTGATTCTAGTCCTGAAGCAGAGTACCAGGAATCATTGAAGAAAGCTAGAGCGCTCTGGAAAGCGCAGGAGATTAGTGAAGAAGAGATGGCTGTAAAGCATAGCCGAGCAGAGGAGGAAAAAGTATATGATTTTAATGATTGATAACTATGACTCGTTTACCTACAACCTTGTCCAATACCTTGGGGAAATGGGAGAAGAACTTGTAGTTCGTAGAAACGATAAGATAACTATAGAGGAAATAGAAGAACTTGGTCCTGATTATTTAATGGTTTCTCCAGGTCCGTGCAGTCCGGATGAAGCAGGTATCAGTATTAAAGCCATTGAGTATTTTTCTGGGAAGATTCCAGTATTTGGTGTGTGTCTGGGACATCAATCGATCGCTCAGGCGTTTGGAGGAAAGGTGATTCGGTCAGATCGGCTTATGCATGGAAAAACATCTGAAGTGAGTCATGATAAACAATCTGTTTATAAAGGGCTGCCTAATCCGTTCACTGCTACTCGCTACCACTCATTAATTGTGGAACGAGAAAGCCTTCCGGATTGTTTTGAAATTACATCCTGGACAGACGAAGGAGAAATTATGGGGATACGCCATAAATCTCTGCCTGTAGAAGGGGTGCAGTTTCATCCCGAGTCCATAATGACCGGAGAAGGGAAAAAACTGCTTCGTAATTTTGTAGGAACTCACCGGAATGCACAGGGAGTCTAACATGTTTATTTATATAAATGAAGAAATAAAAGAGGCGGGCCAGGCTCGCCTTTCTGTTTTTGAACACGGCTTTATGTATGGACTTGGGTTATTTGAGACATTTAGAATATACAACGGCCATCCGTTTTTAATCGATGATCATTTCAGGCGAATGGAAAAAGGCCTTCAATTAATGAATATAAAATGGGCGTATGAGCGAGCGGAAGTCATGCAGCAACTAAATACTCTGCTGGAAGCAAATCAGTGGAAAAATGCCTATGTCCGATACAATATATCTGCAGGAAATGGAGAGCTTGGACTCACTACAAATTCCTATCATTCACCTGCTGTTATAATATATATGAAGCCTCTTCCAGAGACAGGGGTAAATCCACCCTCAGATAAAAAAGGAAAGCTGTTAACGGTAAAAAGGAATTCGCCCGAAGCATCGATACGTTTAAAGTCTCATCACTACTTTAACAGTATTTTGGGTAAAAGAGAAACAGGCGAGGATTCCGCCATTGAAGGTCTTTTTGTAAATGAAAAAGGAGACCTTGCTGAAGGAGTAGTTTCTAATCTTTTTTGGGTAAAAGGGACGACGATTTATACCCCATCCATTAAAACAGGGATATTAAACGGTGTCACCCGTTCTTTCGTGATAAACTTAGCTAAAAAGCACTCTTTTTATATACGTGAAGGCAGCTTTAAACCTGATATGCTTTTTGAGGCAGATGAAGCATTTGTAACGAATTCCATACAGGAAGTAGTACGTCTTAAAGCTGTCGATCAGCATACTTTTGAGAAACATGATAACAAGGGTCGTTCGACAGTTGATTTTTTACAGAAAGAGTATAATAAATATCGTCAACAATTATGGAGTTCAGCTGAGATTTTTGACGAGGAAAGGAAGAAAGCACATGAGTAGAACTTCTATTTCTTGGGGACCTTGGACATTAAATTTTTCTCAAAAAACCTATGTGATGGGAATTTTAAACGTTACACCAGACTCATTTTCTGATGGCGGACGTTTTGATAATTTAACAAGTGCAGTAGAACGGGCACAGGAAATGGTTAAACAAGGTGCTGATATCATTGATATTGGCGGTGAATCCACTAGACCCGGTCATGTAAAAGTGGAGGGAGAAGAAGAACGCAGACGAGTCCTTCCGGCTATCAAAGCGATTGCTAAGAAAGTAAATGTCCCAATTTCAATTGACACTTATAAGGCAGAAACAGCAAGACAAGCTATCGAATCCGGAGCTTCTATCATTAATGACGTCTGGGGGGCTAAAGCCGATCCGGAAATGGCAGAGGTTGCTGCTCAATATGATGTACCAATTATCCTTATGCACAACCGTGAAGATATGGAGTACAGCAACCTAATGGCGGATATTTTAAGAGATATGGAAGAAAGTATTACTCTTTGCTGCAATGCAGGGGTAAAAGAAGAGCGAATCATTTTAGATCCAGGTATAGGGTTTGCAAAAACCTACGAACAAAACCTTGAAGTTATGAGAAAACTGGAACAATTTACTGCTCTTGGTTATCCAGTATTATTGGGAACCTCAAGGAAATCTTTAATAGCAGAGACGCTTAATCTGCCGGCAAATGATAGAGTAGAAGGAACAGGCGCCACCGTCAGCCTTGGTATTGAAAGAGGCTGTGATATTGTTAGAGTACACGACGTATTGGAAATGAGCCGGACGGTAAAAATGATGGATGCCATGCTTGGAAAGGGTAAGGTGACCACAGTTGGATAAAATATATCTAAAAGGTATGGAATTCTACGCCTATCATGGAGTGTTTCCTGAAGAGAATAAACTGGGGCAGCGTTTTCAAGTAGATCTTGTCATGAAGGCGGATTTATCTGAAGCGGCGGCGGAAGATAACCTTGAAAAAAGTGTTAATTACGCAGAAGCTCATCAAGCTGTAAAAGAGATAATGGAAGGACAAACTTTTGATTTGGTCGAATCCATAGCCGAATCCATAGCTTCTAACATTTTACAGAAATTTAATATCGTCGAGCAGGCCACAGTGAAAGTTATTAAACCAGACCCGCCGATTCCAGGCCACTATGAACACGTCGCTATTGAAATCACGAGGGCAAAAACATGAAAAATCACGTGTACCTTGCTCTTGGTTCTAATATAGGAGATCGGCTTCACTATTTACAACAAGCAGTGGAAAAATTGCAGCAAGATGAAGAAATAAATATTATCCAGCTTTCCTCTATTTATGAAACAGAGCCTGTAGGAGTAACGGAACAAGCACCATTTTTAAATATGGTACTTGAGCTTTATACTTCATTAGAACCGAAACGCTTACTAGAGACAACACAGCGTATAGAAGAAGAATTAAACCGTGTGAAAATAAAACGTTGGGGGCCGCGGACAATAGACCTTGACATTTTACTCTTCAATGATGAAAATATTAGAATGGACGAATTATCTATTCCGCATCCGCGGATGCATGAGCGAGCATTTGTGTTGATACCGTTAAATGAAATAGCTTCAACTGTTATTTATCCACTTAATCATAAATACATCCAGGAGCTTGCCGAAGATCTATCGAAAAAAGAAAAAGAAGGTGTCCGTTTATGGAGGAGCTGCTCTGGGCCAGCAGGGTTCGGGCTTTTCGGAAGCTGAAAGGATATACACAGGAAAGCCTTGCAGACAAAATGGGGATTTCTGTTTCTATTCTCGGGCAAGTAGAACGAGGCAGTCGTATTGCAGACGAGAAATTTTTAGACAAAGTAGTTGAGGCATTAGGTATAACAAAAGAAGAGCTTCAGTCTGGCTGAAACGTAGGAGGTGGAAATATGTTAAAAATCGGAGACATAAAAATGAAAAACCAAGTCGTGCTTGCACCGATGGCAGGAGTGTGCAATCCGGCTTTTCGTCTAATAGCTAAAGAATTTGGGGCAGGTCTTGTATGTGCCGAGATGGTTAGTGATAAAGCCATTGTCAATAAAAATGAAAAATCATTGAAAATGCTTTACGTCGATGAACGGGAGAAGCCTTTAAGTTTGCAGATATTTGGCGGGGACAAAGAAACAATGGCAGAAGCTGCCAGAGTTGTCGACCAACAAACAAATGCAGATATAATTGATATTAATATGGGGTGCCCGGTTCCAAAAATCACAAAATGTGACGCAGGAGCGAAGTGGCTTCTTAACCCTGATAAAATATATGAAATGGTTTCTGTGGCAGTAAAAGCTGTTGAAAAACCAGTAACAGTGAAAATGAGAATGGGCTGGGACGATGAAAATATTTTAGCCGTAGAAAATGCCCAAGCAATTGAAGCAGCTGGAGGAAAGGCTGTCGCTGTTCATGGGCGTACACGTCTGCAAATGTATGAAGGTACAGCAAATTGGGATATATTGAAAGAAGTTAAGGAGGCTGTAAATATCCCTGTTATAGGAAATGGGGATGTGAAGACGCCTCAAGATGCTAAAAACATGTTGGACACTACTGGTGTAGACGGTGTCATGATTGGAAGAGCAGCACTAGGCAACCCTTGGATGCTATATCGCACCATTCATTACCTCGAGACAGGAGAGCTTGCACCGGACCCTTCTCCTCGTGAAAAGATCGATGTGTGCATGATACACATGGATCGGCTGATCAACTTAAAAGGAGAAGATGTAGCTGTTCGGGAAATGCGAAAGCATGCTGCATGGTATCTTAAGGGACTTAGAGGCAATAACAAAGTGCGCGATCAAATTAATCAGCTCCATACACGTGATGAAGTGGCGTCTTCTTTATATAACTTTGTCGATGGCTTGGAATCAGCACAGAAAGAAAAAGCATCGGCAGTATAGTTTTTTCTTTAATTATTTAAAAATGGTGGGACTGCCCCTTTTGTACAATAGGGTCAGTCCCTTTACATGAACGAAAAAAAGGTTTATGAGTACTTAAATATATCAATTAAATTAAGGGGTGGATAGTATGAGTCAAGAACAGGAATATAACGACCAGATAGCTGTCCGCAGAGAGAAGCTACAATCTCTGCAGGAAGAAGGAAAAGATCCGTTTGGACAGCGTTTTGATAGGTCTCATACCGCAGCTGCTATGATGGAAGAGTTTGATGAGTTTAGTAAAGAAGAGCTTCAAGAAAAAGAAGCAGAAGTTTCTATTGCAGGAAGAGTCATGACAAAACGCGGAAAAGGGAAGGCCGGCTTTGCTCATATTCAAGATTTAACAGGGAAAATTCAAATTTATGTAAGAAAAGATCAAGTGGGGGAAGAGGCCTACGAGCTTTTCCAAAGTACGGATATTGGTGACTTTGTAGGTTTGAAAGGCTTCGCTTTTAAAACGAAAGTTGGCGAACTGTCTGTAAAAGCTTCGGCGTTTGAATTGTTGTCTAAATCTCTGCGCCCTCTGCCGGACAAGTTTCATGGATTGAAAGATGTTGAACAACGCTACCGACAGCGCTATCTTGACTTAATTGTAAACCCTGAAGTGCG
This sequence comes from Alteribacillus sp. JSM 102045, assembly GCF_041949975.1. Lineage (NCBI taxonomy): Bacteria > Bacillati > Bacillota > Bacilli > Caryophanales > Bacillaceae > Alteribacillus > Alteribacillus sp. JSM 102045. The sequence continues at coordinate 1,426 of NZ_JBHFQG010000023.1, read as the reverse complement.
TGATACATTTGTGGTTCGCAGCAAAATTTTGCAATCTATGCGGCGTTATTTAGACGAGCAAGGGTACTTGGAAGTAGAAACACCAATGCTTCACTCTATTCCAGGCGGGGCATCGGCACGTCCTTTCATTACCCATCATAATGCTCTTGATATGGAATTATACATTCGTATTGCAATCGAATTGCATTTAAAGCGTTTGATTGTTGGTGGAATGGAAAAGGTATATGAAATCGGTCGTGTATTTCGTAATGAAGGAATATCTACGAGACATAACCCTGAATTTACAATGATGGAACTTTATGAAGCTTATTCCGATTATAAAGATATTATGGTTTTAACTGAGAACTTAATAGCACACATAGCACAAGAAGTCCTCGGTGCTACTACTATCTCTTATGGAGAACACGAAGTGGATTTAAAACCGGAATGGCGCCGTGTTCATATGGTAGATGCTATTAAAGAAGAAACGGGAATTGATTTTTGGCAAGATATGAGCGATGAAGAAGCACGGTCTTTGGCTAAAGAACATCAAGTGCCATTAAAAGAAAATATGACATTTGGGCATGTAGTGAATGAGTTTTTTGAGCATTTTGTGGAAGAAAAATTAATACAGCCGACTTTTGTATATGGACACCCTGTTGCTATTTCACCGCTTGCAAAGAAGAATGCGGAAGATCCGCGTTTTACAGATCGTTTTGAATTATTTATAGTTGGACGGGAACACGCCAATGCTTTCACAGAACTTAATGATCCTATCGACCAACGTCAGCGTTTTGAAGCCCAGGTACAAGAAAGAGAACAAGGTGACGATGAAGCTCATATGATGGATACGGATTATTTAGAAGCAATGGAATATGGACTTCCTCCTACTGGCGGCTTAGGGATCGGTATTGACCGTCTGGTTATGCTCTTGACTAATTCAGCATCTATTAGAGACGTGTTATTATTTCCCCAGATGCGAAAACAATCAAATGAATAAACTGAAATTAACGGGCCCGCTTTGCGGGCTTTTTTTATGGAAAGCATTTAGAAAGCTGTATAATACTTTCTGTGTATTAGTAAACAAATTTTTTGTGTATAAATTTAAAATTAGGGGTTGCGAGAAGTATTAGATGGTGATATATTATTACCTGTCGCTGAAAACAGCGCAACAGTCAGTTTTCATTAAGAAAAAAACAGTAAAAAATCTATTGACACTCTATTGAGCAGGTGTTAATATAAAAAAGTCGCCAATTGAGGCGAAGGAAGTTGTCCTTTGAAAATTGAATGAAAGTCAAGCGTCTGTTACTTTCTTTAACGAATTATTTTTAAGATACAGCTTGTATCAATCTCTTTTCATGGAGAGTTTGATCCTGGCTCAGGACGAACGCTGGCGGCGTGCCTAATACATGCAAGTCGAGCGCGGGAAGCAGGCAGATCCCTTCGG
>NZ_JBHFQG010000022.1:0-57068 GCF_041949975.1 Alteribacillus sp. JSM 102045 | reverse complement strand
ACAATCAAACAAAGGTGATTAAACGAAACGCTTTTGGCTTCAAGCGTTATGATCGTTTAAGGTTACGTGTCTTATTACATCACCAATATAAAATAACGGAATTTCAAGTAGGATAAAGGAGTAGGAGCAAGGCACTCCTACCCCAACATTTGACATAGAACCAAAATTTCTTCCTGGAAGACACGCATGTTATTTGAGCCTTTAAAGATAGTCGGCTGGACATAATATCCGTTGGCCAGCTCACCATTTAATTCATTTTTGCCGCCGCCGGCAAGAACTTCGGCTCCTTCTTGCTTCCCGATGTCAAGGTAGGACATAATTTTTTCCATTTGTTCTTGAGAGGCTTGCGCGCCCATCATGGTATCGGTATCCAGCGGATGTCCAGTTTTTATAGCTTCTACTCGATGCAGGGCGCGTTCCATAAAGCGGTCGTAAATGGACTCGTGAATAAGGGCCCGGGATGGACATGTACAAACTTCCCCTTGATTTAATGCAAACATTACAAAGCCTTCAATGGCTTTATCAAGGAATTTGTCATCTTCTTTCATGACGTATTAAAAAAAGATGTTTGGAGATTTACCACCAAGTTCTAACGTAACAGGAATAATATTTTCAGAGGCGTATTGCATAATCAAACGGCCGGTCGTTGTTTCCCCGGTAAACGCTACTTTAGAGATACGGCTGTTTGATGCAAGAGGTTTACCAGCTTCTACCCCAAAACCGTTTACAATATTAAGCACACCAGGCGGAAGAAGGTCTTTTATTAAATCAAGCAGGACATGAATGGAAGCAGGCGTTTGTTCAGCAGGCTTCAGAACGGTGCAGTTGCCGGCTGCAAGTGCAGGAGCAATTTTCCATGTAGCCATTAAAAGCGGAAAGTTCCATGGAATAATTTGACCGACTACGCCAAGCGGTTCATGGAAGTGATAAGCGACCGTATCATCATTAATTTGACTGATTGTACCTTCCTGAGTGCGAATGATCCCCGCAAAATAGCGGAAATGATCGACCGCAAGCGGAATATCAGCATTTAATGTTTTGCGGACTGCTTTTCCATTTTCCCATGTTTCCGCAACAGCCAGCATTTCTAGATTTTCTTCGATACGATCGGCTATCTTATTCAATATTTTGCCGCGTTCAGCAGGAGATGTTCGCCCCCAGGCATCTTTTGCCTGATGAGCTGCATCAATAGCTAGTTCTACATCATCTGCGGTAGAACGCGACATTTGACAAAATACTTCCCCGGTAACAGGAGTAACATTGTCAAAGTATTCACCTTTTACAGGTGCTTTATATTCTCCTCCATTAAAATTGTCGTACCGCTCTTTAAAGTTTACTAGACTTCCAGATGTATTCGGTGCATCATAACGCATCTTTTACTATCCCCTTTCTGTCTATAGAAAAGTTTAATGATTAATAAGAAAAGCACCAAAACCCTGCTAGGTTTATAGATTTCCCAGACCTTCATCCCTCCTTAACTATGTAAACGCTTTCAATTCGTTGTTTTACCATTAAATACGTCAATTTTAAACAATTTATTTGTACACACCATGGGTATTAGATTGCAACTTGAAGAAACTCTTTGGCCCGTTTATACGCAAAAGCGGTCGTTTCTTGATGGGAAGAAGGGGTGAATGTGGTATCGGCAATTTGGTAGAATTCATTCATTGCGCCTTCTACAACGGCGAAAAACAGTTCTTCTTTTCCTTTTTTAAAATGCGAGTAGACGGTACCATATCCTAGATTAGCTTCTTTTGCGACTTTGGCGATAGTCGTTTGTTTATAACCGTGTGCTAGGAACGTATTCTTTGCCGATTCTAATAATAAAACTCGCGAGCGGAGCGCTCTAATATTCCTTTGATCAAAATTTTCACTTTTCAAAATATTACCTCGCTTCGTATTGACGCTTGATTTGTGGAACATTATACTATAGCTAAACAATTTGACATAATGTCATTTTTTTATAAATATACTTGGAATTCGTCTTAAAAAACGAGGGAGGGGGAGTAAAATGTGGGTAGAACCCGAAAGTATTAATATTCAAAGAAAGCAGCTTCTCAATGAAGACGGCAAAATGGAATGGTAATACTAGTATTGGCGATGAAACATTAATCGACATGTATAAGTGGATGGTGCGGGGGAGAATTTTTGATGAAAGAGCGCTAAAGTATCAGCGCCAAGGAAAGATCGGTACTTATGCACCTCTAGCAGGCCAAGAGGCAGCTCAAGTTGGAAGCGCGATGGCTTTAACTTCTGAGGATTGGATGTTTCCCAGTTACAGAGAAGAAGCTGCCTGCATGGTGCGGGGTGTGAGCATGGAAAATTTTTTTCGGTATACGATGGGTCATTTAGAAGGTGGAAATTTAAAAGGAAGCAATGTTTTTCCGATTCAAATTATTATAGGAGCTCAGTCTCTTCACGCTGTTGGAAGTGCATTTGCTGATCAATACAAAAACAGAGACGGCATCAGTGTTGCTTATGTCGGAGATGGTGCAACCTCAGAAGGCGATTTTCATGAAGCATTAAATTTTGCGGGGGTATTCAACCTGCCCGTTATTTTTTTCGTCCAAAATAATCAGTGGGCAATCAGTATGCCGTTTCATAAGAAAACAAACAGCCGGTCCATCGCCCAAAAAGCGCTGGCTTACGGTATAACTGGAATTCAAGTAGATGGAAATGATGCACCAGCCGTATATGAAACGATGAAAGAAGCAAGAACGAAAGCAATAGAAGGTACTCCTGTTTTAATTGAAGCAGTTACTTACCGTAAAGGACCTCATACAACGGCAGATGATCCGACAAAATATAGACAAGCAGAGGAAGGAAGAGAGTGGGAAAATAAAGACCCTCTTCGCAGAATGAGAAACATGTTGATAGATAAAAACATATGGAATGAAACAAAAGAAAAATCATTAAGAGCAGAATTAGAAGATGAAGTGACGAAAAATCTCCAAAAAGCAGCGCAGCATAAACCCTCCACATTAGAAGATGCCTTAGAATGCGTTTATGATCAACCTACAAAAAGGTTGAAAGAACAGATCGACGAGGTTACCGGAAAAAGGAGGGAACAAACATGGCAGTTCTAAATATGGTGGAAGCTATCAACTATACTTTGCGCCAGGAAATGGAACAAAATGAAGACATTCTCATTCTTGGAGAAGATGTCGGCAAAAATGGCGGCGTGTTCCGTGCAACAGACGGATTAGCAGAAACTTTCGGAGAGAAACGCGTCATTGATACCCCATTAGCAGAGTCGGGATTGTAGGCGCGGCAGTGGGAATGGCAGTCCGTAACCTAAAACCAGTTGCGGAGATCCAGTTTTTAGGTTTTATTTATCAAACGATGGACCAAATAGCAGCGCAGGCTGCCAGAGTGAGGTTTCGATCAGCGGGCGCTTACCATGTTCCCATGGTGATTAGAGCTCCGTACAGCGGAGGTGTCCGCACCCCCGAGCTCCATTCTGACAGCTTAGAAGGACTGTTCATGCACTCTCCCGGCATAAAACTGGTCATGCCTTCTACTCCCTGCGATGCAAAAGGTTTATTGGCAGCAGCAATTGATGACCCTGATCCTGTCCTCTTTCTAGAACCGATGAAATTGTACAGAGCATTTAAAGAAGAGGTTTCAGAAGAGAGATATATCATTGAATTAGGAAAGCAAATGTAGTCAAAGAAGGTAACGATATCACTGTGATCAGCTGGGGAGCAGCGATGCAAGCGGTAAAAGAAGCGGTACAAAAAGGAGAGCAGAGCCGGGGACTATCCATTGAATTAATTGATATACGAACGATCGTACCTTTAGATGAAGAAACGGTTATCACTTCGGTTCAAAAAACAGGCCGCGCCGTTATTGTTCACGAAGCAGTTAAATCTGCAGGAGCCGGGGCCGAAATATCAGCGGTTATTAACGAAAAAGCGATGTTTTATTTAGCAGCGCCGATTAATAGAATAACAGGCTATGACAGTCCATATCCTGTGCCAAGTGTAGAGGACCATTGGATACCGTCAGCAGAGCGAATTGAAGAACAGATAATAAATACTTGGGAAATATCTTTGGATTAAAGGGGGCGGCAGGATGAGCTTTGAATTTCGGCTGCCGGATATAGGAGAAGGCCTTCATGAAGCAGAACTGGTAACATGGTTTATACAAAATGGAGACCATGTTAAGGAAAACGAAAATATTGCAGAAGTGCAAACCGATAAGGCATCGGTAGAAATTTCTTCTCCTTATACTGGAAAAGTTGTTAGCCTGGGGGCAAAAGAAGGAGAAGTCATTAAAGTAGGGGAAGTGCTTGTTTCGTTTGAGGAAAAAGCTGAAAAGGTGGAGAAGTCAGCAGCTTCCTCTGGTAAAAAACAAATTCCAGCTGCACCGGTTGTCCGAAAGCTTGCACGAAAACTGGGTGTAGATATTCATGCTGTCACGCCTACTGGAAAGGGCGGAAGAGTGACAGCCGAAGACGTAAGAAATCATGTAGAAGATTACAAGACACCTGCTTCAGTAAATGCTACCAAGACAAAGGATGAAGCCATTCCAGCTGAAACACGGACTCATCGAGTCGAACCTATTAAAGGGTTACGGAAACAAATCTACCAGAACATGACCCGGGCAAAAGAAATCATTCCTCATTGCATTGGGATGGATGAGGTGAACGCAGAAAAGCTGACACAGCTGCGCGATGATTTAACGCCTGAGTTGGAAGGAAGAGGGATTCAGTTAACTTATCTGCCTTTTATTGTGAAAGCGGTAACCCGTGCTTTAAAGAAAATCTCTCGTTTTAACGGAACCGTAGATGACGAAGCAATGGAATTTCATTATCATGCGGGTATTCACATTGGAATCGCCACTGCAACGGAAGAGGGATTAATTGTACCGGTTATTAAGCAAGCCGATGGATTGTCCATTATAGAAATTGCAGAACAGATTCAGGACCTTTCTGACCGAGCTAGACAAAAACGTCTTAAACCAGAAGAATTGAAAGGAAGCACATTTACTATTTCTAATACTGGAAAAAAAGGCGGCTGGTTCGCTACACCGATCATTAATTATCCCGAAGTAGCTATATTAGGTATTCACAGGATGGAAAAGAAACCTATTGTCGTAAATGACCGAATTGAAATAGGCTACATGATGGGAATGTCTTTAACCTTTGACCATCGCGTGATTGACGGGGAACATTGCGGAGAATTTATGACAGAGGTGAAAAGTTACCTAGAAAAACCAGAGCTATTAATATTGGACAGCCGCTGAGCTGCATTTAATGGGAGGTGTGATAAGAAGCCATCGAAGATTTCGCAAAAATATTATAAATTTAGTTAAAGACAGACGTCTGTCCTGTTTATGAAAACAAAGGCAGGCGTTATTCCGTATTAAGGAGAAAGTGTTTTCAATTTGAAGGGGGGAAATTTTTTTCATATACTATAAGGAAACCAATTTAAAGACTAGGACAACAAAGAAGGAGTAGCACAATATTGCTAAAAATATTACTTCAAGCAGGTTTTTTTATTGTCGTCGGCATCCTGGTGTTAAATGACTTTTTCCCCTACACCCAGGTTGCTGAAAGCATATCTAATAGGACCATTATTTTTATTATGGCTGTTCTCATCATTGTATCAATAGCAGTTCCGGAGATTCGCCGCTCTTTTACACCATGGACCAGTTTTCGCTTTAAGTTAATTTTAACGATTTATATCGTTGCTTTAATTGCAGGGTTTACGCTTATGGGAGCATCGTCGAGAGCAGGATTTGATCTCTACAGTCCATTATTTATCGTTCTCGTTCTGCTGCAGGCTTTTCTATTAGTTAATGAATACCGCCGTTTAAAAAAACAGCAATAATATGGAGGTGTATCTTTGAAATATTCGTTTGAACGTTTGCAAAAACCACACTGGCTAGAAGTCAAAGAAATATATGAAATGGGAATAGAAACGGAGATTGCTACATTTGAAACACAAGCACCATCCTGGGAAATCTGGTCGGCAACGCATGATCTAGTCTGCCGACTCGTGGCTATAGATGAGGAAAGCGGTCAGGTTCTCGGCTGGGCTGCTATTTCACCAGTATCCAACCGTACCGTCTATGATGGTGTAGGAGAAACGAGTATATACATAAGAGGCGATATCCGCGGTCAGGGGCTGGGTACATCGTTATTAAAAGAATTAATAGCAGTTACAGAACAGGAAGGCTATTGGACGCTTCAAGCCGGCATTTTCCCTGAAAATCGCAACAGTATAAAAATCCATGAAGGAGCAGGTTTTCGAAAAGTAGGTACGCGTGAGCGGATTGGCCAGTTGAACGGCATCTGGCGCGATGTCGAATTATTTGAACGGCGAAGTGATGTTGTCGGTGTATAAATGAAAAATCGCTTTAAGGCGGTTTTTTTATTGTTTAGGAAATTATGTTTTTACAAGTTGTGGATACTATCTCCATATTGTTTGATCCGCGTCTAGCTTCAGAGCCCAGCCTCTCGGGGTTAAATAACCTCCAGTCATTAAAGGCAAAGAGCGCCTTTATTGACTGGAGAACATTTCCTGTCGAGGCTGAACAGGGCGCTTGCGCTTTTGTTCTTTCTGGAAAACAGCTGGCTAGTTGCAGACCTTTCGATCTATTATCACAATTAGGACCTATCTATTGCAGTGGCTGGATTCTATTGACAGGCAAAAAGTGACCTCCTAGTATGAATTTTAAGTGATTTATAGGGGGGAATTTTTCATGGGTTTTTGTCTGTCCAAATCAAAAGCTGCAATAACCGCTGCTGCACTTTTTTTAGGTTTTTCTGCTGCCACAGCTGAAGCAGCAGAAGAAGAAGTAACTATCATACATACCAATGACATTCATGCTTCGATCGATGATTTTGGAAAACTTGCTGCTTTTGTAGAGGAGAAAAAGAATGAAGATGAAAACGTAATATACCTAGATGCTGGCGACATATCAAGCGGTAACCCAGTAGTGGATTTAAATGAAGGGAAACCGATCATAGATCTTCTTAATCAAGTAGGGCTTGATGCCATGACCGTAGGGAATCATGATTTTGATTATGGGCAAGAAGCCTTTGAAAAAAACATGGGAGATTCAGAGTTTCCTTGGCTTAGTGCTAATACTAAGGTAGAAAGGGAGGATGTCCCGTTTGAAGAACCTGAAGCTTATGAGGTGATAGAAGCGGGAAATGTTGAGATCGGGATTTTAGGTCTCACACAAGCACCGCCTGCTACAGCTCCGGACGGTATTGAGGGGCTTTCTTTTGAAGAAGATTATGCACAAGTAGCAATCGAATACCAAGATATCAAGGAAGACACAGATATTTTTGTCGGGTTGAATCACATAGGATATGATGACGACAGAGCATTAGCTGAAGATACAGATATTTTTGATGTAATTGTTGGGGCTCATTCTCATACGGCACTAGAGGAACCAGAAGAGGTGAACGGCACGTCAATTGCGCAGACAGGTGCTGATTTAAATAACATAGGAGAAGTGAACATTACTGTTGATACGGAAAAAGGAGAAGTAACAAACATAGAAGGACAGCTTCATGATGTGGACGAGCTAGAGGAAATAGATGAAGATGTTCAGGCTTCCGTTGAATCTTATCAAGAAGAAGCCGATGAACTGCTTAGTGAGGAAGTTGGCGAAACCAAAACAGGACTGTCTAGAGAAGGCCGCAACGAACAGGATGTGCCTTTAGGTAATTTTTGGACAGATGCTATGAGGGATTCAATTGATGCAGATATTGCCTTCACGAATAATGGCGGAATTCGTGCAAGTATAGATGAAGGAACGATTACCGCAGGAGATTTTTACGAGGTTGAACCATTTGGAAATGAAGTAATGAAAATCCATATGACGGGTGAATCTATTGAAGAAGTGATAGAGTATTCTTATTCTCGCTATAACGCAATAGATTTACAGGCTTCCGGAATAGGGTACACGATTTATTATGATGAAGAAGATGATGAGTACGTTGACGCTGAGATTTTGGTAGATGGAGAACCAATAGATCCCGAGAAAACCTACGTAGTAGCAGTGAATGATTACATTGGCACAGGCGGAGACGGTTATGAGTTCAACGGTGAAGTCGTACAAGATAACGCAGGCTATGTGACAAACGCTATGCTTAATTATGCGGAAACCTTAATGGAAGAGAAAGGCGTTATTAATTATGAAAGTGAAGGCCGTATCGCTTTAGAAGAGTATCAAGAAGAGGAAGAAGAAGAGGAAACACCGCAGAAGGGTAAAGGAATTGTTAAAGAATGTATAGTAGATGAAGTGCACGAGGTAGTAGGTAACGGAAAACCTCAAGAAAGAGAGACGGAATACAACCGCGGCCAGCTTATTTCTATGTTGAACAAGTATAGAAAAGGGAAGGAAACGGATCTTCCTGAAGAATTGGATGACGCGGTTGGATGTATTGATGAATCAGGATAATAAACGACGAGAGCACCCTCTTCGCAGGGTGTTTTTTGCGTTATCAGCGGTTTTGTAAAGGGGTTATCGGCGAAAAAATTGTCGATATGAGCGAAAAATTTGTCACATCAAGCGTAAGTTCGAAATTTATCAGCGAAAAGGAAAATTAGCACCTCATGTCGAATAAAACATCCATTCAAGCAGAAAGAGAAGTAATAGATTGATCATCAAACCTCGAATCATGCCCCGCCACCTGCAAAAGTTAAAAGCACTAGAGAGAAGACTAATTCCTGGACACCCAAAACCGTTCACGATTGAAAAAGACGCCGCAAAATGGTTCGCCGGATACAAAGGCGAACAATCGATTGACTACCCGTTAACCTTTCTCCCCTCACAACAGTTTTATATACTTCTGGCCTCAGACTCTATGACGGTACTCAGTTTTTCCAAATAGATACACTGATCTTGTCTCCAGCATTTTTTCTTATTTTAGAAATAAAAAACATTTCCGGAACCTTAATATTTGATTCCGAATTTAATCAATTTATCCGAAAAGACGGGGAGAAAGAAGAAGCATTTCTCCACCCTCTTATCCAGGTGAGCCGTCACCAAGCTCAGCTTTCCACATGGCTTCAGAGTCAAAGTGGAATAACTACCCCATAGAAACCTTAGTTGTTATCGGAAACAACCGCTCTGTCTTGAAAAGAACAGGAAAAATGAAGTATGAAAATGTCATTCACTGCTCCTTTCTGCCAGATAAAATAAATCAGCTGCAGCTTCTGTATCCCGAGACGATGCTTTCTTCAACTCAATTAGAATCCTTATCTCTTTTAATGACGAACCATCATACTGATAAAAATCAAGATATCATAAAACGCTATAATATTTCACCGTTCCAAATTATAAAGGGAGTGCAATGTCCACATTGTTTTTATTTTTCTATGAAACGGAAACATGGCAGCTGGCAATGTGCTTCGTGCGATCACTCATCATATTCAATAAAGAAACGAGAGAATTTCTAAATATTTCGTCTCCCCACGCTGCAAAACGGATTCTGCAGTCGCATGGTTTTACTCGGATTGGAAGGTCCAACAGTGGGGCAAAATATGAGTTGAGGTTTGAGGAGGGGGCTCGCTGCTAAAGTTTTTTTTTCGATCGATGCGACATTTATTTCGATTGAATCGACAATTTTTTCGCTGATAACCCCACCTCAATCGCTGATAAACACTCCAACCAAGTTTAAAACCCGATTTTTGTGATACAATGGCTCATATCTTACTAGTACGGAAAAGAAAGGGTCAGCATCAATGAAAAAGAAACAAGCGGTCCAAGCACCGGTTCAAAAAAATGAAATGATCACAGCCACATTTGAAGATTTAACCCATGATGGCGCGGGAGTAGCGAAAGTTGACGGCTATCCATTGTTTGTCCCATATGGCATCCCTGGAGAAAAAGCAAAGATAAAAGTCATTAAAACAAAAAAGAATTACGGTTTTGGCAGATTAATGGAGCGAATCGAAGAAAGTGAAGATCGGACGGATCCGCCTTGTCCCATTTTTTATAAATGCGGCGGCTGCCAGATCCAGCACTTAACGTATGATGCGCAGCTCCGCTATAAGCAAAAGCAAGTTCAGGACGCGATGACTCGAATCGGCGGATTAGAAAACGTTACGGTTCATCCTGCTCTAGGCATGGAAGACCCATGGCGCTACCGCAACAAAGCCCAGGTCCCGATCGGCACAAGAGAAGATGGTCATTTAAAAGCAGGATTTTTTCAAAAGCGATCTCACCAGATTATTGATATGGAAGCCTGCATTATTCAACAAAAAGAAAACGACGACTCGGTCCAGGCCGTCAAAGAAATGGCCGACAAATATAACATTAAAGCGTTTGATGAAGAAAAACACCGCGGCACGCTCCGCCATGTCGTCACCCGATACGCCAAAAATACGGATCAATTAATGATTGTACTTGTCACAAACGGTCCCGATCTGCCTCATAAAAAGAACTTAATTAAAGACATTCGAGAAGGTATTCCGAATGTTGCTTCGATTGTCCAAAACATTAACAACAAGCGTACGAACGTTATTTTTGGTGACAAAACGATTGTATTATGGGGAGAAGAATATATTTATGACACTATCGGCGACGTGAAATTTGCGATATCCGCTCGCTCTTTTTATCAGGTAAACCCGTTACAAACAAAAGTACTCTACGATAAAGCACTTGAATATGCCGATCTGCGCGGAAATGAAAATGTTATTGACGCATACTGCGGCATCGGCACCATTTCTCTGTTTCTCGCGAAAAAAGCAAAGCATGTTTACGGTGTTGAAGTTGTCCCAGAAGCGGTGTCAGATGCAAAACGAAATGCACGCCTAAATAAAATCGAAAACGTTGATTTCGCCGTCGGAGAAGCAGAAGAAGTGATTCCATGGTGGTATAAAGCACATGGCATCCAGCCTGATGTTTTTGTTATTGATCCACCTCGAAAAGGCTGCGATGAAACCCTGCTGGACACCATGCTCTCCATGAAACCAGAACGGATCGTATATGTATCGTGCAACCCAGCAACCCTCGCACGGGATTTAAAGATATTAGAAGAAGGCGGGTATGAAACGAAGGAAGTACAGCCCGTCGATATGTTTCCACAGACGACTCACATCGAGTGCTGTGCGTTGATAGAGAGAAGAAAATAATTAATATTAAACAGGTGGGACGACAGGTTCTTTAAATCGGTAATGGAGTTCCGGATCACATCTACTTTCGTCCCATGATCAGCGCGGCCTGCTTTAAAATATCATTTTCCATGGCAAGCTTTTGATTCTCTTTGCGTAAACGGATCAGCTCTTCTTGTTCAGGCGTGCGGTTGCCGATATCCAAAAAGCTGGAACCGCGTGTAGATCTCGCCTTAAAACTTTTTTTCCTTTCGAAAATCTTGGGAGCACAATACCCCATAATATCTCGTTCCTTTTAGGCCACCATAAGTAAATACCAGTTACAATAAGAATAATTGCCCAACATGCAGCTAATTCAACCATTCGGTCTCCTGTTGTTCCGGCCATTAGTTCTCCATGAATTTCTTCTATTTTATTCATTAAACGTTCTTCATCATTAAGTTCGCCCACAATTTCTCCCGTATAAGGATTTACAAAAACCGTTAGTGAAGAGGAATCATTGCTAATTCCTACTTCTACTGAACGATGCGTGTCTTCTCCAGGTCGGTATCGATCCACTTTTGCTTCAGGATATCTATCCATCACCGTTTCAATCTGTTTAGAAGGGGGGATTGCCTGCCCCTGTGCTTCCACTTGATAAAAGTCCTGATACATAAATTGTTCAATTTCAGATTTAAATAGATAAATGCCACCTGTGATAGCCAATATAAGAAGAACAGGCATAAAAATTAATCCAGCATAAAAGTGCCAACGCCAAACGGCTTTATATAAATCCTTGGTTTTCATAGCATTTGTTGGTACATCATTATGTTTTTCATTTCGTGTTGTAGTCATCTGTTCAGCTTTTCCTCCTCTTGATAGTCAAATGATTACGATCAATTTATCTTTTTTAGATCTCCACCATGGGTTCGGTATCATTTTCTAGACCGTTAGACCGTCGTACATGCTGATAACATTTCCTTCTGGATCAATTAGAAAAAAGCCCGTCGCATGAATAATGTCATTCTGTTCCGGATCTTTTTTACGACACTTTGAAAGACATCCCGTGCAAGCTGCTAGATTTCTTTTCCCTTCTTTCCACTAACCATAAATAGCTTCTGGAAAATATATTTGATAGAGGTACTACCCCAACCATCGCTTCATCACTGGAACTCTCTTCATAATTAACCAATCCAAAAAACAACCAACAAGGAAATCCCGACTAAGGGAAAGAATATGCCAAGGGCAATAACGATCAATGCAACGCCCTTTAACAACTTGAAGTTACGAGGTAGTTTGGGGGCACCTAATGTACCGTTCGGCTTTCGTTTCTTCCACATCATAAGTCCACTCAACGGGATAACGATTAAAGCGAGAACCAAGAGGAGATTAAACATTTGATTGATAATCCCGAATTCACCTTGGTGAAAGGCAATACCAAGGGAAATAATTTTTCCCATGATTCCATAATCTTTCCAACCTAAATCAGCTAAAATTTGTCCATCATATTGGTCAATGTGCAATGTTTGTTGAGTCGAAGGATTAGGGCGGTTAGGATAAACGTCAGCTGGATCGAGATATACGGTGTATACTCCTGTCTTATCTTCAGGGAAGGCTATGGTATACCCTGGATGAACATTTTTTGACTCTGCAATTTGCATAACTTGCTCAATAGAAATGGGGGCTGTTCCGCCAGCACCAGAATCTGGAACAGGTAAGTTCTCTGCAGCCCATGGTACGTCTGCCACTTCTTTAGTAGGCACAGTAGACTCTGTAAAGGCATGTTTTTCCCAAGGTTGATCTCCCACTGGACTACCAGTTTCGGTTGCGTCAACAACACTTTTTGCCATACTACCCCAAACATCCGTCCACATAAGTCCGGATAACAGGACAATGGCAATAAACAATGAAAACCAAAATGCTGTCACGGCATGTATATCATCGACGGGCAGTCCGTTAGCTGCGATCAATCATTTTTCCTTCAGTTTGCATATGATTCAAATGAGTATTCTGTACTTTATTATTCCGCCAATTCTTTTGTTAGGAATTCCTGATTATCTGTATAAACAAGTATGGAAGATTTCAATAATGAAAACGGTAAGCAAATTATTCCCCCCTATGATTTCTTTAAGTGTTTTTGCCGTATTGTTTTTGATGTACCATATACCGATAACTTTAGAAATTCTTTCGCAATATCCTTTGATTCGGGATGGATATACATTATTGCTTTTCGCATTATCTCTTAGTATGTGGTGGCCCATCACGGCACCTGATAGGAATCAACGTTTTTGTAAGGGGCGAAAGAAACGTTTTTCATTTTTGAGCGGGCTTATATTAATGCCGGCATGTCTCTTATTTATCTTTAATGCTTTGATGGACGGAATGAATAATCCTTTTCTTACCCAAGCGATCTCCCATCTTTGTTTGCCTGCTTCATCAAGTTTTTTACTTCCACCTCTTTTCAACACGAAACTTGATCAATATAGCGGGAATGATTATGCTAACGATCCATAAATTTCGATTAATGCTGGCTTTTCGTCTAGAGAATAAAGTGGGAGGTCATCGTTGGGAAAAAGATTGTTGGTGTTTACCCATACTCCATAGGAAGGGATTGGGAAACGGGAAAGTGAGTTCATTAGGAGGATAGGGAAGGGAATGGTTCAGCCTCAGAAAACGTTAGCGTACAGTCAGACTGTGCAAACCTAAGAAAGTTATTCTTCACTCATCGTTATAAATAAAGTCAGTGATTAATAGAATGAAGGTAAAACAATTGAAGTGGTGAGGATCATGGAAGAATCGGACCATTCAGAGATTAGGGGAATGCATTGTGCTGCTTGTGCAACAAGAATTGAAAAGGCCGTTTCAAAAATAGAAGGCGTTATTGATGTTCATGTCAATTTAACAACGGAAAAAGGATTTTTTACGTACGATAAAGATCGGACATGGCTACGCCTCCACATCCTTTAGCATAGTAAAAGAGGTAAAAAACAGGTTAGTACTTTTCCAAGTGCCACTGACATCCTCTCCTTACCGGGATATGGTGTTCAAGCATCGGTGAACGGTAAAAAAACGGTTATAGCCAATCCAAAGTATTATAAAAATAATCAAATTTTTATTCCTATAAAAACAAAAAGATTGGTTAATACGATCACCATTAGTAAAAAAACAACGAGAAATATAAAACAGAATTTCCTTTGGGCATTTCTATATAATGTTCTTATGATACCCATTGCAATGCTTGGTTTTTTGGATCCATGGTTGTCTGGTGCAGCAATGGCTTCGAGCTCAGTGTCCGTTGTATTAAGTTCCCTGCGATTGAAGAAAATTAAAATATAATTATTTAGAGACAGAATATGGTTGAATGATCTTTTATTAAAGGGCGCTTTCCTGTAATAAAGGGAACCGTCCTTTTTTTAGATTCATTGAAAAACATGGAAGGAATCTATAAAGGCACTGAACCTTTCTTCCATGTCAGAATTGAAAGAAGAAGGCGCAGAACAACGCTTAGTGTAGCCATGACAGTCTTATTATTAACAGGCTGTAAAAACAACGCTAATGTAG
Organism: Alteribacillus sp. JSM 102045; assembly: GCF_041949975.1. Classification (NCBI taxonomy): domain Bacteria; kingdom Bacillati; phylum Bacillota; class Bacilli; order Caryophanales; family Bacillaceae; genus Alteribacillus; species Alteribacillus sp. JSM 102045. The sequence continues at coordinate 42,450 of NZ_JBHFQG010000022.1, read as the reverse complement.
AAGAAAGGTTCAAGACCTTTGCAACAGAAAACAATTATACGACTGAAGACATATCACAAAACAAAACGCCAGATGAAAAGATGGTTGAATTTGGCTTAAAATATACGTCAAACAAAGCACCCTTAATTCGTTTATGGACAGGGGCGCGATGCAATTAAACACTAGATTCGTTGGTCCTGCGAACAAAGAGTTTATAGATGATTACGTTGCACTTCTTGAGTTTTCTATGGAAGCACCAGACGAGACAGGGTTTGAGTTAGAAAACATGGTAGAAGATATTATTAAACAAGGGGAGCCTAACGGTGAATATTACTTCATAGAATGTTTGCTTCTACGTCTATGATTTTATGTTTAGCATTAGATTAACCAACCTTTAAAGAACTTTCAAATTTGGAAAGTAACTCTGCTGTTAACTAACGGGGACAGGTCAGTTAAGATTTTGTCTATTAACTTATTCTCTTTGATCAACCTTATTTCTTTCAAGAGATTAATTGAATAATTAATATATGTACCAATCAGCCTCTACCAATTGTCATAATATTATTCAACAGGGACACTCTACTGACAAAGTAAACTTTTATAGAATGGAGGCCGATTGAATGAAGGTTTTATCGATGATTCAGCCATGGGCAAGCCTTTTTGTCCTTCGAGAGGCAAAATATGAAACAAGGTCATGGAGAACGCATTATCGTGGCTCTTTAGCCATTCACACAAGTAAAAAAATAGATAAGGACGTCTCTAGCCATGTGGCAATACAGGCGTTACTCGGCAGGCATGGTTATACAAAAGAGAATCTTCCCACTGGCATGATTATAGCTGTATGCAAGCTTATAAATTGTTTGAAGGTTATTGAAAATCATGAGACCTCAGCAGTCCTGGAAGACGGACGAATAGTATCAGGCAATGATTTTTTTTTAGGTGATTTTGCAGTTGGAGGATATGCTTGGGAAGTGCAGGACATGAACATGCTTGATGAATATATTCCAGCGAAAGGAAAACTTGGATTATGGGAGTATGATTTATAAAAAATATTAAATGAGAGTTGGCGCCTGATATTTGTTGAATTCGACAAGGAACAGGTATTTATTTCAAAAAAATATATTCAGCTGAGAAAAGAGAGGATGATTCATGTCAGGACGTCTCCTCATCTTAAACCTGCTCGAGTACATTCTTTGAAGAGTTCCGCTATCTAGATAGGTCAGGGACCAAGGGTTACATCTTTTATCGTGTGTAAAAAATAACCTATTGACATAAAAGGTTCGAGGGGAAAGGTTCAGCGTATTTGTCATACGTTGAATTCTTTCTCTTCGGACCTTTTTTATTACATTAAGGAAGTTTATCGGATGAAAGAAAGCTGGAGTTTCAATTAATTATTTGAAAGGGTTTATTCACCAAAAGCTTCCGGCAGCATTTTAAACCCGTCAATCTCCGCATCTTCTTCCACTTCAATCATAATACAGCGTTTCCCTTGATAGTTGACCTGTCTCACGTATTGCAGGTCCTGCGGGCTGATGGAGATGTTGGCGATTTTTGTGTTGATTTTGATCGATTTTGATTTGTATTTGGGGACAATGCTGCTTGCTTTCAGCTCGTAGTTTTCTTCATCGGTGACTCGTTGAAAAGCCGTTTTTACTTTTTCAGAGTCTACTTGTTCACCGCTCTGATTGAGAACTCGTTCGACATCATTGTAGTCCAGGGTTGGTGGTGCATCTTCTTCATTTTCTTCAACGACACGGTTGATCTCTCCGTACACATGGGCGAGAGTGGAGGGATTGAGCTGGTCTCCTACGACATCTTTGATGACTTCCTCGAACACCGCTTTGTCTTCTTTCGCTGTCATGATGTCTTCACCGTTCAATACCTCTTCGATAAATCGGTAGTCTGGCTCATTGGCTTTGCCTGCGGCGTAGAGAACGTGGTTCATATCAGATGCACCATCCGTAATGGAGGGGAAAAGAAATCCTGACATTGGGTTTTTGAGGTCAATAACCGGATCTGCCTCGATTTTGTATTTGAACTCTTTCTCGATATAGTCGAACTGTATTTCTTTTTTAGGTTCCTCTGTTTTGTTAATGCTGCAAAGAATAAAAGGGTTGGAGTAAACAGCGTCCCGTTCACTTTCCTCGGCTTCTTCGTTCCGTGGTTTCGTTGGTTTCAAATACTCGGCACGAATGAAAGTGATCACGACATCTTTTTCATACGGATGGTCCTTGATCATTTTTTCTGTCATAAGAAGCATTTGTTCCTTCCAGGCCCCGATGTCACTGCTTAATAACCCTTTATGAAGGATGAGCTGACTGTGGTTCTCTGCATCGCGCTTAAATTTTAGTTCAAACAATTTTTCGTCGAGTTGGCCTGTCATGACTTTCTTGAAGTTGTTCATGAAAAGCTCCTGCTGATCTCTGTCGAGCATTTCGAACGGCTGACTCTGGTGATGGTAAATATCCGTCGTTTCCTTCATGATGTATACGTGGAATATGTCGGAGATTTTTAGTATATCATTGTCTACTTTCAATTGTCTGCGGATGCCTGCTATGTCTTTTTTGTCCATCTATCGTTCACTCCTGAGCTGCTTAGAGTTTAAACTTTCAACCTATGATTTTTCTATTTTAACACAGGATTTCTTTTATCATGGAGGATAGAGGAAGAATATGGGTTAAGTACATTCCTTCCCTTTTTAAGACACTTGGATGAAGCAATGGAAATGTGGAAAAAAAGAAAAATAACCCAATAGGCGCAGTCCTAGTTTTAGGATTGGCCCGGTTTTTGATACGAGCTGCCTTTAGAAATTTTAATAAAGGAAACTGCAAAAAACCAGAAGAAAATTTTATGTCTTCATTGGTATATTTCTTATAGAAAAGAGGTGTCGGCGTGAATAATACTTCCATTGGGAGGTATTGCTTTATATATTGCTACGGTTTTAGGGTCAGGAGTCCTTTTTTAACGGCCTCCATAGCTGGGCCAGCGTCTATTATCCTGATTATCATTAGCTTTCCCCTTGCTTATTCCTTTGCATGCTTAGCGCGAAAATATCCAGATGCTGGAGGAGCTGCCACTTTTGTAAGACGATCATTTGGAGAACACGCAGGAAATATTATTGGATGGTTCTACTTTGTTACAGCAGCTGTTGGATAGACAATCGTTGCTTTAACAGGGGCATATAATTTAGGGAATGCCTTTCATTTTACCTGGCTGGAATCGTGATCTCCGCTTTATTGATGTTGGTCGCTGCCGGAACCACTAACTATTTTGGCATTCGTGTAAGCGGTAAAGCAGCATTATTTTTAAGTGGTTGTTTATTTTTTCTTTTAGTCATAACGATTATTTTGGCCATTCCAAGAATAAGCTGGGATCAATTTACACCTTTTTTTCCTTCCGGCGGAGGCTCGATCGGGACTGCCATAACAGTCATTTTTTGGACTTTTTTTGGGTGGGACGCATATGTAACTTATCAGATCATTTTAAACATCCCAATCGAAACATTGTTAGAAGTACCATGATCAGCGTAATAATTATTGTTTTGCTTTTTTTCTCTTTGAGTTTTATCACTATTGGAACAGGAACGTATGGTAGTGAGGAGAGTAATTTATCTCCCATTTCCGTGATAATGAATGATACATTTGGTTGAATGCTCATATAATGACGGTAGTTCTTGCTATCATCATTTGTACTGGAACAACAAACGCTTTTGTAGCAAGTCTGACGCAGCTTGTTTACTCCCTAAGTAGAGATGGCGCATTCCCAGCTTATTTCTCAAAGTTACATCCAGCCTTCAAACTTCAAGACGCATGGTCTTGTTTGTCGTTATGTTCGCAGGAGCAGGGATTATCATTAGCGAAGCTCTTTCTATTCCATTTAATGATATATTATTTATTCCTACTTCGTTAGGGATTCTTGTTTATATCCTTTCTATGGCTGCAGGTATTAAACTTTTTAGTAAGGGATCGCTATCCTGGTTGAGTTCTGCTTCCATTTTTTCAATCACATATCCTTGTTCCGGTGATCGTTATTTTTCTTTATGTTCCGTATAAGCTCTATTGTATAAAAAGCATTAAAACTAATGGTGAAGTAAAACAGGAGTTGAACGTTATGGCTGTTTATACAAGGTTTACTTTTAATGAATTAAGGAAAATAGTTCATGCTAGTGACGGTGCATATGATGGCCTATTTTTCTATGCGGTGAAAACAACAGGAATCGTTTGCCGGCCCTCTTGTAAGTCTCGTAGACCGAACAAAGAAAATATTACGTTTTTTCAATCATTTGAAGAGGCAAAACAAGCAGGTTTCCGTCCTTGCAAAAGGTGCCGGCCGGATGCTATACGTTTTAACCCACCGATGGAACTGATTAATGACACGAAAGCCTATATTCATAAGCATTATAAAGAAAATATAACCATGTAGCGTTTAGCGCGGCATATGGGCATAAGTCCTTATTATCTAGGAAGGCTATTTAAGAATACGATAGAAACTCCACGCTGCTATTTAGAAAAAGTACGAATAAACAAGGCTCATTATCTTCTTCAAACGACTAATCTATCCGTTATGGATATTTGTTATGAAGCAGGCTTTCAGAATTCCTCCAGTTTTTATCATGCTTTTCGAAAACACAACCAGCTACCCCCTCAACAATATAGAAAGAAATTTAGTCAACACTAGTGTCAAGGGGTTACGGTGGAGAAAGAAGTTTGACACATTACAGCAGCTCTCTCACCTCATCACCTTCAAAAGGGGTGTTAAGAGAAGAGTAACCCGCATTTCTTCGAATCCATTCAATCTTCTTCGCAATTGTCATTTTTACACATTTCTATAGATTCCTTTGCAAAATCTACATCCATTTTTTGCTAAAATGAATACTAATTCATTCAAGGGAGATTTATCCTATACAAAAAATGGTTGATCGGAGGCTTTTGTACAGCAGCACTTGTAGCCATAATAACAGCGGCGATGTCACCCAAGCCGGCAGAAAATATCCAGTCCACTTTTACCGGGGAATATACAATAAATAACAACGGGCAGCTTGCTTATGTCTTAGAAACCGGTGAAGAAGAACAGATCAATGTGACTTCACCGCAAACATAAACAGGGAAGAAAAAATATGTTATTTTTTATCATCATGTTTGTGGCAGGAGCGGCATATGCAGGCGGATATTATATTCATAAAAGCCCGGAAAAAAAGAAGTATTTTATTATTTGGGGACTCGTCTCGATGTTTGTTGTCACGCCGCTTCTCAGTTGGAGTATTAGTATGATCGTTGCGTTAACCGCCGGTGAAGGGTTTGCCGGAGTAGCAACGATATAATCGAGAGCAGGAATCGTATGAACCTATCAGGATTGGATTTCAAAGCAATGTTGAAAAGATTTTCTAACCTTGAAGAGCTCAGTCTAAAGTTACAAACATAAATATAAAATTTTTCCTAGTATTTTTCGGTTTTTTGTTAAAAATAAGTGTGTTAAATAAATGAATGAGAGGGTTTTGTTTATGAGCAAAAAAGTATTGATTGTGACTGGAGATGCAGTAGAGGCGCTTGAAGTTTTTTATCCTTACTACCGTTGTTTAGAAGAAGGATTTGATGTATCAATTGCTTCCCCTTCTGTTAAAAAGCTTCGCACAGTTTGTCATGACTTTGTAGAGGGAATGGAGACGTTTGAGGAAAAACAAGCATACAACCTTGAATCTCATGTAGCCTTTAATGATGTTAATCCTGAAACATATGACGGGTTGATTATTCCGGGAGGACGTGCGCCTGAATACATTCGCATGTCTGATGAGATTCCGAAGATTGTCAGCCATTTCTTTGAGGTAAATAAGCCAGTTGGAGCCATCTGTCATGCAGCACAACTACTTACTGTCATTCCAGATTTAATGAAGGGCCGGGAGTACACAGCATACCCTTCTTGTGAACCAGATGTAAAATCATGCGGGGCGATGTATATCAATGAAAATGTTCACACGCATCAAAATATGGTTTCAGGTCAAGCATGGCCGGATTTACCAACATTCATGAAAGAATTTATTAACTTACTGAAATAATCGCAGGTGCGATCACAATATTTAGCATATTTTTTAAACCATGTGTCACTCCAATAAATAATAGTTAACTTGGGATAAGATTTTATAAATTACGACTTGTAAAATCGGAAATGTTATTAAAAGAATGGAGACGAAAGCTGAAGATAGATACACTAATCTTCAGCTTGTTTTTATTCAAGAACTGTGGGTAGGATTAATAGGAAACTGAACGACGTTCAATTGGAAACATAGATCTTCCCGGAATGCTTTAACGAGTCATTCTAGACCTCACAGGGAGGAACGAGCGAGGAGGCTCGATGATTCGTCCCGGAAAGCGAGCGATTTTGACGACTCGCTTATCAACATTAAACTTTAACAAAGCTTATTTATTAAAAAAACATTCTCCCGGTCCGACCAGTCAAGGAAATGACATCACGGCATCATTCAACATGCACAATTTCATGGAAAAAGAGACACACATACCGTTCAAATTGGGGAAAAACAATGGAATGTTCACTGTTTGGGTATAAAAGATTTAAAGCAGGAGCAAAAGTATACTTGTTGTTGACCACCGAAGCAGCAAAGAAGCCACCATTTGATAAACAGGGCCTCATCCGCCCACACGTAAAAAGGTCTGAAAAAAGGGCAGACTAAACAGATGTCTACCCCTAAAATTGGTTCCCCATTATTTTCAATTTCTCCGTAGTAATCAACGCGGATTGATAGGTTCCACTTTCAGTTACAACTACATGATTGAGGGATTTAATGGGATTTTGATTGCACGGAGAGTGGCTGATGCACACCGAAAACTTCCAGAAGAAAATTCGGTTTATGAATCTATTAAAGATAGTATTGGAAGAAAATCCTACGCAGTCATCGATACCATAAAACCGAAAATCATTCAATTGTTGGGAGAGGCGATGGTTCTTAACTGCACTCAAGGTTTTATCGAATACTGTCTAAATATTCAAAAGAGATGAAAAAGCAACCAGAGGATATTATTCGTAATCTAAGTGACCCGATTAACTGTTCGTGTGTAAAGATAGACAAAGATATAACCAACTATCATACGTTGAACAGCTTGTTTCGAAAAAGGATATACTAGATCACGTAAAATTTAAGAAGGAAACCGAGGTTCTTTAAGGCCAGAACGAAAAGTATGATGAAACGAAGGTTACAAGCCGTCTTGGTGTTAAAAATTCGTTTGTAAAAATGATGAGTAAACAAGCTGGAAAAAACAAAAAAGACCAACGAATCCTTTTGTAATTGAGGACGTTGGTCTTAATTACGATTTCAATGAGATATCATATTTTTTCAGCTTTTTACTAATGGTTGATTGGTTAACACCTAATGAACGAGCCATTTCAATTGTCGTGTTCGATCTTTTAGCAGTATATTCCAATATTTGTTTCTCAACTTTTGACAATGTCTCATATAGATCAAGATCTTGCAGGATTTCAAAATGAAAATTTTGAAAAGTCACTTGTTTATTTTCAAGAACTCGTTCAACGTAACTTTTATCAACTATATCTTCTTGAGAAAGGATTAAAAGTCTCTCTACGAAATTTTTTAATTCTCGAATGTTCCCTTTCCAATCGGATTGCATAATTTCGCTAATTGAATCATTACTTACTGTTTTTTTGTCCCCATAATAGTTGTTAAAAGCCTCGGTAAAATAATTTACCAAAGGAGTAACGTCTTCTTTGCGTTTTCTAAGGGGAGGAATTTCAATAGGAATACCATTGAGACGATAATATAAATCTTCTCGAAATTCGCCTTTTTTTATTAATTCACCGATTTCACGGTTTGTCGTAGACACAACTCTGACGTTGATTTTTTTAGAAATAATACTGCCAACAGGCATGATCTCTTTTTCTTGAAGAACACGGAGTAATTTTACTTGAAGTGAAATCGGCATTTCAGTGATTTCATCCAAAAGAATCGTTCCGTTATTTGCTGCTAAAAAAAGACCAGTTTTTCCTGCATTGTTTGCACCAGTGAATGTTCCCTTTTCATATCCAAATAATTCTGATTCTAACAGTGAATCAGGGATGGCTCCGCAATTTACTTTTATAAATGGTTGATTAGAACGATGACTCCAGTCATGAATAAGTGAGGCAATCACTTCTTTTCCGACCCCTGATTCACCAGTAATTAATACTGGTGTTTCATATTTTGCGATAACCTGAACTTGTTCGATAAGTTGTTGCATTTTTTCACTTTGGTAAACTAACTTGTTTGAAAGTACAGATTGATTTTCTGATTTTAAGTGCTGAATTTCATTTTGGTAATGTTCTAGTAAACGACGTGTTTCCATTAGTTCATCTTGAAGTTGATGAATTTCGGTTACATCTCTAGAAGCATTAATAATTCGAACAACTTTACCATTTTCGTTCATTACAGGAGTACCTACGACTAACAATGTTTTTCCAGTGCGCGTTTTTTGAATTACTGATACCTTTCGTTTTTGCTCGAGTACAAGGCGAGTAACAGACGGTTGAAAAACGCCATCTCTCTCAAGATCATTAGTATTTCGCCCAAGAAAATCACTTCGTTTTATTCCCCACAAACGCTCGCAAGCAGAGCTAACTCGGATGGCTTTACCTTCACCATCAGCTACAAATAAAACATCATAGGATGAGTCGAAAATCGTTTTTAAATCTATCTCCATATTTTGATATTCTTCTAACTCGGAGTTTGTTATCTGGAGGACAATAATGACAGCAAATAATTTACCAGATTCTTTAATTGGTATACCTTTCATGTGAAGCTGATTTGCATTATTTAAAGAAATTAGTTTCGAAGAAGGTTGTTCTGTTTTGAAAATATCACCCAGTAATTCCGTGAAGGATTGGTTTTCAAAAGTGAATTGTTCTGACAGAGAGTCGGTTAAATACATTAGTTTTAATTTTTGTTTGGAATCGAATAAGACATAAGGTATTTGAAATGCGTTCAGAATGTCATGCAATTGATACACTTCATCCGATTCTAAATTCACGTGATGAAATAAATCATCTGTAGCCAACCAAACTCACCCCTATTCCAATTGGAATAAACATTATGAAAATTGTAATAGATACTATTTTATTAAATTATACAACGTTTTACCTTCAAATTGAAATCGTTTTCCTATGATTAAATATGATGATTGGAATAAAATAAGAGCTCTTTATCGGGATTATGTGAGAAAAATACCCCAAAATCATTTTGATTAAGCGTTTTTATCATTTGAAACAAGAAGTGGTATTAAAATTGCATGAAATTAAGTTGAATACAATAACAAAAAGAAACGGAGGTTATACGTTTGAAAGACAATGTAAAAGCTGCACTCGTTCAATTTTCTCCTAAGCCAATGCAGCATATGGAACAGAATGTGGAGTTTATCACAAATAAAATTGTAGAATTATCAAACAAAGGAAATGAATTAATTGTCTTTCCGGAGATGAGTATAACAAATTTTTTTGAACATGGTCCCGAAGGGAAGATTCAGTATTGGAACAACGGCTCTCTGTCAGTAGACGATAACGTTGTTCAAAAGATCGTTGAGGTGACAAAAAAGCAAAATTGCTACGCTATTGTTGGATTCGCTGAGCGCTCCCGTATGATAGGCAAAATTTATAACTCAGCTGCATGCATCGGACCAAAAGGGATAATCGGTATTACAAGAAAGGTTCATTTTCCGGGACTTGAAAAGCTTTACTACTCAAAAGGAACTGAAATTCCGGTCTTCGATACACCTCTTGGTAAAATCGGAATAAGTATTTGTTATGACAGTATGTTTGTGGAATATCTTCGAGCACTTGCTGTAAAGGGAGCAGAGATTATTGTGATGACATCATCGATTTGGAAAGGAGGAGGAAAAGGCGGAATAGGTTTGGAAACTTCGAAAAGCCAGTTTTGGGATCTTTTACCGATGGTTGCTTCAGTTGAACATCAATCGTTTGTGATTGCATGTAACGGTGGAGGTTCGCACATGATTGGAGAAAAAGTGGGAACTTGGGAGCGCCTGGGTCTTAGTAAAATCGTTGATCCCACTGGTGATGTTCTTACGAAGACTGATGGAAATGATGAGGTTGTTTTAAATGCAACACTGGAAGAAAAGAAATTGAAAGAATCAAGAATGGCATACTCCTTTTTAAATGATCGCGAACCAGAATTATATCAAGAATTAACAGAATTGTTCAACTAACGCTGTTAAAGTCTAGTTTTTTACTATTTTATTAAAGGAGGATAACGAATGATTCGAATTGGTGTTGATGTTGGCGGAACGTTTACCGATTTAATTTTTATTCATGAAGAAAAAGGTGAATCATGGGTTCATAAGGTACCTTCCACTCCCTCTGATCCTTCAGAAGCAGTGATTACAGGAGTAACAGAAATATGCGGGATGGCAAATATTTCTCCATCACAAATCGATCAATTTTTCCACGGAACAACGGTTGCGACAAACATTGTTTTGGAACATAACGGCGCTAATGTTGGGATGATCACAACAGAGGGATTCCGAGACATTTTGCATATTGCACGTCATAAACGACCGTATAACTTTTCTCTATATCAAGATCTCCCATGGCAAAAATATCCGCTTGTTAAAAGAAGGAATCGTATGGTTGTTCCCGAAAGAATCGACTCGGATGGTCAAGTTATAATTCCTTTGGACGAAGAAAAAACGAGGGAACAGGTTCGAAAATTAAAAGATGCTCAAGTTGATGCAATCGCGGTTTGCTTTTTATTTTCTTTTAAAAATATAGAGCATGAAGAACGTGTGAAAGAAATTATTTTGGAGGAGTATCCGGAAGTCTATCTGTCGATTAGTAATGAGGTTCTTCCACAATACCGTGAATATGAGCGATTTAGCACAGTCGCACTAAATGCGTTTATCGGTCCAAAAACGAGTAACTATATTAAACGGTTAAGGAATAATTTGAAAGAGTCAGGATTAAAAACAGAACTTCATTTAATGCAATCTAATGGTGGAATATCTACTTCGGAAGCTGCTGCAGAAAAACCGGTTAATCTATTACTTTCCGGACCGGTAGCTGGGTTAATTGGTGGTATAAATGCAGCGAAAAAAGCAGGTTTTTATAACGTAATCACACTTGATATTGGCGGGACATCTGCAGATATCGGTGTAGCACCAAGTGGGGAAATGCGAATGCGTCATTTGTTAGATACAATGATTGGCCAATACAATGCAATGGTGCCGATGGTTGATATAGATACAATTGGTGCCGGCGGGGGATCAATCGCCTATGTAGATGAAGGTGGAATATTCAGAGTGGGCCCTCAGAGTGCTGGTGCAGATCCAGGGCCGGCCAGCTATAACCGTGGAGGTCAACTGCCGACATCTACTGACGCCAATGTACTGTTGGGAAGGATTCGCTCTGACAGTAAACTTGCTGGTGGATTAGAGTTAAAATCTGAATTGGCTGAAAAAGCTTATGAAACACATATCGTAAATAAGTTGAATATAAAAACGTTGGATGCTGCTGCAGGTGCTTTGAAAATTATGACACATAACATGGTAAATGCTATTGAGATGAACAGTGTTCGAAAAGGTTACGATCCAAGAGATTTCGTACTCGTTGCTGCAGGCGGTGCAGGACCGTTATTTGCGTGTGACATTGCTGAAGAGTTAAATATCCCTCATGTGGTGGTACCTCCATATCCAGGAATTACGGCGGCGATGGGTCTGTTATCAACAGATATTACTTATGAAAAAGTATTAACTTTATGGGGAAGCTTGTCGAATCCAGACATAGGCCATATTTCGAGAACGTTTAATCAAATAGAGAAAGAAGCAAGTGAGGCTTTGAAAGACGATGGAATCAATGAAAACGATATTTTGATGAAACGAATTTGCGATTGCCGTTATGCTGGACAAGGCTACGAGTTGCGGGTAGATGCCCCTGATGGAGAAATTAATCAGGAATGGGTAGATACTGTTATCAATCGATTCCATCAAGCTCATGAAAGAGAATATGCAAGTCAATTCCCTGATCAGGAAGTTGTTTCAATTAATGTTCGTGTGATTGGAATTGGTTTAATTAAAACAAATAAAGAAGAGAGCGTGAAAGATAAGCCAGTAACGAAACAAGCTGAGGCTGTTTTCCATCCTGTTTATTTTTGGGTGAATGACCAATTAGAAAAGCTGGAGACAGCTTTTTATCAACGTGATGAGATTTCCACTGGGACGGAACTTAGTGGGCCTGCTATTATACAACAGAAAGATAGTACAACGGTATTGCCGCCAAATATCACAGCCACGTTTGACCAGCACGGAAACATTGTTATTGATATGACACGTAAAATTGCAGCAAAAAATGATAAATTTGCAGCTTTCACTAAAGAATAATAGAGGAGGTTCATACGAATGAAAAAATCATATGAAAATGTTGATCCCGTTACTCTCGGTGTCATTGCAGGTTCATTTAATGCCATTGCAAAAGAAATGGCACTAGTACTATATCGCATGGCTTATTCCAGCATTATTCGAGAATCAGAAGATTTAGGTGCAGGATTATTTGATGCTAATGGGAATGAACTGTGTGAGAGCGATTCCACACCGATGCATATCGGATCGTTGCCAGGCTATATTGCAGGTGTAAGGCACTTTTTAGGCGATGATATTCATGAAGGAGACATTATTCTTCACAATAACCCTTATTACGGTGCTTCCCATACTCCGGATTTGGCCATTATTATTCCTATATTTTATAAAGGGAAATTAATTGCTTTTTCTGCAAATACCGGGCACGTATTGGATGCTGGTGGAATGTCGCCAGGATTGATGGTAGATGTTGTGGATGTGTTTGCAGAAGGGAAGCACTATAATGCTGTGAAATTGTATAGAAAAGGGAAGAAGAACGAAGATATCTGGCGGCATATTTTTGAAAACGTCCGCACCCCAAATGAAAACAAAGGAGACGTAGAAGCACTGATTGCTTCAGCACGGTTAGGTCAAAAGCGTTACCTTGAATTGATCGAACGTTATGGCATAGAAACGGTTCAAGCTGCCACAGATCGTTGGATGGATTATTCGGAAGAAATGCTTAGAAAAGAAATTGAAAAAATTCCTGACGGCGTGTATAAGGCTCCAACCGGATGGTTTGATGATGACGGTAGGAATTATGGAGAAAGGCTACGTATAGAAACCAGTGTCATTGTAGATGGAAGCAACTTAACTGTTGATTTGACCGGGAGTTCTCCGCAAGTAGAAACAGCATATAATGTTCCTTTTGCCGGTTCAACATTGCCCGCTACTTATACAATTATACGTTCCATTTTGCTGGATGAAGCGATTTCTGAAGTCTTCGTTCCTCAAAATGGCGGAATTTTCAGACCGATCGATATTGTCGCACCACTTGGAAGTATTTGGAACCCTAAATTTCCAGCGGCTTGTACTGCCCGAATTAACCAAGTTCAAAGACTAGCCGATCAGATTAATTTGGCATTATCAGAAGTTTTGCCAGATAAAACAACCGCCGGGAATTCTGCTCATGTTCATTTTAATTCTTATGCTGGTGTAAAAGCAGAATCCGGTGATTACTGGGTTTATATTGAAGTTAACGAAGGATCATATGGTGGACGTTATGGCAAGGATGGCTTAGATAGTGTTGATAATTTAATAGCAAATACACGAAATAATCCAATTGAGGAATTAGAAATGCGTTTACCAATGCGTTGTAATCGTTACGAGTTAAGAGAAGAGGGTGCCGCATCTGGAAAATGGCGCGGGGGAATTGGTGTAGTAAGAACCTGGGAGTTTTTAGAGGGAAGTTTATTTACCGGTGAGGGAGATCGACATACTGATTCACCACGTGGTGTCAAGGAAGGTAAAGATGGTTTACCCGGTGCATTAACACTTAACCCTGGTAAAGAAGGGGAAAATCTTCATGCAAAGCTTACAAATTACAAAATTAAGCCTGGTGATATTTTAGAAATTAAAACACCTTGTGCTGGAGGATATGGCAATCCGTTTGACCGCGAACCACAGCTTGTTTTGGAAGACTTGTTGGATGGATTCATTACCGGAGACAAAGTGCGAAGCGAATACGGTGTCGTAATAGTTGATGGCAAGGTTGATATCGAAGAAACAGACATACTAAGAGCAAGCGTCCTAAAAATTTGAAAGAAATGAATGAAAAAAAAGTGAGAGCACATGGATTATTCACATGTGCTCCTATTTTTGCAAATCGTTGTCAGGACAAGAACCTAAGGCGCAATTTCATCTTCTTTATCCCGATCATCCATATTTGCCCGAAATGCGGCAGGAGTAGCATGAGTAATCGTTTGGGGTGGCAACTAGACCAGTAGATTTTCCATAATTTGGAATAGTTACTTTGATGTGTTCATACTTTCCATTCGTTTCTTCACTTGTTTTTAGAAAAGTGATTTCTTCTTTTCTGGTAATTTATATGCAATCTATTCTAATATTTAAAGGAACATATATGAAATAGTTTACAAAAAAAGGAGGGGACTGTGTGAAGTCCCCATTTTTTAGTTATTATTATTTTCTATCTGCTCTCTAATCTTTCTTTGTCTTTCTTCTTCCATTTTTCTCCGTGTTTCTCTATAATCTTGGCGTATCGATTTTAATAAGGAAACACAGGCAATAAACAAAACGATTGAAAACGGAAGGGCGCCTATTAGGGAAGCAGTTTGCAAACCTTCTAAACCGGCGCTGATAATCAGTACGACAGCTAAAACGGCAATGAGAGTACCCCAAATAACTTTAACTACAACGGATGGATCTGTATTTCCGTTGGAAGTCATCATTCCTAGGACGAATGTCGCCGAGTCAGCAGACGTAACCAAAAAGGTGAACAGTAAACAAATGGAAAGGATGGATAAAATATCTCCTAACGGCAAGTTTTCCAGCATGGAAAACAGAGCAGTTGTTTCGTCTTCTGCTACCGCACCTGCTATATCTGTTCCATGAAAAAGATCAAAGTTGACAGCTGTGCCTCCGAAAATACCGATCCAGATGATACCAATAAATGGGGGAGAGACCATAACACCAAGTACAAATTCCCGTACGGTGCGTCCTCTTGATATACGAGCAACGAACATTCCGACAAAGGGTGACCAGGCGATTGTCCAAGCCCAATAGTAGATCGGCCAATCCTGTACCCAGGTGCCGTCCGTATATTGATCCAATCTTAAGCTTGCCTGAAAAAAGTTTTGGAGATAATCGCCAACGCCCATTGTAATTGTTTCTAAAATGAATCCCGTAGGACCAATGAATAAGACGGTTATCATAAGTATTAAAGCCAAGCCTAAATTCACATTACTTAAATATTTGATGCCGCGGTCAAGCCCCGATAATGTAGAAATCATAAAGAACAAAAACATGGCAATAACGATAATGATTTGTGTTTGTGTTCCGGAAGGAACGTTGAAGACACTTCCAAGACCTCCATTAATTTGTAAAACACTTAACCCTAATGTAGTAGCTACACCCATAACGGTAGCAATGACTGCAATAATATCAATTGTGTTACGCAGCGGCTTTTTTCCGGTATCTCCAATGACCGAATTCATGGTGTCACTAATTAAGCTTCTTTCTTCCTGCCGGTAAATAAAGTATGAAATAGCGAGGCCTACGAATGTAAAGGAAGCCCATTGATGAATACCATTGTTAAAAAAAGCATTCCACATAGCTGTTCTTGCAGCCTCAGGAGTGCCAGCTTCTATATTTCCGTCAAAGGGAGGAGGAGTACCAAAATGCGTCATCGGCTCTGCAACACCCCAAAACACGATACTAACCCCAAATCCACAGCTGAACAGCATCGCAATCCAGGTGAAGAGTGGATATTTAGGTCTTGCGTTATCTCCGCCCAAACGAATTTTTCCGTATTTACTGAATGCTAAATAAAAGTTAAAAATGATAAGAAACAGCACAAATGCTAAATAAAACCAGCCGAAGGTATTAGCGATAAAATCATATATAATAGTGGCCTGTTCAGCAAGGGCTCCTGGTGCCAATGCGCCCCATAAAGCAAATAAAAAGATTATAGAAAAAGAAACCCAAAATATGCTGTTCATGAACTTAAATTTTCTTTTTTTATCACCCATAATGATTTCCCCTTTGATTTTTTTCTTAACTACATTTATGTGAACATTTCATGCACTGTTTTTCTTCATTTATGAAATACCAACTCCAATCTATGTTCTAATCTTTTAGATATATACCCAGAAATAAAAAGATTCACTCAATAAAATTTGAATATATAAAAATATGCATCAATTTCATAAGTCGCTCATTTAAAAAAGTCAAAATTTCCAGAATTTCTGTTTTCGAATGTGTCATAGGAAACATCCAGCTGATCTTTTATCTTTTTAATAGAGAGGAAGTGCTTTTTCCGTTCTTTTACCCATTATTTGCGTTCTGATTTTGGATTGCGCCGCGCTTTTTCGGTTGTTTCTCAGGCTTTTCCGTTTTCTTTTGTGGAGCCTGATCTCTTGCTTCGACATGGGTGGCGTCCAGGGCTACGTTGCGATAGCCCCTTCATTCTTGGCTTCAGTTACAATTTTTTGATTCATGGTTTCAAGTACACCCGATTGGGTAATTCTAGGTGATCATTCGGGAATAAGAGGCTTCCGATGGAACAGGAACAGAGATAAGAAAGCCGCAATCTCTCTTGAAACGCAAATCATTTTGGAGACACTTAATCAAATCAAAATCCTTCATTATTCTCCTTGATGCGGGCCTAAGGATAAATCATCGCTGGATAATTACACTCTACTGGACGGCCAAATGACGTCTTTTTTCCTCTACATCAAGCAAGAAAAGACGGACGCAAAACGTTGGGTAGGTTCTAAATGTTTGAAAAACGAGAAAAACTCCTGCCAAGCGGCAAGGAGTTTTTATTACTTCTATCTAAGCTGCGGCCGTGAAATAGAGGCATCATCTTCGTTAGGGAATTCACATATATATTATTGTCCAGCCGCGGAAGGGTCGCAATTTGTATTGTTGTTGGGAAACGTCCCACCATTTGTTTTCATCGCAGGTCATCGGAGGCCCTGCAAAAAGTAGAAGATGACTAAAAGCAAGGAAAAAAGCTTATAATGTAAATACTTTCAGAATACCGAGAGTCTATTTTATCATACGAGAAGAGAGATTATGGATTCATTGTTATAGTTTTAATAGAAGTAAAGAATTCCATTGCTGCTCTTCCTAGTTCTCTTGATTGACTACTAGAAGCCTTCAATCCGCCAAATGGTGCATGAAAGTCAATTCCTGTAGTTTGCCCATTAATTCGAATCATACCTACTTCTATTTCATTCATATATTGAAATACTTCGTCCAGATGGTTTGTAAAAATGGAAGCACTTAAGCCATACTTGACATCATTAGCCACTTTTAAAGCTTCACCAAGGGATTCTACTTTGATTAAACTTAATACTGGCCCGAATATTTCTTCTTGTGCAATTGACATTTTAGGTTTTACATCATCAAATAATGTTGGCGCAATATAGTATCCATTTGATAATTCCTCATTTTTAATCGGTTTATCTCCTGTCACAAGACGAGCCCCTTCTTGAATCCCTTTTTTTATAGAATTTAGCACACTATCATACTGATTACGGGAGGAGACAGGACCCATATAGGAATCAGCTAGTAAACCATTACCAACTTTAATACTTTCAATTTTTTGGATCAGTTTTTCACGGAATGCTTCATATACTTCTTTAACGACAATTGCTCGGCTAGTTGCAGTACACTTTTGACCAGTAGATTTCATACTCCCGCTAACTGTCAATTCCGCGGCTAAATCGAGGTCCGCATGCTGAGTCACGATCACGGGGTTTTTCCCTCCCATTTCCAATTGAAATCTCACTCCACGTTGTACTGCTTTCGATGCAATCAACTGCCCAACTTCGTTGGATCCGGTAAAACTGATAGCTTTTACATCTGAATGCTCACATAAAGCGTTGCCTATTGTGGAACCTCTTCCACTCACTAAATTCACCACACCTGGAGGGAAACCTGCATCTTTAAAACACTCCATAACTTTGATAGCTGTTATCGTCGTTTCAAATGCTGACTTTATAACCACTGTATTTCCATATATTAAGGCTGGAGCCATTTTGTGAATAGGAATGGCAACTGGAAAATTCCATGGGGTAATTAATCCAACTACTCCTAGGGGGCCTCTTGTAGTGAAAAATAATGCTTTTTCATCAGTGGAAGGGATTACTTCTCCAATTGATCGCATTCCTTCACTAGCATAGTAACGTAATATGTTTACTCCTCGTAATGTTTCATTTTTAGCTTCGACAAGCGTTTTTCCCATTTCACGAGTTAGTGTTTCAGCGATATCATCCGCCCGTTGTTCTAAAATAGAGGCCGCTTTAAGAAGATATTCTCCACGAGCGGAACCTGATAATTTCCTCCAATCTGGTAAAGCGTTTTTTCCGGACTGAACGGCATTATCTACATCTCTAGGTGATGATAGAGGCGCGTATCCAACAATTTCCTTATAATCAGCTGGGTTTACACTCTCCTTAAATTCATTAGATGTTGGAATGATCCATTCCCCATTTATTAAATTGTGATAGGTTTTTGATTTCACTTTCATTTTTCACGCTCCTCCTTTAGTATATACAAAACTAATTAATAAATAGACATAGTCATTCAAAGCATATTTGTATTCATTCAAAGTATTTGAAAGTTTACTTGTCTGTTAGGTACTATCTACCGTTTCAAAATTGCCTACTACTTTCTTGGTTTTCAAATCTTTTATATAATCAGGCGTTAACCCTAATTCACTCAAAATTTCGTCCGTATGCTCTCCAAGGAGAGGGGGGTGTCTTTTCAAACTAGCCGGTGTGTCCGACAATTTAATAGGGAATCCGGCCATCTTGAGATTCTTTACTATTGGATGATCTACTTCCAAAATCATATCTCTAGCAAGTACTTGGGGATCGTTAACAACCTGATCAATGGTATTGATAGGTCCGCAGGGCACACCAACAGCATCGAGACACTCAAATATTTCACTGCTCTCTAATTTAGAAAGGCGTTTGCTGATAATATCAACTAATTCAGACCGATGAGCAACACGATCCTCGTTTGTTTTAAATCTTGGATCATCTAACAAATCTTCCCATTCCATAGCGCGACAACACTTTTCCCATAGTCCATTGTTAGGAACTGCAAGAATAATATCCATATCCTTAGCGGGAAAGGCTTGATACGGGACAATAGTCGGGTGTGCAGATCCCATGCGTTCGGCCGGTTTTCCTGTAGCCAAATAGCTTGTTACTAAAAAGTTTAATAAGGAGACTTGACCGTCTAAAAGACTAGCATCAATTAGTTGGCCCTTTCCTGTTTTACCTCTGGCAATTACAGCTGTCAAAATAGCATAAGCAGCAAAAATTCCCATTGTTAAATCAACAACGGACATACCGGATTTAGCAGGTGTTCCATTTGGGTCCCCTGTAATGCTCATCAAACCTCCATATCCCTGGAGGAGAAGGTCATACCCAGCTCGGTTTCTTTGCGGTCCAGTACGGCCAAATCCAGAAATAGAACAGTAAATCAGTTGAGGATTAATATCTTTCATCTGTTCATAACCAAATCCTAGCTTTTCCATTGTGCCTGTACGAAAGTTTTCAATAAAAACATCTGATTCTTTTGCCAACTTATAAATAATTTTTTTACCTTCTTCTGATTTTATATTAATTGTGATGCTTCGTTTATTTCGGTTTGAAGCAAGATAATAAGTGCTTACTTTATCCCATTTGGGAGGAGTGAATTCCCTTGTCTCGTCCCCGGTTTCAGGCTTCTCAACTTTTATGATATCTGCTCCCATATCTCCTAGTAACATGGTGCAAAAAGGTCCAGCCAAAGTCCTTGACAAATCTAACACTTTAAGTCCATCTAATGCTTGCATAAATTATAACTTCCTTTCTTCGCCTTAGTTGCTAAATCATGCTTATGTTTCTATTCAAATTTAGGTTTTCGTTTTTCCGAAATAGCATTTACACCTTCTTGATAGTTTTCTAGTTCAGTCACGATACCCATTGCAGATGAAATCGTATCAAGAGAAGAACGTAGATCCATGTTAAGTCCTTGGTAAACGGCTCTTTTGGTAAAACGTAGGACGGCCTGTGGTCCATTAGCCAGCCGTTGAATATATTCTTCTACAAATGCATTAAGTTCCTCATCAGCCACAACATGGGTAACTAACCCTAACTGTTTTGCCTCTTCGGCAGACAAAATATCACCGGTCCAAAGCAGCTCTAAGGCCTTATCCACACCGACTATTCGCGGCAAAAAATAAGCTCCCCCATCGCCAGGGACAATGCCTGCTTTAACATAACTCTCTGATAATTTGACACTACGGGCAGCAATCCGAATGTCGCACGCCAGGGTCATATCAAAGCCTGCTCCCATTGCAATTCCTTGAATCACCGCAACCACTGGCTTATCAATTTCTTGGAGTAGTAAAGGAATCCGCTGTACCCTTTTCCATAAAGTGTTTTTACGGGCAAGAGCTGTAGAAACCATATCGCCAGCCCCTGTATTGTTATAGAGCATACCTTCTCCTTTAGTCATGGATTTTACGTCTCCTCCGGAACAAAAAGCACGCCCATTCCCTGCTAAAACAACTACCCTAATATCCTCATCATCACGGATCTTCTCCAGAGCATCAATCCATAAATCAATCATTTGAGTACTAAACGCATTAAGTTTATCCGGACGATTTAATGTAACCCGTGCAATTCCGTTATCTACAGAAAAAAGTAAATCACTCATTAGTCAACACTCCCTTATCCTCGTTTATTTGAGTGAGAAGGGGCCATAGTCCAATCCAATCCGTTTCCATTATTTGATTGGCTAATTGTGCTCCCCACTCTGTCTCTGTTCCAAATTCATCTCGCCACGACCACAAACGACGTGTATTTTGGTGAAGGATATGCTCGTAGGTAAAACCGAATGCACCATGTACTTGGTGCGCAATGGTCGCAGCATGTCCTGCCGCTTCATTAATCCGTATCTTAGCCATAGCAATTTCTTTAGAAAGATGTCCTTCCTGATAGGCTTGAATTGCATAATCGGTAGCCACTCCGGCTGCCGCATATTCCCCAGCTAATAGGGCTAATTGATGTTGGATGGCCTGAAACCGGTGAATTGGCCTTCCAAATTGGGAACGTTCTGACGAATAAACCTTGGTTAGTTCCAGAACGCGTTCCAGGGCACCAGTCATCAAAACAATTCGGGTGAGTGCACCCCCATACCATAATTGATTCACAACCCAATCATATTTGATGGGAATCACCGGGCAATCAGTAATCAAAATATTATCAAATATTATGGAATCTCTTGCTTCTCCGGCAAGATTTTGGCTAAATTTGATTTTCCCATGCTCTGGTTTAATTAAAGCAAGAACATGTTCTGATTCTGTTTTTCCAATTACAATCATTTGTTTGGCAAATCTTGCCCATGGCACAGAACTTACTTTTCCTGAAAGGATCCAATCATCACCATTTTTTTTGAAGTTGAGCAACTTATTAATGTTGGGAAATGCAACGGTTAGTGGCTCGTCGGAAACTTGCTGGCCTAAATCATTCAAAAGCCAATTCCCTAGGAACGTTTCAGCCAATGGAATCGGTGCAGAATATTTTCCTGCCAACCGAAGGATGTTTAAGGCATCGGTGTAGCTTCCACCAGTACCACCCTTTTCCTCTGGAATGGACACTTTGATCATTCCAGAGTCTGTGAGTACATCCCATAACTCAGCAGCCCAATGCCCTTGCTCTGCGTCGTTAACGAGCTCTTTCGTACAGATGTCATTCATGATTTTAGTAGTGGAACCAATTAATATCTTTGTGATGTCATTCATGTTCTAACTACCCCCTTGGCAACAATACCCCGAAGTATTTCTGTGGTCCCCCCGCGAAGAGTAAAGCCCGGTGCATGAAGGACCGCTTCTGACATTAGTTTTTCTAATCTAGATGATAAATCAGTCGATTTGAAAGAAACTAACAACCTAGCCATTTCCGCAACCTGTTTTTCAAATTGTGTACCCAAGTCCTTCACTAAAGCAGCAGCCAAATCAGGTGTAATATTATCTTCGAGCATTTGAGCGATGCCCATAGACATATTCCGTAAGGTCCACAGATTAGATACTAAGGGACTTACTTGGCTTAATAATTGATTGTCACCATTTAACCGAAGGGTGTTCACTAGTTCCTCTAAAAGTGGGAACGTACTCAAAAATCGTTCAGGACCACTTCGTTCATATGCCAGTTCTGCCATTCCTTGTTTCCAACCATTCCCCACTTCTCCTATCAACATTTCTTCAGAAACAAATACATCTTCAAAGATCACTTCATTGAAATGATGTTCGCCTGTCATTAGATGAATGGGTCGAATGGTTACACCAGGCGCAGACAAGTCAGTTATAAGTTGGCTCATCCCTTCGTGTCGATCTTCTGGATTCTTCAAGGAAGTTCTACAGAGGGTAATCATATAATGAGCGAAATGGGCACCACTGGTCCAAATTTTATTTCCATTCAATATCCATCCCTTATCCACTTTGGTTGCTTTTAAACTAACGGCAGCCAAATCAGAACCCGCATTCGGTTCGCTCAGTCCAATAGCAAAATAACATTCCCCACTTACGATTTTGGGAAGAAAGAACTTTCGTTGGTGCTCTGTTCCATATCGGAGGAGTAAAGGGCCGGTCTGCCGATCTGCTATCCAGTGAGCAGCGACTGGGGCTCCTGCTGCCAATAACTCTTCCGCAACAATATATCTTTCGATTGAAGAACGTTCTTGTCCACCATAGCGTTTTGGCCAAGTCATCCCAATCCATTGTCTTTTACCTAACTTTCGACTGAAGTTGGGAGAATACCCGCTTAACCAAGAATCACATTTAGGTTCAAATGTTCCCATTTCTTGTTCTTCGTAAATGAAACGCCGTATTTCCTGCCTTAATGTTTTTGCTGGTTCAGAAAGTTGAACAACAGATAGTTGTAAATTCTTCATAGGAGTCTCACCTCATTGAAATTTTATTGGCGTTAACTACCAATATACCGTTAATCAATACAATGTATCTATAATTGAAATAATACAATATTCTTAAAATTTAATCAATAAAAAAATAGAAGTTATAGATTACCGGAAGGTTTTCGGTAGTCTTTCGTAGTTTGAAATTGAGGGATATAATCAATAGAAAAAATAAAAAAAGGTCTTTATATATATAAATTCCGAAAATCTGACGTTATTATCCTACAGCAGTAATTGTGGAGTAATCTTGATAGAAAAACTATAAGGGGCTAAAGTGAACGATAAAAAAAAGAAGGTAAAATCGAAATGAAAATCAGATGGCGAAGAAGAACATATTAACAGAGCTTCAATTTGCAAATGAAACAGTTGGGGATATTTTCATTCACTACTGGGTCTATTGTTTAGATAAATGAGTACTTAGAAGAAGGTATGTGGACAAGCACCTTATGAACAAAATGAAGTTGGAAATTTGAGCATGATCTATTTGCCGTCTGCGAACCTCTTAGTTGCACAATTTATTCAAATATCATTAACTTCCTAAAGATATGGCAGAGTCCATACGACACAAAAAGCAGGCATTAAGCCTGCTCTTCATCTTCAACAAATATTTTAAACTTTTCATCATACTTAGTAGGCAAGAATTCAATGACTTCATATTCGGTAATATTTTGGGCATGAAATGGGTCTTCATGTATAATAGCTTGAATATCTTTTTCCGTATTTTCATTTGTTAAAATTACCCGCCAATTCTTGGATTACGTCTTCCAGAAAAAATAAACTTTTTTGCTCGTAATATTTGTTTAAAAACTTTACATGCTCATCTAACGAGTTTTCTACTTCTTCTAATGATTTACGAAACGTTAAATTACTAAAAACACAAAAATTGCTCCTTTCTGTTTTTTAAATTAGTTTACATCTATTTAAGATTTATTCTTCGAGGGGTTTCAAAAGAGTTTTCTGTAAAAAGTTATGTAGTGTAAAAACGGATAAGACTCAGTATTCAAAGAAAAAACCAATTAGTCAGAAAATAATGAAAAATAAATTGACAGGGGGTTTTACTGTGTAGTACTATGATTGTATCACTAATCAGTATAAAAAACCATTAATCGGTACAAATGAAAAAGGAGTTGAAAAACATGTCACTAAATTTGGTTGAATTTCTTCATTTTCACTTCAGGGAGGGGGGATAGTAGCCCGTTATTTAGAATAAACCAATAAAATGTCGCTGTTTTTTGAATCCGCTTTCATTTATAACTTAAGGGAAATGTATTTGCACCTATAATTTAAAATTTGGAGGGATTTATCATGAAATTCGTATTATTTTATTTACCTACAGTTGGTACTAGACAACAGATTGAGTCTGGAATGCTTCCAGGTCAAAATACACAAGCTTATCAAAATATGCTCTATCAGATTTCAGAGCAAGTTAAGGCTGCTGATCAACTTGGTTATTATGCAGCGGCATTTACTGAACATCATTTTCATATTGAAGGTTTAGAAGTATCTAATAACCCACTAATGTTAAGTTTGTACTTGGGTATGCAGACAAAAAACATTAAAGTCGCTCAATTGGCAAATGTACTACCTTTTCACAACCCTATTCGGTTAGCGGAAGACATAGCAATGCTAGATCAAATGACAAATGGACGAGCGATTGCTGGAATTGCCCGCGGTTATCAGAAGAGGTGGGCAGATGTTCTTGGTCAGGTTTATGATGTAGGAGCTACATTCTCCGATAAGACGGAAACAGACCGACGTAATAGAGAATTATTCAATGAACACTACGAAATCATAAGAAAAGCTTGGAATTCAGAAACTTTTTCACATCAAGGTGAAAACTGGAGTATCCCTCCTGAAAACCTCAAATTTGATCATAGTGCTGTTGGTGATTATGGTAAAGGAATGGATGATAATGGTTATATAAAAGAAGTTGGGATTGCCCCTAAACTTTATCAAAATCGAGATATAGAGGTCTGGCAACCATTTTCTCATAGTGAAAGTACGTGGCGTTTCTGTGCATCAGAAAATATTGTCCCGTTTATGTTGAACACGGATGATACAGCAATGAGTACATTAATTAATGCATACCACGAAGAGGCAAAAAAAGTCGGCCGTGATATTGCTCATGGGGATAGTATAGGGGTTTTCCGTGATGTTCTTGTTGCTAATACTGATGAACGTGCACATGAACTGGCTGCTAATGGAAATGGATTTGTTTGGCCTCATTGGTTTGGTGAATTAGGCTTTAATGAGGCACTACGCAGAGAAGGGGAAACTGGCAAAATAAAAGGCGATTTTAAAGATTTATGTGATCGAGGCTTTGAATTTATAGGAAATCCAGACACCGTAAATCGTCAAATTGAACAATTAGTCAAAAAACACAACCCTGAGTATCTGCTAATGTGGCAATATCCTGGATTAGTTCCGCATGAAGACATGATGCGCCATATCGAAATGTTTGCAACACAGGTAATGCCAAACTGGGCTGATTCTAAAGAAACACAAAGTTCCTCTCTCCTATCTCTGTAATATTGTTAACATCTTTTGCTTTTACTATAGTGAAATGATTTCCAACCAAATTTAGTGAAGTTTATATATCAGGTTTATTTCAAAACTAATAATAGTGTAGGAGGTATGAATATGGGGAAAGGTTTACGAGTGACGGTAGTTGATTGTGGCCCATTGAAACTAGATAAGGGTATAATTATGACAGGTGCAAGCGGAATAGTATCTGCACCATCAAGCGTGTGGATAATTGAACATCCAAAAAAGGGGTTAATCCTTTTTGATACGGGGATTAACTATAATGTTGCTGATCCTGAAGCTGCAGAAAAACACTGGGGTCCTGGAATGCGTGAAGCGTTTGGTTGCGTCATGACACGAGAAGATGCAATCGATCGCCAATTAATTAAACTGGGGTATAAACTGGACGATGTAAAGTACGTCGTTTTATCACATATGCATCTGGATCATGCAGGTGGAATGTGTCACTTTCCTAATGCCACTTTCATTGTTCAAAAAAGAGAATTGAGTTATGCGTGGTGGCCAGATGAATGGACTAAAATAGTATATTGCCTGAATGATTATAAGGATACAAGGGGATATAATTTTATTGAACTCGATGGAGATATCGATTTATTTCATGATGGAACGATTAAATTGATTAACACTCCGGGACATTCTCCGGGTCATCAAGCAATGATTGTTAGATTGGAAAATCGAGGTCTTGTATGTTTAGGTGCAGACACTGCTCATCTTAAAGAAGCTTATCGGAATTCAGCCCCAATGCCTTACGATTGGAGTACTGAAGCACACATCTCTTCTTACATGAAACTACGTACGATTGAAAATGCAGGTATACCAATATATCTATCACATGATGAAAAAGATTTTAATGAATTTCCAAAAAATGGTGAATGGGCTGATTAATATAATGGCAGAAGGAAGAACTATTCAATAACTATCACTAGCGTTGCATTAAATTAAAATTGAAAATAGATGCAATTATTAAAATATATTATTTTTAAGTTATATGCAACGCTAGCAATATAATGGGGGGTCTTTATGTATAATAATCTAAAAGATTGTATATTAGCTTTGAAAAGAGGAGAGATGATATTACTTATTGATGATTGTATCGATGGACGAGAAATAGGTTATTTCTATTTATTATCTCAAAATGTCTCACCTAATCACATTAATTTAATGATTACCCATGCTAAAGGTTTAGTTTCCATCGTTTTAACCAAAAAACGGGCGGAAGAATTAGCTCTCCCAAAAATGGAAAAAAGTAATGAGAACCTCTATAAAAACTTTACGATTTCTATTGATTCTAAAAGTTGCACGACAGGTATTTCTGCTTTTGAAAGGTGCGAAACAATAAAAATGTTAATTCAAAAAAGCACTTCACTCAATGATTTTATAAGACCAGGTCATATTTTTCCTATAATTTCCAGAGAAAGAGGGCTTGTAGAGAAAGTAAGCATATCGGAAGCTGCAACTGATTTGGCTAAATTATGTAGTTCTTATTTATCCGGTGTTATTTGCGAAGTGCTAAACAATGAAGGGGGGATCGCTAATCTAAAAGAATTAAAAGAAAAATCAATTCAGCAAAACCTAAAAATGCTTTCAATAAAAGACTTAACAGAATATCAACTAAAAAACACGAGCCTAATTGTACGTCAATCAGATTTCACTCTTCCTACCAAATATGGGGATGTTAAAACGAGAACGTATTTAAACCAAATAGATGACAGTGAATTAATAGTTATGGTTGGAAATTCAAAAAAGAAGAATATATTGCCTCTGCCAGTCTATATTGATTCTGGTTACTCCATTGGAGAAGCTCTTGAACCAAAAAAATTAGAGAAGATTACACAAGATGGAACCAGCGTATTAATATACAGAAAATTAAGCAATCCAAAAGGGCAGAATGTAGAAAATAGAAATATGTTTATGATTGAAGGATGGGAAAAAATTATCGTTGAACAAATATTGAAAGATATTAATATTACTAATTCAGTAGTTATTACTAATGTTGCTTAAAGTTTTTTTTACTTAGGGGGTGTTATTTATTGATAATTTCAGGTACTATTACTGGGTCTAAAACATTGATTATTACTAAGGAAGTGTTCTACTTGGGTAAAGAAGTTGTATTTATGCAAAAGCTCTTAAGACAAAATCCATAGTAATAGCTTTTAATTGCTGTCTGTAATTTTAATTTATTTATAAAAACAAAGAGAGAATAACCCAGGATTAATAGAGATATCTTGTATTTACTAAATATTTCATTGTCAAGATTATGTGAAAAACGTATGGAATTAATAAGGGAATATATAACACAATTGACTTGCGGTTTTATGAAAATGGCTTTTATAACATTGTATATGGGCGAAAAGAAATCTGTCTGAAATTTGCCTAAGTGGAGACAGAAAAAGAATTAAACAACACGGACTAAGAAATTTTATAAATGATTATTTACTTCAAATGAAAAAGAATGCATAATGCAGACCATAATAGTAAAGAGGTTTATTATGTTATAATTTATTTATGCTGCTACACTCGCGGTGAAGGATTGTGATATATTCACCGAATATTCAAAACTGCTCGGGAGCCTTGTCGAGTTTGGTTATTGAGAGTGGAGAACAAAAGGGTACCATGATGGAACATTTATCGTCCGTCCCGTCACTACCTTAAATGTATAATCTTACTAAATGAATAGTGTTACCTCCTGCTTAGGTCTTTCCTTTTTAGTTTAACGTCAGAAAAGCAAAAATGCAATGCTAGTGATATTAACAGAATAAAACCGGTTAGAGGAGGGAGTAAACATGGAAAAATCAATGCAGACAATTACAAGAGCTATCCAGATTCTGAAGTCCTTTTCAAGAGATGAGAAAGAATTTTCCTTGGCTGAACTTCACCATAAACTTGATCTTTCTAAATCAAGTCTTCAAAGGATCCTAAATACATTAGTAATAAATGGTTTTCTTGAAAAAGATAATAAGAAAAAAACGTATAAATTGGGAATTGAATTATATTATTTAGGAAAACTTGTAGAAGAACATTCCCATTTATTAACAACTGCCAAACCATATTTAAAAGATTTACGAGATAGATTAGGTGAAAACGTCTATATAAATATTATTGAAAATAACGAACGAAAATGCATTGCTTTTGAAGAAGCCAAGCATGCTTTAATGACTATTTCATATATTGGTCAAAAGTCTCCCTTATATATAGGTGCGTCTGCAAAGTTGTTGTTAGCTTATCTTCCTCCTGATAGAATTGAACAATATATTCAGGAGATTAAATTAACACCAGAAACAGATAAAACTATTGTTAATAGAAAAAAGCTACAGGAAGAATTGGATACTATAAAAGAAAAAGGCTATGCTGTAAGTTTTGGAGAGTTAGTTTCTGGTGTATTTTCAGTCAGTGCTCCAATATTTGACAATAGAGATAATGAAGTTGTAGCTGGAATATCAGTCTCAGCCCCATTAGTCAGAGTTGATGAATCTAGAATTGATTACTTTATTAGTTCTATAAAAGAGACTGCAGATCAAATAAGTAATAAACTTAAATTTGGCAACTTTTAATTCTTGAGGAATCTTTACTTATAACTTAACTTTCACCTATAAAACGGTGATGTACTTAACTATCATGCTTGTGGCGGATGAAGTATGTTTTTTGACCATCAATAATGGAACAAAGACGAATGTATTGAAAACCCAGGAAGGTTTGGAGCCACAGGAAGAATTACCCTACTATGATACAATTATAATTTTTTATCTAGGCAGGTCCGATGGAACTTGAAGGGATCAGGACCTACATGATCAAAGAATCGCTTCGGAAGAGAGATGCTTTGATCAGTATAGTCATAAAGGGGAAAAATTGGGGAGGCGTTGATGAGACGGGGCTTCTTAGCTTTGAAAAGCACTACGATCACTGCTTGAAACGGAATACACCGATAAAGAAACCGACAAAAAACGAACGGTATTATGTTATGCATCACATCCTTGAGGCGAAACTAGTTGTGGGAGATATAGTGCTGAGTATCGTTTCGGAGTTTATCGGAAACGGTATTGAGATAGAATTGTGAGTAAACGCTTTTTATCGCTTAATTAAAAAACTCAAGAAGACTTATAAACGATACTTATTCTGGGAGAGAATCTATATCCATAAATAATAATTTTCTCTTCTTATAGTGGACAACCCTGTCTGAATCAGCACACCTGTGTGATCTATCTTCAAGATTTCCTATGTTTTCATATTCATTGAAATATTTCCGGACCGTTTTTCGATCCACACCAGTCCTTTTAGCTGATCTCTCGCTGCTAATGCCCCTCCCTCACGTAAACAGAAACAGAGCCTAGTATGTCACGGGTAGGGAAATGCATTGATAACGGACAGATGGGGTGCAGTTCACACTTTTGGACAGCTCACAATCTTTATTACATATTATCTAATATTTCCTCAATCACGTGACTGGAATTTTGCGCTGCTTCTTCCACGAAGTTTTCCTGGATTTCTGCAGCTTCTTCCCCAGCATCATCGGAAGCAGAACGAATGACAACGTAAGGAATATCGTTCAAATAGGCAATTTGACCTACTGCAGCACCTTCCATTTCAACTACATACGCGTCAAATGTTTCATTAATCCACTCGGACTTTTCTTCGCTATCAATAAATTGATCTCCTGTAGCTACTGTTTCTGTAAACACATCTACATAGTCTGGTAAACCTTCTGTTCCGTCTTTTGCAAGAGAAATCAGTTCTTCATCTGCTTTAAAGTACAGTACGTCCATATCTGGAATTTGACCCGGCTCATAATCCTTAGCTGTTTCATCCATATCATGGTGCACCGTTTGGGTAGAAATAACAATATCTCCAAGACCTACATCAGGATGAATGCTCCCAGCTACTCCTGAATTAATCAATGCATCTACATTGAATTCACTGATAAGAATCTGCGCTGCCACAGAAGCGTTCACTTTCCCGATACCTGATTGCACAAGAACAATATTTTCTCCTTTTAATGTTCCTTCATAAAAAGTCATGCCGGCAATGTCTTCTTCATTTTCCACTTCCATATTGGAGCGCAAAATGTCGATTTCAACTTCCATCGGCCCAATAATTCCAACTGTTTCTTCCTCTTGTTTACTTTCTGTTTCCCCAGTTTCTTCACTTTCAGCTTGTCCTGTATCTTGTCCGCAGCCTGACAAAATAAGCCCCAGGATTACAATGGACAGCATTTTCTTCCCAAAAGATAAAATGTTCATTTTTCCGTACCCTCCATAGATGTTTTTGCCAATAATGCATTGAAAA
Organism: Alteribacillus sp. JSM 102045; assembly: GCF_041949975.1. Taxonomy (NCBI): domain Bacteria; kingdom Bacillati; phylum Bacillota; class Bacilli; order Caryophanales; family Bacillaceae; genus Alteribacillus; species Alteribacillus sp. JSM 102045. Next base: position 11,593 of record NZ_JBHFQG010000022.1, on the reverse strand, counting down.
ATAGTTAAATACGTTACGGAAATTTATTTTCAATTCAACCCCAATCTGAAATTTTTTCTTTACCGATAGAGGACGGACGGGTCAACAGATATATGGCTAAACATCTCTACATTAAATAAGCCTTTATCTGTCAATTTTAGCGCTGGAATAACCGGTAATGTTAAAAATGCCAAGGTTAAAAAGGGATTGAATGTTTGAGAGCATCCAATTTCCGACAGTGCAGTATTTAATAGGTGAAGAGACTTGCAGACCGTTTCACTGTCTTTGTCAGAGATTAACCCCGCAACGTTTAAGGAAAGAGCTGCAATAACTTTCTCGTTTTTTACGACAGCCAATCCGCCATTCATGCTTTTAATCGTATTTATAGCTGTTATCACGTCTTGATCATTTGCTCCAGCTGTCACGAGGTTATGAGAATCGTGCGCTACAGTAGATGCTATCGCTCCTTCTTTTATTTCCAGCCCTTTTACGATCCCTAAGCCAATATTTCCTGTTCTTGAATGTCTTTCGATAACAGCTAACTTCATTTGATCGAGGGATGCGGAAGGGACGAAAACTCCATTTTCCGTTTGTACTTTTTCCACTAATTTGTTCGTGACAATGCTATTTGGTGACACACCTATAATATGAGCGCTCTCTCCACTAATGGGGATGTCTAAATCCTCTTCTTTCAGGTCTGGTACATGAATGGTATTTGTTAGTTCAGCAGAAGGCTGAACGGATTCGATTTTCTCCCCAACATACTTTCCATCTTCGGCAGTAAGCTTCCCTGATGTGTATACTGCACTAATGGATATAGCATCTAAGTTGTCTAAAAGTAGAAAGTCAGCAGCATATCCCGGGGCAATAGCACCTTTGTTTTTTAATCCATAACACTCGGCAGCGTTCAGAGAAGCCATCTGAATAGCCAATAATGGGTCAAGTCCTTCTTTAATGGCCAGCCGTACATTATGATCAATGCTTCCTTTTTCCACCAAATCGTCTAAATGTTTATCATCTGTGCAAAAAAGAAAACGTCGGGCATTTTTATCATTCACCAGCGGAAGGATAGATGTGAGGTCTTTTGCTGCCGATCCTTCCCTAATAAGAACGTACATTCCGCGCTGTAACCGCTCTAGTGCTTGAGAAGCTGTGTTACATTCATGATCTGTACCGATACCGGCTGCAGCATATACATTTAGTTCTTCAGAATTGAGCCCGGCGGCGTGTCCATCTATAAAATTGCTGTATTTAGAGGTAGTAACTAGTTTATCAATCATAGTATCTTCATTATTTAAGACCGAAGGATAATCCATAACTTCAGCCAGGCCGAGTACACGTTTATGACTAAAAAATGTCTGTAAATCTTCGGCGTTTAACTGTGCTCCATTATTTTCAAATGGAGTCGCCGGAACACAGGATGGAAGCATGATTCGTATATCCATTGGTACATTTTCAGAGTCATCTATCATAAACTGAATGCCTTCTTTTCCCGCCACATTTGCAATTTCATGAGGGTCGGTAATGACGGTTGTGACACCGTGCGGAATCACAGCTTTTGCAAATTCAGATGGCGTGACCATAGATGATTCAATATGAACATGTCCATCTATAAAAGAAGGGCACACATACCGGTTATCTGCATCAATAACTTCTTTTCCTTCAAAGTCACCAATCCCAACGATATATCCATCGGCAATTGCAATGTCCCCGTGAATGATCTCCCTGTTAAATACATCTATAATTCTTCCGTTTTTAACTACAATATCTGCCGGTATACGGTTGCTTGCCACATTTATGCGTTTGGTTAAAACTTCTTTATCTATCGTCATAACTCGTTCCCCCTTAATTGAGTTATACTTTAACAGTATAAAAAAAACCCAGGTTACCCTGGAGTTTGACATAGAAGGGGAAGTCAGCCATCAGACTATATACCACATTTATAGGCAGATTCCCCCTAGTAGTCAAACTATTTACGGTAGTTTGGTAGAAACTTTTGGACCATATTTCCAATATTATACGAGCGGTAAAAAATTATTTTATTTAAATATTGTTTTATATTGTAAATATCTCTATAAACCGTGTCAACATACAATCGATTTCCAATTAATTCTAAAAGGGAGTATGGAAGTGATTATTTGGTGTAACGATTGGCATAACTTGAAGCAACAAAAGAATCTGGTTTAACTCGTGTCCTCATTCCGTGCACCTCGAGACGCGCTATCATTTCTTCTACGTAAATTTTCGTTTTGTTTCGTTTTCCTTTGCCGACATCCAGATGCCCCTCAAAGACAAATGAACTTCCTTCATCGATATAAGGCAGCACGATCTTAAATAACTGTTGTTTTTTTGCGGGCGTAAACAGCTGAGCGACTTCTTCTGTTAAATAGGTCTCCATTGAAACCTTTTCATGCAAATGCTCTACTCGTCTTTTTACTTCATACTTTTTTAAACAAGCCCATACTCCATGTCCTTCACGACGGATCACGATGCCAGTTACAAATCTGGTAGTTTTAGGGTGTACCTGTGAATCGGTGCCGATCATTAGACGATATTGTGCTTTTGGGTTTTGCTTTATGAAAGCTTCTATATGATGATATACATTTGCAAATGTCATGTTCTTTTTGGATAAATTATGAAAACGAAAGTTTCTGCCCATTCTTCTCCCCCTTATATATAAATATAGAAAGGAAAGGAAAAACAGACCATTTAAATTTAGATATTAGTTTATTCAAAAGAAAAGTTCGAGGGATAATTTGAAAGATATTGACACCAAAAAAGCGGCATGTAAAATATAAGTAGGCAGATTAGCACTCAGTATGTGTGAGTGCTAATTGGAAAATAGTAACTATTAAGCAGAAAGGAGACATTATGATGGCAACAAAGCAGTTTCAAGCAGAATCGAAACGGTTGTTAGAAATGATGATTAACTCTATATATTCACAGAAGGAAATTTTTCTGCGGGAATTAATTTCAAACGCAAGTGATGCGATTGATAAAATGTACTATAAGGCTTTAACAGATGACTCACTAACGTTCAACAAAGATGATTATTACATAAAGGTGAGTGCAGAGAAGGATAATCGGACGTTAACCATTGAAGACACAGGGATCGGTATGACCGAAGAGGAATTGGAATCCAACCTCGGAACTATTGCGAAAAGCGGCTCACTAGCTTTCAAAAATGAAAACGAAATAAAAGACGGCCATGATATTATCGGCCAATTTGGTGTTGGTTTCTATTCTTCTTTTATGGTGGCGGATGTAGTAACCGTCTACACGAAATCAGCAGACAGCGGCCAGGCCTACAAATGGGAATCCAACGGTGCTGACGGTTATACGATTGAACCTGCAGAAAAATCATCAACCGGCACAGAAGTCATTATTACACTGCGGGAAAACACAGAAGATGAAAATTATGATGACTTTTTAGAAGAACACCGCTTAAAATCCATTATAAAAAAATACTCTGATTTTATTCGTTACCCAATAAAGATGGATGTTACGATACAAAAGCCAAAAGAAGAAAATGAAAAGGAATTTGAAGACGTACAAGAAGAACAAACCATAAACAGCATGGTGCCAATCTGGAGAAAAAATAAAAATGAATTAACCACAGAGGATTATGAAGCATTTTATAATGAGAAACATTATGGGTTTGATAAACCTTTAAAACATATTCATCTAAGTGTAGACGGCGCAGTTCGCTATCAAGCGATTTTGTATATTCCGGAAACGACGCCGTTTGATTACTATACAAAAGAATACGAAAAAGGGCTCGAACTTTATTCCAACGGTGTATTGATTATGGAAAAATGCGCTGATCTGCTTCCAGACTACTTCAGCTTTGTAAAAGGGATTGTTGATTCAGAAGATTTATCATTGAATATTTCCCGAGAAATGCTTCAGCATGACCGCCAGTTAAAATTGATCGCCAAAAACATTAAGAATAAAATAAAGAGCCAGCTTCAAACGCTTTTAAAAGAAGAACGCGAAAAATATGAAAAATTTTATCAATCCTTTGGCCGTCAATTAAAATTCGGAGTGCATATGGATTTTGGCAGCCATAAAGACGATTTAAAGGACCTGCTGCTGTTCTATTCTTCTAAAGAAAAGAAATTGATTACTTTATCTGAGTATGTATCAAGAATGCCAGAAGACCAAAAGTATATCTATTATGCTACCGGTGATTCATACGATAGAATCGAAAAACTTCCGCAAACAGAAAGGTTATTAGATAAAGGATATGAGATCTTATACTTCACTGAAGATATAGATGAATTTGCTATTAAAACATTAATGAGCTATGACGATAAACCATTTAAATCTGTAGCAAGCAGTGACTTAGGAATTGAGTCTGAAGAAGAGCAAGAAAAAGAAGAAACAGAAGAGAAAGAAAACAAAGAACTCTTTGATGAAATTAAAAATCTTCTATCCGATAAAATTAAAGATGTCCGCGCCTCTAAACGGCTGAAAACACATCCAGTCTGCTTAGCAGCTGATGGAGAAGTCTCTATCGAGATGGAAAAGATTCTTCAGCAAATGCCTGACAACCAAAATATTAAAGCAGATAAAATATTAGAAATTAATATAAATCATGATGTTTACCAATCCTTAAAGAAAGCGTACGACAATGATAAAGAAAAACTAAAGCTTTATACAAACCTTTTATATAATCAGGCTCTTCTTATTGAAGGACTCCCGGTAGAGGATCCTGTCGCGTTTACTAATGATATGTGCAAAGTGATGGCCTAAACCAATAAGCCTCCTTACCCAAATGATGGGAAGGAGGCTTCATTATTTATGAAAAATCTAAATCCTGAGGAGGCTCTCCTTTTTTATTCATTAAACGAATACTTTCTGGTTTGATTTCGAGGACCACATAACCAGGGTCATCAGGACCATTTAGCCATTTGTCCATTTTTTCATTCCAAATCTTTTCTTTCAGCTGCTTATCTTCACGAATCGATGCTGTTCCAGCTACTTCCACATATGCATCACCCAATCCTTCTCCGTCATAACCGAGAAGAATATGAACATTTGGATTTTTTTCAATTTCTTCAGCTTTGTGAGTCTCTTTGCTTGTCGGGGTGTGAAGGGTAAAATTGTCATTTAAAAAAGTCATATAGCGAGAGTGGGGTTTATTATTTTCCACTGTAGCCAGTACTCCGATTTTGTGATGGTCCATGATTTCCACTACTTTATCTTTCACATGAGCTTGATTCATGATATCACTCCTTCGCTTTTATTATGGAATAACTAATATTGGAAGTATTCCTTAAGCAGAGAAAAATTAAACCTTCTTATGTACGAATAAATGAACCTTCATCTTCAAAAACTAACCATCCATGATACAGAGAAAGAAAGGAGCAGAAAATGTCCGACAAGGAAAAGAAACCTGACAACCAGTTTAAGGAAAATAAAAATCACGGCGAGCACCGAAATGGCCGCTTAAGCCAGTTTAAAAACTATAACGTTCACGGAGGAGAAGTTCCGAACGAGTATCTGAATAAAGAGGAGAAGTAAGGGCAAGGTGAATGGAAGGGAGGGGACTTAGTACTCCCCCTTTTACATATTACGCTTTCTAGTAGAAAGTTTAAATGCTTAGAAGGATGGGTGAAAACAGCGTCGGGTTCGGCTTTATATTCAGCATTCTGATATTGTGGCAGCCATTTTGCTCCAGCCGTCGTAACATTTGCCCGTCTGCCGGCATGAATATCACCACCACTGTCTCCAATATACATAGCTTGCTTGCTGGAAACATCTAATTTAGATAAAGCTTTTAAAACACTCTGGTTTATCACGTTCAGTGTCATCTCCTGTGATAATGACGTCAAAAAAATCCTTCATTTCAAGTTGTTCTAAAGAAGTCTCAAAACTTCTTCTTGATTTTCCAGTATATCTTTTATTTCTATTTACTAAACGAGAATGATTAGCTTCATATTCCTGGTAATAAAATTCTATAGCTTGATCTACTTGATCACTTTCAAGGTGTTCTTTAATAATCTCTGGCTCCGGCGGTCCAAATAGTTCTTTGACTTCTTTTTTCGGACAAATCTTTGTGATCAAATTTTTTAAATACTCGCTGAAATCCCGCGTAATTTACAGGCAGCGTGTTGGCCAATGTTCCGTCAAAGTGAAAAATAACAGCCTTCATTTTCATTCTTCCTCCTTCCGAAAATTATATGAATATACCAATCCAAATAGCGTTAATCATTGCGAAGAGAAGCAGTAATTTCTCAATCTTAGATATTTGAAAAGGGTTTTCAACCTTCATTTTTATAATGAAGAAAACAGAGGTGATGACTATAATCAAAAGTCCAAGTGCTGCCCAAAGCCGATCTGTACCAAGCCAAAAATACATACAGCGGTTAGGAAGTAATATAATAACGCAGGGGAAACGGCTAAAGCCTTTTCCATATTTGTCTGCAGCCCACACAACACTCGTTTTTTTCTTCGGGGAAGCATTTTTATCCGTCTCTACATCTGGAATATGATGGACCATAACCCAGGCAATACATATTAAGGCATTGATAACGGCATTTTGAAGGGCCCAGCCAGGCAGGCTCTCAAATATAACCATGTACCGGCCATTCCAAGAAAAAAGACGGATGGAAAGGTACAAAGCCATTCTCCTGCAAATGGACGGTAACTTAATCGAAACGGCGGTAAAGAATAAGCTGCCGCTCCCCATACACCAATTCCTAATAAAACAGCTAAACGATAAAAACCGAAAAGGAGAAAAACAAGCATTATGAAAATAAGGATAATAATCAGCCACATTCCAAACAATCTCATCTTTTCTATAGAAATAAGACCCTTCTGGATGACACGGCTTCCGCCTGATAATATGGCAGGACTATGTAAATCCGTTCCCGATAGATAATCGATATAATCATTTAAACATGTGTCAATATTCCGTGTATCAAAAAAGCACTAAATAAGAGTAGAAAAAAGAGTGGAAGGAGTCGTTCAGTAGAAATGGGATAATATAAAAGTTATAGGAAGCATGGAAGAGATAATGGCAGACACACTTGATGAAATAACGGCTATGGCACGAAGCAGCATCCACCCTCCCTTAATAGAGGAAAAATTTTTTGATTTTTTTGATATAAAAAAGAGCACCCTTATAAGGGTACTCCTTCATTGATTGTCTTCTTAAATAACTCCTTGCTCAATCATAGCATCGGCTACTTTTAGAAAACCTGCAATATTAGCTCCAACCACAAGGTTGTCGGGATGTCCATATTTATCTGCAGCTTCTACACTGTTACGGTAAATATTAGTCATAATTTCCTTTAACTTCGAATCTACTTCTTCAAATGACCAGGAAAGTCTCATGCTGTTTTGGGACATTTCTAATGCAGAAACAGCTACACCTCCAGCATTTACAGCTTTGGCCGGGCCAAAGAGGACTTCATTTTGCTGGAAGGCTTCGACAGCCCGTAATGTTGATGGCATATTTGCTCCTTCTCCTACAGCTTTCACACCGTTTGCAATTAATATCTTTGCCGCCTTTTCATCAATCTCATTCTGAGTAGCGCATGGGAGGGCAATATCACAAGGCGTTAACCAAATGTCAGAGCATCCTTCATGATATTCTGCACTTGGATGTTCTTTAACATATTCTGAAATTCTTTTGCGTTCAATTTCTTTTAGTCGTCTAACGGTTTCAACGTTGATTCCATTTTTGTCAAAAATATAACCATTGGAATCACTGCAAGCTACCACCGTTGCGCCTAGATGGGCCGCCTTTTCCATAGCGTAGATTGAAACGTTTCCAGAACCAGATACGACAACTGTTCTGCCGTTAAAGCTAAGGCCTTTATCTTTTAACATTTCCTCTACAAAGTAGACAGTTCCATATCCCGTTGCTTCCGTTCGTGTTAAACTTCCGCCATAACCGATTCCTTTTCCAGTTAAAATCCCGGCCTCATAGCCCCTTTTAACCTTTTTATACTGCCCAAACATATAACCAATTTCTCTTGAACCTACTCCTATATCACCAGCCGGAACATCAATATCAGGTCCGATATGTTTAGAAAGCTCGGTCATAAAACTTTGTGTAAACCTCATCACTTCACCGTCTGATTTACCTTTTGGATCAAAATCAGCACCACCTTTTCCTCCGCCGATAGGGAGGCCGGTTAGCGAATTCTTGAAAATTTGTTCAAATCCTAGAAATTTAATTATACTTGCATTGACAGAAGGATGAAACCTTAAGCCACCTTTATAAGGACCGATCGTACTGTTGAATTGGACACGAAAACCACGGTTAACTCTTACTTTTCCTTCATCATCCACCCAGGGCACCCGAAAAGAAATTACTCTTTCAGGCTCTGAAATTCTTTCAAGAATACTATGTTCCATATATGTTGAGTGTTTTTCAAATACTGGTACTAGGGAGTCAAATATTTCTTTGACAGCTTGGTGAAACTCAATTTCATTTGGGTTTCTTTTTTTAATCATTTCAAACACTTGACTTATGTAATTTTCGGCTGTCTCTTTATTTGTTTTTGCTTTATTCACTACAGTTGGCATAATCTCTCCTATCCCTCCGTACTTTTATTTATCCACTCATAACGTAACCAAAAAGCATACAAAATAATGATTTAAATTTATTGTTATGAAATATTTTATAATTATTAGCTAAGAAGAAACAATATAAAATATAGATGAGTTTCATGCGGTTATGAGATGAATAAATGAAAAGGTCTAGGATTGTGAAGAGTAATTATTTAGACATTCGTAAAGCTGAATATGGTGCAGACAAGGATCTAAAACCATATTTTTTATTCACTTCTTGCATTCTTTTCTTTCTGTTCGTCTCGGACATCGCTGGTTTTACATACTCTTCATGGAGAACTTCTTTTTGCCACTTTTTCCAATTGAGTTCAGTCATCTTCTATCACCTTTTTGAAAGTTTTTAATATTTCTTCTATTTAGTTTGATCTACTGTTAAAATGACAATTTCCTTGAGTTATAAAGGTTGTAGTTTGTTAAATGTTTGATTTACGTGTATTTTATTATGTAGTCAATCATCTAATCAATATTAATTACAGATAGCAATGATATCGAATTGAGATGAATTAAAGGAGGGAATAAATATGGAATTAAGACAATTAAGATACTTCATGGAAGTTGCCAATCGGGAACACATGACGGAGGCAGCTGAGAATTTACATGTCGCACAATCTGCAGTAAGCCGTCAAATATATAATCTGGAGTCGGAGCTTGGAGTAGATCTGTTTGTGAGACAGGGACGCAGGGTCCGTTTAACTCCAATGGGCAGGATGTTTTTAGAAAGTTCTACTCAAGCGATGAAAATGCTTGAAAATGCAAAGAGGGAAGTAAGAGAGCATTTAGACCCAGCAAGAGGTACCATTCGAATTACATATCCAATAAGTATGGCTGCTTACACACTGCCCACAGCTATCTCTTCTTTTCGGGAGCAATATCCTGATGCCAGATTTCAGCTAAAACAAAACATATATTATGACGTTATTGAAGAAGTCGCTAACGGTGAATATAATATGGGACTTCTTGCACCGGTGCCCAAAGGTGATAAAAAAGTGGAAGGGTATACGTTATTTACAGAAAATGTTATTGCGCTTTTGCCAAAGAATCATCGTTTGGCTGAAGAGGAGGCTCTTCATTTGACTCAATTAAAAGAGGAACCGTTTATATTACTTCCTGAAGGGATGTATTTTCGTGAATTAGTCATAGATGCTTGCTTAGCCCAGGGTTTTCAACCAGAAATTGCTTTTGAAGGCGACGATGTAGATGCACTAAAAGGACTCGTATCGGCAGGGCTCGGTATTGCATTAATCCCTGAAGTTACCCTTGTAGATACGACGCCGCGATTTACAGTAAAAAAACCTATTCTAGAACCGAAGGTTACACGTACAATCGGAGTTATTGTACCTAAAGAACGACAGCTGCTTCCAACGGAAAGTTTATTTTTTGATTTTTTACAAGACTTTTTTTCAAAAATGAAAAACTATTAAAAATGAAGGTGATATTTAATTATTCTAATATAATTTTTGTTTTGCGGAAATTTGCTCATAAGGAATGACGAACAACCCGTCGTTTTCTAACCACTCCGCAAAAAGAACATTTTCTATCTTATCTGCTCCCTGTACTCTTAATTGATTGATAAGCCATTGTTTATTTGTTTTAATTTCTTCCAAGTTTTTTTGGATTAATTTCCTGTCTCTTACCAACGTGACTGGCAGGCGAACGGATTGCGGAGGGACTTTGAAATCCTGCAAGGTTGTCTTTTGGTAAGGTGACTTTTTTCATATGCTTATAGTATCATTTTCTAAAAAAGCATAGGCTACTTCCTGTATAGAAAAACTTCACTTTGCCGAAGCAAACTTTGCAATTGATTGATATTCATGCGGTTATGCTTCAGTTCCTCGAAATCAATTTTTCCATTTCGAATAATCAGAGAAGGTTTACCGTCAAACGTGTTCCGGAACGGCAAAGATTTTTGTGATAAGTATTCTACTAGAAATAATAACCCTCCCCACAAAATCATAGTTTATAAAAAATATAGTAAATGGGAGTATCTTCATAAACAGCGTTACCTAATAATTCACTTAATACTTCAGCTGCAATAAAAGTAAAACGGTGTAATTGGATTTATAATCTTCCTGCCTACATTTTAATCAAAAGAAATAGTACAAAAAACCCTATAACCAATTTTAATGTAATAGGCAACAGTTCTATTGAAAACACCTCCCTCTTTGTAATTAATTATTCTTTCATATACTCTTGTTTTCTTGGAATTTCTCACCTATCGATTTCAATAGATTTATGTGTTCCCACTCACTGAATACAGATACTGTTTCTTAATACAAATTATTCCAGCGGGGATGCCGTCCAATTATTCCAAAAGGGCGTATTTGGAAAAAATTGTATGACCGTGCGTCTATATCACCCACTTGGCACATGGTCGCTAACTCACATTCTCGCTGACCGATCACAAACAATACTTTGAAAAGTTTTCCACACAGGGCTACCAGAGACTGTGTCTTTTTCAACGGGCGGTCAGAACGTTGGGTCAGCTCGTCATGAAGGGCGCGGAACGTGTCATTGTGAGCGACGAGGGGACGAATCGCTAAAAATAAATACGGCGTAATCGTCTTCGTCCTCGTTTACTAATGGTTGTTTGTCCCTTGTGTAAACCTAAGCTGTTCTCTTTAAAGTCTAGACCGGCCAGGCTGATCAGCTGTTTTGGATGACGGTACTGGTGAATATCCCCTATTTCGGCAAAGATGGCTGCAATCGTCATGTTACTAAGTCCTTTGATATCCCTCATTTGTTCGGCGCCAGGGAGATTGTCGACTTGTTCGGACAGTTGCGATTCCAAATTTTCTATCTGTCGGGAATAGAGGTCATACTGTTCTAGTAACGCCTTCAGTTCCTGCCTGGCAAATGCCAATCCAACTGTAATGCCGATACTGCGTTCTGCAGATTTATGGAGCTTTTTGGCCCGTTTCAGGCCTTCCGGTCTTTTGGAGTACTGTTTCCATTCCTCGACGATCGTTTCCGGTGTCATCCGGACAATGTCCTGTGGAAGAGGAAACCTCCGTAAAGTAGAAAGAGCCGT
>NZ_JBHFQG010000021.1:0-71036 GCF_041949975.1 Alteribacillus sp. JSM 102045 | reverse complement strand
AGTGGCGGCGGCAAAACGCCGCCAAAAGACACATATCTCCATCGGAGCATGAAAAATCTCCACCGGTCCCATCTAAAAGATGACTCCGGTGGAGATTTTATTTTAGGGGTTTTGGGACAGCCCCTTTTTGCGGTGAAAGAGGTGAAGCAAATTGGGAAAATAGTTTCCCGTTTGTTTCGCTAAGGGATGGAATAATGAATGGATAGAAAAAAATGATTGGTAAAGCTGAATGATATGTGTTAGACATCGATTGTGGTCTGGATACGAGTGAATCTCCTTCCGCTTCAACAGACTTGTCATGTGACAGTGATAGCTCCAGATGCTGGAAAGCTCGAATTTAAATGATCTTCGTCTAGATGGTTGACCCTGTACTATGGTACATGATTTATCTTATATTTGATGCGTTCAATAAACAAAGTTTAAAGAAAAGACCGAAAATGTGAAAGGATAATGTCTGAACTCCTTCAATATTGGTATCTGTTTCCAATTTCTATTTTAATCGCAACGGTTGCCATGTCATCTGGCATTGGAGGGGCTGTATTTTTTTCTCCTCTATTCGTTTTAGTGTTAAAGGTGGATCCTTATACTGCTATCGGAGCAGGTTTGCTGACAGAATTATTTGGATTTATGTCAGGATTAGTAGGTTATGTCAGAAAACGGCTGATTGACTTTTCTTTTGGTAAAAAACTCCTGTTTTTTTTCAATTCCTGCTTCCATCATAGGAGTCTTTCTATCCTCTTACATATCGGGGGATATTCTTATGATCATATTTGCTATCGGAATCATTTTTGTGGGGTGGCAATTATTCCTGTCCTATCGCATGGATAAAAGTCATTCATTTAAAGATATACCTTTAACCTATAGCAACGACAGGGAAGAAACTGTAATAGAAGATGTCAATGGAAAGAGATATCATTATACGATTTGTAGTAAGTCTTTGGCCAAAATGTTAACGTCAATTGGAGGCGCATTCTTTGGAATGGTTGCTGTCGGGTTGGCGGAGCTCTTGGAATATCAATTTCTTGTTCGTTGTAGGATTCCTACTCCCGTTGCGGTAGCTACTTCTATTTTTGTCGTATCAGTGACTGTCATTGGCGTTGTGATAGTCAGGATATTTATAGAAATAGGGGGGGCTGGTTTTGAAGAATTGTTAACAACAGGAAAAATTGTTATGTTCACGGCCCCCGGGGTGTTAGTAGGTGGTCAAATCGGTCCCTGGCTACAAGCGAAAATGGATCCGTCTTTAATGAAATTGGTTGTAGCTCTTGTCCTCCTATTAACAGGAGTGTTTCTTCTCATCATTTAACATTCAAGAAAGGATAGGTGGCTTTATGTTCATGTTAGTGATTATTATTATGTTAGCAGGAGCTTTATATTATCTTTCAAAAATTAAAAAGCAAAACGATCATATCTTAGAGCTAATATCTAGGTCCAAAAATTTGTGACTTATATCTGTGGTTATACTTTCATCGAATAAGATAAAAAAATAAACTTTTCTGTTGCCCTGTACTAAAGTACAGGGTTTATATTATGGATAGAGGTGATTAGATGGGTTATCAAATCAGTGAATTGGCAAACGCTTGTGGGGTAAACAAGGAGACAATTCGTTACTATGAAAGGAAACAGTTGATCCCGGAACCTCCGAGAAATGAATCTGGATACCGTATTTACACGGACGAAACGGTGGAGCGAGTAAAATTCATCAAAAAAACACAAGAATTAGACTTCAGTCTGAAGGAAATCAACAAATTGTTGGGAGTAGTCGATCAGGATACTAGTCGATGTTAAGACATGTATGCATTCACCTCCAAAAAATTAGAATAAATCACTCGTAAAGTCAAGGATTTGAAAAAAGTCAAACAATGTTAGAAGAATTGAAAGCTCGTTGTCCAAACCAAGATGAATTGTATAACTGTCCAATCATAGAACGATTACAAGACGAAGAAAGATAAGAATGAGTGACAAAACGTATTTACTCATCTTATTTTCAATTAGGGTTTGGGTAGTTGCGTTATTTGCTCATCCCTTATTGGATTACAAGAATTACAGTAAGAGCAACAAAACGAATAATAAAACCTAACCATGTTGTTAAAGAGAAAGGGGAAGAATAATAATGAAGAAATATCATTTACCTGTTCATGGAATGACATGTGATCATTGTGCCAAACTGTCAAAAAAGTGTTACAAAATCATGGGGCAGAGGCTGTGCATGTTAACTATCCCGGGGGAAAAGCTGAATTTAATATAAAGGAAGAACATCTAAAAAAAGCAAAAGAATCGATCCAACGATCAGGATATACACCAGGAAGCGAAACTATCGTCGAGGACCCCCCGATTTCTGACAAAAAGCTAGATATGGATTCACTAGTGTTGCATTAATATTGATTCAAGATTCAAAATACACCCAATATTCAATTTTTGGTTCATAAGCGCATAAAAAAATCCTTTACAATGGAAGTACAGGTGGTTCCTGTCCAAATCCAACGTAAAGGATATCAGCTATGGACAAGAATACACGATTATCTTCATTTGGTAAATGGGTTGCACCCATAAATATGAAACTTTTTAATGAACAAGTAAAAAAAGATGGATTGGATAAATATAAGAAAAAATTATCAATGTCCTCTTTTACAAAACTATTTCTCTATGCCCACTTGAAACAAGTGGAAAGCCTTCATGCGTTAAATGCAGAACTAGCCGATGAAAACTTACAGAAAGAGCTGGGGCTCAAATCAATCAGTGTCTCACAACTTTCTCGCAAAAACAGGGCTATAGATTCATCTCTGTTTTCCATGGTCTTTCTTGAATTAGTCCGGCAGATTCAGATGAAAACAAACAAACATCAATCACCATTTCCTTTAAAAATTATTGATTCAAGCACCATGCCGCTAAATCTCACCCGTTGTAACTGGGCTACATTCCGAAAGAGCAAAGGTGGTGTCAAACTTCATCTTCGATTGGTTTTTGTCGATCAAGATACGGTCTATCCTGATAAAGCCGTTATCACCAATGCCGTTGAACACGATCGGAATCAACTGGAGATACTCGTTGATGACAAAGATGCCATGTATGTGTTTGATCGTGGATATATCGACTATGAACGGTTTGATCGGTACTTTGATGAAGGAATCTTTTTTCTCTCAAGACTGAAAAAGAATGCCGTCATAAGAGAGGTTGAATCCTTTTCTTTACCTAAAGGAAGTCCCATTACATCAGATAAAATGGCATACATCGGTACAACACCAAAGCGTACCGAAAATGTATTTGAATCCTTGAAACAGTCGATTCGAAAGGGAATCCAATACATTTGATCACAAATCGCTTTGACTTAAAAGCGGAAGAAATAGGCGACCTGTACCGTTCGAGATGGGCAATAGAGTTATTTTTCAAATGGTTAAAGCAGCACGTCGAAATAAAAACGTTTTTTGGATACAGCGAACAAGCTGTACACAATCAAATTTTCCTTGCATTAATTACGTATTGCCTGAATGTACTCGTTCAACTCGAAGCCAAAGGAAAACCAACATTATTACGGATTACCCGATGGCTCAAGGCAACCATGTGGAGACCAGCAAGAGTATGGTTCGGATTCATTGAGCAAAGAGGGAGTCCGTAAACGTGTACAAGTCGATGTTGCTCGAGTAGTAAATGTATAATTTTACCAAATAGACAGTGCCACTTCTCGCTTAGGATTGTCTTTTTAGCTCATTTACCAGAGTGATATATAGACAGAATATTCAAACTATAATTATATGGTTTTATGCAACACTAGTGATGTGGATTACGATTTCGTGGTTATTGGATCCGGAGGGGCTGCATTTTCTGCCGCGATCGACAGTAGCCATGGTTGAAAAAGGTACGATTGGTGGTACGTGTGTCAATATCGGCTGTGTACCTTCCAAAACGTTGTTAAGAGCAAGTGAGATCAACCAAAAAGCGAGCGATCATCCATTTGAAGGCTTACGTATCCAAACAGACGATCCAGATCTAGCTCAGCTAAAAGATCAAAAGGATGACCTCGTAAAACAACTGCGGCAAGAAAAATATATGGATTTAATTAATGACTATGGATTTGATTTAATCCAGGGAGAACCGTATCACAAATAGTGGTAAAGCAGAGAATAGAAGTAACCTTAGAAAAGGAAATGTTAGAAAAAATATAATAAAAACAAGGGTACCGTAACCTCAATTTTTTTACGAAAGAGTTTTTATTAGTTGTGATAATCTAATTAACCCTTCTTCTAATTGCTCTAATGAGGCAAAAGAGTACGATAACCGAAGATGGTTAAAATAATTTTTATCATATACCATTCCCGGATTTAATAAGATATGTTCTCTGAGTGCTAGATCAAATAATTTCTTAGTTGAAATATCTGATTCCAGCCTAAGCCATATATAAAAGCCACCTTTTGGAATACTCCACGTAGCAATTTTTGAAAAATATTCGTTTAAGATTTTAATGGTAAAATCCCTTCTATACTTTAACTCCTCTCTTATTTCCTTTAAGAAATCAGAGTATAATCCACTAGCCAGCCATTTTTCTACAGCATATTGTGATAAGGAACTTGAACCATAATCTGTTTGCATTTTTATATCTGCTAAACGATTTATGACAGGTTCAGGGCCGACAATCCAACCTATTCGTAGTCCGGGACTTAGTGTTTTCGATACGCTCCCTATATATAAGACATTCCCTTGAGTATCATTTGCTTTTAGAGGTTTTGGGGGAGGGTTTTCAATCCATAAGTCTCCATAAACATCATCTTCAATAATAGGAATAGATGCCTTCTGGCAGACATCTATTAATTCCATTCGCCTTCTTTCAGACATTAATGTGCCTGTTGGATTGTGGAAAGTAGGTATCGTATAGAGCAAAGACGCATGATGTTGTCGCTTCAAACGTCCTATTGAGTCACATTTAATTCCTTCTTTATCCATTGATATACCTAATAAATTCATTTCAGACGATTGGAATACATGTACGGAGTTCAAATATGAAGGTGTTTCATGAAGAATAGTTGACCCTCTATTTAGTAATCCAAGCGATATCAATTGCAGTGCTTGCAGTCCTCCTGAAACAATTAAGATCGATTCAGGTGATGCTTCGATTCCTTTTGTTCTTAAATATGCCCTAACCGTTTTACGCAAAGATAGACTTCCTTTAGGCTCCATGTATCCAAGCGATAAAGACTGTTCATCATCTATTTGTAGTGTTTGTCCCATTATTTTGTTGGGTAATAAGTCTGGTGAAAGTTCTCCTGTTCCAAGCCTAATCATAGTAGAGTCTTCCTCGGCTTTATTAATTTCTTGGATGATTGATATATTTGGTTTATGAATACAGGATTTAACATAACTAAACCAATCTGGAGGAGGAGTTGAAGCAAGTAGACTCCATGTATTGTTAGTCACCCTAGTACCGCTCCCAACCTTAGATTCAATTAGTCCGTCGGCAGCCAGTTCTTCAAGTACAATTACAATTGTACTGCGATTTACTTGAAATAGATTTGCTAAATTTCTTTGTGGTGGTATTTTAGTACCTATTGTCCATTCGCCATTCATTATTTTCTTTTTCATAAAATCAGATATTTGCTGATGTAAAGGAACGGAAGAATTTTTTTGTGGCTTCCACTCTAATTCAGACATAGGCTATCTCCAATCATTTTTTTTAATTATAACAAAATGGTTGGGTGAATTTCCATCCAATTGGTTGGAGACATATTGGTCATCTTTCGCTATTCTAGATGAGAAGAGGGGGGAATCATAGTGGAAGCCTTATTTCATGGAGTGATATTGGCATTTGGATTAATATTACCTTTAGGTGTCCAAAATGTATTTATATTTAATCAAGGAGCAACACAAAAAAAATTCACCAATTCTTTACCTGCGGTTATTACTGCGGGGGTTTGTGATACCATACTGATTTATTTGGCTGTGGCAGGGGTATCCATGGTTGTTTTAAGTTTTGAATGGTTAAAAGTTTTATTATTTTTAGTTGGATTCTTTTTCTTAGCCTATATGGGTTGGATTATGTGGAAAAACACACCCGAAAAAAACGCTAATCAAGTGCAAAATCGTTTTTCTGCACGTCGTCAGGTTACATTTGCTGCTTCTGTCTCATTATTTAATCCTCATGCTATTATGGATACTATAGGAGTTATTGGGACTAGTTCATTGGTTTATACAGGCTATGATAAATGGGTGTTTACCGTGGCTTGTATGATGATTTCTTGGATCTGGTTCTTTTCCTTAGCGATTTCTGGCAGAAAGATTGGCCAATTTGATAAAAATGGTAAGTTATTAAAACATATGAACCAAGTTTCCGCACTTATTATATGGGTTATGACTATTTATATGGGATATCAACTATATTCATTGGTAAATTAACATGAACTTTAAGATGCTTTACCATAAATACAAAGTGAAGCGAGATTCAAGGATGACTATACGATTATGGTAGATGGCCAACGCATTACCGCTACCCATTTTTTGATTGCAACAGGGGCTTCCCCACTAATTCCTGACATTCCAGGATTAAATGATGACGATTACCTGACAAGCACCTCTGCACTGAATGTAACTGCAGTCCCTAAACATCTCGTTATTATTGGCTCGGGATATATTGCATTGGAGTTGGGGCAAATGCTTCATGATTTGGGGGCAGAAGTGACCCTCATGCAAAGGACTAATCGCTTATTAAGTAAATACGATCCAGAAGTATCTGAAGCTGTTGAGAACGCTCTTACGGAAGAAGGGATTGGATTCATAAAAGGTATAGAATACCAAAAAGTTGTTCAAAACGGAGATCAGAAACAAGTGCATATACGTGTTAATGGAAAAGAACAAGTGGTGGAAGGGGATCAACTTCTAGTAGCAATTGGCCGAAACCCCAATACTGCATCTCTTCATCTTGAAGAAGCTGGTGTGAAAGTAGGTAAGGATGGAGAAATCATAACAAATGACTATCTAGAAACCAACGTCTCTCACATTTACGCAGCCGGTGATGCAACACTAGGACCGCAATTTGTTTATGTAGCAGCTCATCAAGGAAAGATCGTAGGACACAATGTGGTAAGGGAAGTAAAAAAAGCACACGATTTGCGAACCGTTCCAGCTGTTACTTTTACTCACCCTTCTGTGGGTTCTGTGGGTTTAACAGAGAAACAAGCGAAAGAAGAAGGTTATAAAGTAAAAACATCCGTATTACCATTAGAGTCAGTACCTAGAGCTTTAGCTAATCATCAAACGACTGGGGTGTTTAAACTCGTAATGGATGGTGAAAATAGGGAAATCATCGGGGCTCATGTAGTTGCAGAGAATGCGGGTGACGTGATTTATGCAGCGACATTAGCTGTCAAATTTAAGTGAACGGCAGAGGATCTTCAAGAGACGCTTGCTCCGTATCTTACAATGGCGGAAGGGTTAAAATTAGCAAGTCTAACTTTCAATAAGGATGTTTCGAAATTATCTTGTTGTGCTGAGTAATCAAACAAAATAACGGATATTTTTACCGTATATCGCGCTGGGTATTTTAGGTGTTCTTTTCTTAATCATCTGCTTTGCCGTCCTTGCTATGCGGATGTATAACAGCATTCGTTTGAAATGACCCATTTAGTGAAGCTTACCTATGTTAATACGAATAATAAACATAAGATAAGATTAAAAAGGGGGTGACTAAGTTGAGTTACGGTGGCAGAAGAGATGATGAGGAAGTAAATGTAAGAGTGGATAGCGAGAATGATATAAAGAATGAGAGCCGCAGCCGTTCAAAGAGTGAGAACGAGAATTTCTTAAAGGATAAAAACTTCAATGAAAACGATGCAAAAGCTAGTGTTGATAAAAGCGGAAATGCACATGTGAATGTAGATGTTCATGTAGACGCTGAATCTCTCTCAAAAAGTCGTAACAGAGCATTTGCAGATGCTGAGGCTGATCAAAAACAAACCCAAGATCAAGATCAGAGGAATGAAAGTGATCGTCGTAGAAAACGTTCTTAATATTTTTTAGAAGGGACGTTAGAGTACTAACATGCGCTTATGTCCCTTCTTTTTTCTCAAGGAGGTTCAAGTTATGCAAGAAGATCAATTGATTAGAAGTATATCACGTGTCAACAAAAGTGGTAACTCAGATGTTGATGTTACAGTGAATATTGATACTTCAGCCCTTGCGTATGCTTACGCTTGTATGCTTTATGCAGAAGGAAAGTTAAGCAGAAGCCAGTTTGAAAAGATGGTTAACGAGATGGATAAACTTTATCAAAGAAAAGAGTACACTGAAAGGTTTAAGGAGCACCATAATAATAAAGAGGAGATATCTCGTCGACCAGTTCCTCGGTTATTTTTCTAATAATAACTCACATTGAATGATGGATAGTCTTTATTTAAACTAAATTTTCTTGCTTAAGCTATTTTTTATTGAATACTTCTTTCAATCAAAAATAGAATTTGTTTTTAATAACATTATTTAAGTCCGATTTTAATGAGGATGAAACGTAAAAGAGGCATTGGTGAAAAAAGTATAAAGGTAAGATAAAGCCAATTATCTTCTCGCAAAATTGAAGAGCAAAAAGTAAGAGCAGGATCGGGATGGCTTGCTCTGTATCAGTTCTCAAAACATGGCCTTTATTAAATAATCCTATTTTACAATTTTTAATTACTAAGAAAAAAATAGTAGGGTACACACAATTAAAAAAGCCACCGTTACAAAGAACAGAGGCTTTAAGGAGGTGATTGTACTAAACAAGATAAGAGGTCTAAAAAAGTATCTAGGAATTCACTCAATAAATAAAGTGAGTTATACGTTTAGTCCACCTTCTGTTTTTCCCCTATATGCATGTCTGTGTCGTGTATCTCCATTGACGGAAGTTACCCCTTCGAAATAATCAAAATGTCCACCTTCAGGAAGTCGGACAACAGGCCCCGTTGGAAGAAGTTCAAGCTCTTCAGAGGAACTGAGCCGAATGGCACAAGAGTTCAAAGAAGAAGGGAGTAAATGTAAATCATAAAAGGAACCAGCATGCTATTCTGTTTCCGGGATGGTAAGTTTGCTGTGCTATAATGGAAACTGAAAACGCTTAGAAAGAGAGGAATAAGCATGAAGAAACCCTATGTGTACCTTACACGACAAATGCCGCCAGCAATCGTTGAAAAATTAGAAGCAGAATGCGAAGTAGGGATGTGGGAAAAAGAAGAACAACCGGTACCAAAAGAGATACTCGAAAAAGAAATTCAAACAGCTGATGCTGTGTTTTGCACCATTTCTGATCCGATTGATAAAGAACTGATAAACAAAGCAGAAAACTTGAAAATCATTTCCACTATGGCCGTAGGGTTTAACAATATTGATGTGGAGGCTGCATCGAAGAGAAACATTCAAGTAGCTCATACGCCGGGGGTTTTATCAGAAACCACTGCAGATCTAACCTTTGCGCTTTTAATGGCAGCAGCTAGAAGAATTCCGGAAGGCATGGAAGTTATAAAAAATAATGAATGGGGAGCATGGGCTCCTTTCTTTTTAACTGGACAAGATATTCATCATGCAAGGCTTGGAATTATTGGAATGGGCAGAATAGGAGAAGCAGTGGCAAAACGAGGAACCGGCTTTGATATGGATATTGTTTATCACAATCGTTCTCGTAAATCAGAAGCTGAAAACGAAATCGGAGCACGTTATGTGGAAATGGATGAGTTGCTTGAAACCTCGGATTTCGTTTGTGTAATGACGCCATACACAAAAGAAACACATCATATGATAAATAGAGAAGCTTTTCAAAAAATGAAAAACACAGCTATTTTCATTAATTCTTCCCGCGGCGGCACGGTGAACGAAGACGCATTATATGATGCATTAAAGAACGGGGACATACGCGGTGCAGGGCTTGACGTGTTTGAAAATGAACCCATTTCAGCGGATCACCCTTTGTTGTCTCTTCCCAATGTGACAGCGCTTCCGCATATTGGCAGTGCGAGTGAAAATACACGCTGGAAGATGGCAGATATGACAGCCAACCATATCCTGCAAGGGCTGCGAGGAGAAGAACCGGACCATCCAGTAACCTTATAATTATCGGCAGCGTGGAAAGCGTTAAAATCTCTGTAAGGATAGAATGATTCCTTACAGAGATTTGATTTTATTCCTCTTTTTCTATTTTGCTGAGAAATTCATCTAATTTGTCTTGTGTTTCCTCGGTTAGATCTTGAATAGAATCTGTATCCGGTTCATCAGCTTTTGCTTCATCGATCAGTGGATAAAGACTTTCTTCGATATTTGTATAATCATCTGGATACTCTTCTTCTACCTGTTTTTCAATAGCGTCCCAGCTTTCTTCCAGCTTTTTACCTTCGGATTGAATGTCTTCTGGATTATCAGAAGAGTTTTCTGCCGTTTCACTTAAGCTGTTTAGAGTAGATTGAACTTCTTCCACTCCGCTTGTCAGATCTTCCTCTGAACCTTTTTCGTCAGAAGCGTCTTCCTCTGTTTCCTCTTGTTCGTCAGTCGTTTCTTCTGTTTGTTCGGTTTCATCTGTGCCAGTGTCGTTCTGATCTGCATTTTGTTCCTCTTCCTCTGCACCTCCGCAGGCGGAAAGGACGAGTGCTGAGCTTAGGGTGACGGAAAACAGAAATTTTTTCATCGGTGGAAGCCTCCTCTTAATGTTTGAAATGCTTATACAAATATCTAGTCTCTTTTATATCCAACTGTTTTTTCTATTAAACTCGGTCGGAAGACATCCGAAAAATCTAGCAGTCAATATAGTGGTTCGGAGATGGCAGTTGATCGGAACGGACTCAGGATTTCGTTATTTTCCAGTTTGGAAGGGTTATTGGACTAGGATACCTTATTTGACTTTAAATCAAGATTCGCAGCCACATATAAAGCCGCTTTTTTTGCAAAGATAGCGAACGAGGAGCAAAAAAGAGCTGTCCCTGACTGAACTGCACCCCGTCAAGTAGACAATAAAAATAATAAGAAGAAACTAAGCGGCTGTTCGCAACGCAAAAGTCAGCACATCCTGTGCAAGCCAGTTTGACGTTGTCACAGGACGTGACGTTTTTGGCGACGAAAGTGCAACGCAGAAGTCACCACATCCTGTGGAAGTAAGAGCGCCTTTCATGACTGAAGAACATTTACCTGTCGAGGCTGAACAGGGCACTTGCGCTTTTGTTCTGCATTAAACCGACTCTGTGCCATAAAAATACTCCCCTCCAGGCCAAACAGATTTTTTATTTTATCTGTCTACCTTTTGGGGAGCATATCAGACCAGGGACAGCTTAATGTAATGTCGAAGCGGTGTTAATTTTTTAGTTTTTGTTCTTCTTCTCGTTTTCTCTGAAGGAAAAATGCAGTTTCTGCAGCGACAACACCGGATAGCCCGAGCAGCCCAATTAAGTTTGGTGCAGCCATTAAGCCGTTCATAATATCAGCGATGGTCCAAACGGTATCAAGCTCTAATATGGCGCCAAAGAATATAGCAATCACAAAAATAACCCGGTACACCATGATGGAAGAAGTTTTATTCGTTAAATAATAAATGCAGCGTTCGCCGTAATAAGACCAGCCAAGCATGGTAGAATAGGCGAAGAAAACAAGGCCGATCGAGACGATAAACGCACCTGCAGGTCCTAAAAACATTTCAAAGGTAGCAGAAGTCAATGCGGCGCCGTCTACATACGAGTTTGCATCTAAATACAGTTCACCCATCACCAGGGCCATACCAGTGATAGAACAGATAATAATGGTGTCGATAAACACCTGGGTCATCGATACTAATGCTTGTCGTCCCGGATAATCGGTTCGTGCGGAAGCTGCTGCAATCGGAGCAGAACCGAGCCCGGCTTCGTTTGAAAACACCCCGCGGGCCACACCCATTTGAATTACGGCACCAATCGCCCCGCCCGCTACAGCCTGGCCGGTAAACGCATCGGTGAAAATTAAGCTTACCGCTTCTGGAACGAGGTCAAAATTGAAGAGAATAAGGATAAGTCCTCCGATAACATAGAAAACCGCCATCACCGGAACAATAAAAGCTACCACCCGACCGATGGATTTAATACCGCCAATAATAACAATTCCAGTTAAAATCATAAGAATAATACCAGTGGCCCAATACGGGAAGCTCCAGTTTTCTTGAAGTACGTCTGCGACTGAGTTGGATTGTACCGTGTTTCCAATCCCGAGCGAAGCCACTGCTGCGAAAACGGCGAATAATACAGCCAGCCATTTCCAGCCAAGTCCTTTTTCGATATAATACATCGGACCGCCGGCCATCTCGCCGCGTTCATCCTTTACCCTGTATTTAACAGCAAGGATGGCTTCTGCATATTTAGTAGCCATCCCAAACAATGCCGACATCCACATCCAAAAAACAGCACCTGGACCACCAACCACAACGGCTGTGGCAACCCCGGCTATGTTACCGGTACCGACTGTTGCCGCGAGTGCTGTCATTAACGATTGAAAGTGGGAAATATCACCTTCCGATTGTTTGTCCTGGTTTTTTGTAAACACTAATTTTAGAGCATACGGCAGTGTTTTAAACTGCAAAAAAGCCAATCGAAAGGTTAAATAAATACCGGTGCCGACTAACAATATAAGAAACGGCGGCCCCCACACAAAATCACTGATCATTCCTAAAAATTCGTTCACATTCAGTAATAATCCCTCCTGTTTCTGTCTCTATTTTTCTATTTCATCCCCGTTACTCCATCGTATGTATGGAAGAATTATGAAGATCGAGGAGGAATAGCGCTAATATTAATAGTATTCTGATAAGATGATACTTATTAGTATATCAGACTGATAACTATGTTAACAAAACTTTTCGAGAAGGATTCAGAGATTGAAAGATTATCTCCTCTCTTTCTTTTGTTTTGTCTGGAAGACAGCAGGGAAGATAAGAATTAGAAATAATAAGAACGGGGTGGAACAATGAATACAGAAAGCTTAAAAATTACAGGTATTGCCGGAAGTTTGCGTAAAGATTCTTACAATAGAGTAGTCTTAAAGCATTTAGCGCAGGAACGGCCGGATTCAGTTGACTTTTCCATTTATGATCTCAAACATATCCCATTGTTTAATGGAGATCTAGAAGAAAACGGAGACCCAGAAGCAGTTGTAGTTTTCAAAGAGGCAATAGAGGAGGCAGATGGATTATTGATTGTTACCCCTGAGTACAGCCATGGGGTCCCGGGGATGTTAAAAAATGCATTAGACTGGGCAGCAAGTGTTACAAATGAAAATGTCCTGGAAAACAAACCAGCATTTGTTTTAGGTGCTTCTCCTGCTATGACGGGGACTGCTTTTGCACAAGTGCAAGTGAAACAAACCCTCGCAGCAGCTGGAGCGCTTGTGATGCAGCAGCCTGAAGTGTATGTCGGCCAGGTTTCGAATAAAATAGAGGACGGAAAAATAACAGATGAAAAAACAAAGCAGGCGCTTGATCAATCGCTCCGTGCTTTTATAAAGTGGGTTCAAAAAATGAATAAGTAATGAAAGGGGTTGTCTCAAAAGGAAGACGCAGCCCTATCTTTTATTGCAACATTCCAAAAAAAGGGTTTTAAAGCCTGAGACAAGAGAAAGAGGAAGCGGTAATGAAGAAAGGCTCTTGTAAGATGTTGTACTCCCCGTTGTTTGCTTTTTAAAGATGTTGCGGCCGACCCTGCTTGAAGAGGGTCATCTCGAGCGCCGCTGCCTGTACAGAAAAGAGAAAACAAAGCAAAACAGCCGGTCGTGGACTTATTTTCATGACCGGCTGTTTCCCGTGCAATGGCTTTTGAGACAACGAGCTTCTTCGTGGTTGTTCTACCGTTGTAATTCCTTTTGGCGAAGCTCCACGCGCCTGATTTTCCCGGAGGTTGTTTTAGGAAGCTCTTCGATAAACTCAATGTGGCGAGGGTACTTGTATGGAGCTGTGAGCGCTTTCGTATGATCCTGGAGCTCTTGAATTAATGCTTCTTTATTTGCAGCGCTGTCTGGATCTTTTAATACGATATAGGCTTTGACAATGCTTCCGCGGACTTCATCTGGACAAGCGACAACCGCGCATTCTTTTACAGCCTCATGTTTGGTCAGAGCATCTTCGACTTCAAATGGACCGATCGTGTAGCCGGAGCTGATAATAATGTCATCGCTGCGCCCTTCAAACCAGAGGTAGCCATCCTCATCTTTTGACGCCTGATCACCGGTTAAATACCAATCTCCTCGAAACGCAGCAGCGGTCCGCCCGGTATCTTTATAATATTCCTTAAAAAGCGCAGGGCAGTCTTTATGAACAGCGATATCGCCAACCTCTCCGGGTGCTGCCGGCTGCCCTTTGTCATTAATAACGTCGACTGTGTTCCCAGGAGTCGGTTTTCCCATCGAACCAGGTTTTATGGTCATATCAAGCAGTGTTCCGACTAACAGCGTATTTTCCGTTTGTCCGTATCCATCGCGGACATCCACGTCAAAAGCCTCTTTAAAAGCTTCGATCACCGGGCGGTTCAGAGGCTCGCCTGCAGACACTGTACTTCGGAGCTCCGGCAAGTTATACGAAGACAGGCTGTCGACTTTTGACATGAGCCGGTACTCTGTCGGGGTGCAGCAGAGGACGTTAATTTTTTCTTTTTCCAGCAGGCTGAGATACGTATTCGGATCGAATTTGCCTTGATAAACAAATGCAGTCGCACCAAGGGTGATTGTTGATAAAAACGGACTCCATATCCATTTTTGCCACCCAGGAGCTGCCGTAGCCCAGACAATATCGTTTTCCCGTACATCGAGCCATTCCTTTGCTGCTGTACGAACATGTGCATACGCCCAGGCGTGGGTATGTACCACTCCTTTTGGATTTCCTGTCGTACCTGAAGTATAAGATAGAAAAGCAATATCATCCCGGGAGGTGTTTTCACCGCTGAATTGGTCACTTTGCAGAATGACACTTTCTTCAAATGCTTTCCAGCCGTTCTGTTCTCCGCCAATAACAAATTTCTTTTCTAAGGAAGGCGTGCTTTCGTCTATTTTATCTGTTTCTTCGGTAGCCTTGTGAAAAGCTATCACACCTTTAGCTGTGGAGTGGTTA
The DNA here is from genome assembly GCF_041949975.1 of Alteribacillus sp. JSM 102045. Lineage (NCBI taxonomy): Bacteria > Bacillati > Bacillota > Bacilli > Caryophanales > Bacillaceae > Alteribacillus > Alteribacillus sp. JSM 102045. Next base: position 55,984 of record NZ_JBHFQG010000021.1, on the reverse strand, counting down.
ATGCGGTAACTTAAATCTTTTGCCCGCAGCATTTCAGAACAAGGTATAGCAATAATTCCTGCTTTCAGGCAGGCAAGATAAGCCATATAAGCCTCCGGCAGCCGTGGCAGAATAATAAGAATACGGTCGCCTTTTTGAAAACCTTCTGCTATAAGGGCGTTGGCGTATTGATTGGTGCGCTTAATCAGTTCAGAGTAGGAGACTTCCCGCCTGTTGCCGTCTTCACTCAGCCAGCGAACCGCCACCCGGTGCTCATTGTTTGTAAACGCTTCCAATTCATTTGTTACATTGTACTTTTCTGGAGCAATTAAATCTTCTCTTTTCAAAAAATCCCCTCCCGTCAAGATCTTCTAAGACTACTCGAGTTCTCTTTTTATTATACTAAAATAAATAAAATTTTGAAATCTTTTTTTATCAAGAAAGACGTGGTCGATGGACGCCGCGTCTTTGAGGAGGATTATTTGTAATGGCCGCCAATTTTTTGTGCGCGCAGCTGGGCTTGGCCTGCATCGGTAAGAGAAGAAGCATAAAGAAGCGTACCGCTCCCAAACCGCTCTTTTAAATCATCTACTGTTTGATTCAAGGTTTCGCGGTCTTGAATGGGGTGAAACAGGTTGAGCTGGCGAAAGGTATCATTTGCGAGCTGATCGAGCGTAATGCCGACACTTCGCAGCGGATATCCATCCCAATGCTCATGAAAAAGCCCGGCAGCTGCTTCGTAAATGACTCTTCCGTCATTGGTATAATCCTCAAGCTTTGTCTGGCGGTGAAAACCGGCCGGAAAATCAAAATCATGGCCGCCCGCCCCTGCAGAAACAGTCGTGCCCATATAGCCGTTCTGCCTGGCACGGCGGGCCACCTCTTCACTCAATTCCCGCAAAACGACTTTGACTTCGTCCCACGTATAATAATCGCGGGGAAGCGTCATATGGTGGCCGATGCCTTTGCGGCGGATATGGGTGTTGACTGTTACGGGGGAGGGATCCCATCCGTAAGCAGTCCGCCAAAGCAGCTCTCCATTTATGCCCCAGCGTTTTTTCATTTGTTCGAGCGGAAAGCGGGCAAGCTGGCCGATGGTGCGGATGCCCATATTACGAAGGTGGCGCTCCATTCGTTTTCCAACTCCAAATAAGTCCCCGATGGAACGCGGCCATAGCTTCTGCTCCAAATTATCTTGAGTTAATGTAAAAATTCCTTCCGGCGCTTTTTTCGCGAAATGGTCGCAAGCCATCTTGGCAAGCACTTTTGTCGGACCAATGCCAACACGGGCGTTTACGCCAAGCATTCGTTTAATTTGCCGTTTCATACGCTCTGCTGCTTTTACTGGATCGCCGCCGAACGGTTCAAGGGAATAGGTCATTTCTACAAAAATTTCATCCACGCTGTACGGTTCGACTTCATCGCTGAACGTTTCAAGCACGGCAGCAATTTCAACCGAGGCATCCAAGTAGGCCTGCATACGCGGTTTAATGACCACGAGATCCGGACATTTATTTTCTGCTTCCCAAAGAGCTTCTGCCGTTTTCACGCCCCATTGTTTGGCGATTGGGCAGGCCGCAAGGATGACGCCGCTGCGGATTTTTGGATCTCCCGCCACGACTACGGGTTTATCTTCAAGGTCTGCGCGGCAGACCTTTTCAAAGCTCGCATAAAACGACTGCATATCCACTAAAAATACGATCCTCTCCATCATCATCGCTCCACTAAAAAGACTTGAGATAATTTTATTATATGAGAACAAACGTTCCTTTTCAACAGTAGACATTTTCCATCAGCCGCTCCCAGATTTCTTTTTTAAAACAGAACGCTCGTGCTATAATACATTTAAATTCGTCGAAAAAGGAGAAAGACAATGGAAATGGAAAAACGGATTTTAGGAGCGCTTAACCATATTCAAGAGACTTTAACAGAGCAAGGAGAAACTCTAAAAGAGCACGGACGAATGCTGTCTGCTTTAAAAACAGGCCAGGAGGAATTAAAAGCTGAAATCGATGGCATGAAAAGGCAGAATGCCAAAGAATTTAGTGATATAAAAGACCGGTTAGAGAACCTTGAAGCAAGCTATGACGTATTAAAAGACGAAACCTGGACGAACAAAAGAGATGTGTACCGTATTAAAAACACGTTAGGTTTAAAATAAACATCCTGTCTACCACCTCGACCCGCTGGATTAATCCTTTTCATCAATCACCTTTTTCATTTTTGTCTTATCCATCCTGCGTTACGATGGATATAAAAGGTAAAAGGAGTCCTTCCATGATAGATGCTCATATCCATTTAGATCAATATGAAAACATAGAAATGAAAATAAATTCCTGGCAAAAAGCCGGCATCAAAAAAGTAATTGCCGTTTCTTACGATCTTGCTTCCTCGTATAAAACATTGGAGCTAAAAGAAAAGTTTCCTGATTTTATTTTGGCAGGTGCCGGTTTTCATCCGGAAAAAGGTTTGCCAAAGGAATCCGATTTTCAAGAATGGCAGCGGCTTATCCGCCAGGAACGTAATAACATAGCATGCATTGGAGAAATAGGTCTGCCTCATTATGAACTCGAAAAACTCCCGCATTCTCTTGAATCACATATGGACTTTTTCAAACGGTGTTTACATACAGCGGAAGAACACTCTCTTCCTGCAGCTCTTCATGCTGTTTATGATAAAGCAGCCATCGTTTATGAAATCCTGCAGCAGGAAACCCCTGACATCGCTGCGCATTTCCACTGGCTGAAAGCCCAGATGGAAGTGGTCCGGCAAATTACAGCTGCGGGTTATTACGTTTCCCTCACACCAGAAGTATGCTATCGCGAGAGAGATCAAGTCTTAGCTACCTTTATTCCAATGGAACAATTGTTAATGGAAACGGACGGCCCATGGCCGTTTAAAGGGCCTTTTGAAGGAAAAGAAACCACACCATTATTTCTGCCGGACATCGCAGCTTTTTTAGCAAAAGAAAGAAAAATGAACATCCACACTCTAAAAGAACAAATTCTGCATAATACCATGCGTCTGTATGGCTCAAATATTTGAGGCGGTGGACACAGGTTACCGTTATTTTCATTATTTTCTCTTTTTGGAGGCCTTACGTGGACCGTGGTTCCGTTGTTTCCCGCAGATCACCTTATATCTGTGTTTATATAGAATAACGGAATGAGGGGCCGCGAGCCTATCCATAAAGCTCTTTTTTTGAGACATAGCGGAACGAGGGTCCATCCCCTACAGCAAAAGAGTGGAAAACAGCAAACGTAGAAAAAACTAATACCAGTGATTGACGATGTTTCTCATCGGAGTCTGCCGTACCGGTGATGATCAAATACGTTTGAGAGAGGCTGCAGCAGGGAAGAGGATCACAGACGCAATAAAACAAACAGACAGGAGGGCTATGATGAAAGTAGATCAGCTATTTAATGAACAAAATGAAGAAATTCAGTTTAATACAGGTGAGATTAACGTGAAAAATGACGATCCTGAAGATTGGGAAGTAAAAATATACGGAGTCGAAAATCAGCGTTTTTTCACAGATGCATTAAGAGACAGCCGGAAAGAACATCTAACATTTGAAACGAGCAAAGGAACGATGAATAGAATGGTCGATATTGAAGCCTTTGACTCCGCAAAGGAAGAAAACGTAGTAACAATGAAAGGAACCAGCACCTTAAATGGATATAAACAATAAAACCGTGAGAAACCTGGACTGGTAAATCAGTTCAGGTTTTTTCTTATTTGATAAAATTGTGAGTCATAATCTTCTCCCTTCAGGGTCAAAATATATTGTGTAATCAGCCAAATAGAAGGGTAAAGGGGATGCCGAAAATGACGAAAACAAAGCGGGACATAGACTATAAAACAGCATTAATTGGCTGGAGTCTGCCTTCCATCGAAGCGATTGACCAACTCAACAGGCCATTTGTGATTGTAGGGCCTCCAGGAATGGAAGACTACGCAAAAAAGTATGACCTTCCTTATATTTCTTGGGACTTTGAAGATTTTAAAAAACGAGTCTCCATGGAAGAAGTTTGTGATCATTGTGAAGAGCTGTATAACAAATTAGAAAAAGAGAATGTAAAGCTTGCTATTCCGCTATTCGAAGACACCGTCGAATGGGCGGCAGCGATTAATTCTCGTTTACAAAATGATCCTAAAATCTTTAAGCATGCCTTGTTATTCCGGGATAAAGCAAAAATGAAACGACGGGCGCTGATGGGCGGATTGAAAGTAGGAGTATTTGAAGAAGCAAGGGATAAAGAGGAAGTCAAACAATTTTTAAGACGGATTAATGATGCACTTTTAAAAGAGGAAGAAGAAATAGATCCTATCCACGTCAAAGCCTTCAACAAGGCAGGGGATGTAGGTCATCATATCATTCGTTCAGAGAAGGATGCCGACCAGCTGAAGGGTGATTCTTTCCCTTGTTTATTAGAAAGTCATCTCGATGGTGTCGAGGTTTCATGTGAAGTGTTTATTCATAACGGGAAAATACAATTTTTAAATATTACAGAGTATATCGTATTTGGTTATTCTATGATGGCGCCGCCTTCCCCTCCTATAGAAAAGCAGCGGAAAAAAATACGCGGAGCAGTCCAAGCGTTAATCAAAGCATTTGATATCAAACACGGTCTCATTCATCCGGAATTTTTTATAGATGAAAATGGTTCGATTAGTTTTATAGAAGTCGCCAACCGAATTCCAGGCGGCAATATATTTGATTTGATCCAAAAAACGTATAACTTTAATCCGTTCCAGGCCTACATTCTCGTGTCAGATCCAAACACCCCGGAAGAGGAGCTGAAAAAACTTTTTCCGAAAGAAAATAAAGCAAAAGGACATGCAGGAAGTTTGATGGTATATCCTCGTGTAGAAAAAATAGAAAAACTCAATGTACCGCAAGAGTTAGAAGAGCACCCAGGTTTTGACCGTCATACGATGTTTACGCCTGTACAGCGAAAAGTTGAAGAATCAGAAGGGTTCGGTAATCCGCATGGGGTGGTTTTCTTCCATCATGATGAGTATGATCATGTGAAACAACCGCTGCAGGACTACGCAGAACATGACTTTTTTATATAAGTAAATATACAAAAAATTGATGAAGCAAAGGTGGGAAAGGTATGGCCGTACAAATGAATACTGGTGGAGTATCAAGCACATTTGAAGCTGCGTTTAATAATTTAAATCAGGCAGCACCGTATGCAAAAGAAATGTATCAAAATCATGTGTTTCAAGTGGCGAAAAAGTTAGCGGAAACACGAGAAGGTATAAGGAAGTTATATGAATATGCGCCGAAATTCGAAGAAGCTGGTTTGTTTGAAGGGGGGGCGTGGGAAGACCCATCTAAACTGCAGCCGGCGTTAGTGAACGGCTCTTTACGGGTAGATGGCGTCGAATCGATTGTGGCGCTCTTGAGCGAACTTCGTATGCTGGCGCTTGCAAAAGAAAAATATACTCATTCTAACGTTACAGCAGAAGAAGCAAATGAATATTTAAACGAGGTCATGGCAAACAATCTAGATTTTATTTTTCCAGAAGAAGTAGAGGAAGACGGAGACGAACAAGGAAAAGAAACAGAAAGAGCGCAGCGGCTGTTCGAGCTGGTTGTGGATGAGTTGACGCTCAAGTCCATTTCGAGCACGCTTATTTCAGAAATCAAACGACTCACCGTACAGCGTCCGATCATGACCAACCGCATTCGTTTAATGATTCGAAAAGCGGAACAACTGATGCATGAAGATGTTGAAGAAGAAGACAGAAAGGAAATCGAGCGTTTTCATTATGCTATTTCTACGCTTACCCCATTAAGCAGAGAACATGAGGATTATGGACAATACAGGCAGCAGCTAAAAGAATTAAGTGATGAAGAACTTGAAGACGAAGCAAAAGCATTCGGTGACTCCTTGCACGATACTGGACTTGTTTCTCCTTATCATGTTATATTACTGCGGCATTTGTGCCGGAAAGAAAAGAAAGAAATGATGAAAAATGCATTGGGGCTGAGTGATAGCGCCTATTCACATCTCGAAGAACATTATGACATGGTAAAGCAATTAATTAAAGTTGCGGTTCACATACCTACAAGACAATCGATGTACGGCCTGGCATGCCTTTTAGAACGGGGGGTGTTGTCACAAACTCCTGTAAAACCCGGATTAAGACGGTTAATTGAACTGGATATTCTTCAGGATGTTCGTAATACGCTAATGGATGTGACGCATAGCAAAAAGGAAGGACTCACTGCAAACGATATATTAGTAGCAGGCGTAATGAGTGTACTCGGTCAGCCGCTTGGAATAGGGCAAGGGTTGAATCCAACCTGTCAAAGCGCAAGGGCTTTAAGCTTGTGGTCCATCCATGCTCCAGGATATTTGCTCGAATTAATCCCAAGAGCAGCGCGTGATGGGGACATTGATATCAACTTTGAAGGTCAGCCGATTCACTCAAAGAATTTGCCAGGAGGGCTTGCGCCGGAGCTGCATGAAGAGTTAGATCCCGTGTCGCTCGTGCTGGTCCCTCATTTAGATAGAATTTATGCGGAAATGGTTCGACGTGTACAATTTAGAGGAGATGACCCTCATAAATGGGTGAATCCAGCGTTTTACGGGGACTGGATTCCTAAAGGCTTCAGCAAAGTATTTCAGCATAATACGCAGAATATCGTAGATTATCAGGGATTTGTGAGGTTGTTTTATGCAACGCATCATCCGGAATATAATGAAGGCCATGAAATGATTTATCCAAATCCAGTAGGGATCGCTATTACTACTGTTTATGGGAACTTTTTAGGGTTTCACGCGATAACTATTCAACGGATTGCACAAGACCCTGAAGGGAATTACCGCGTGTATTTTTATAATCCTAACAATGACAGTTCTCAAAATTGGGGGCAGGGCATTGAACCTGCAGTTCAGGGACATGATGAGATCGAAGGAGAATCTTCTCTTCCATTTCATGAATTTGTTTCACGGTTGTATGCTTTTCATTACAACCCTTATGAACAAGGTGATTCCTTTGCGGTTGACGAAAAAAATGTAGAAGAGATCGAACGCCTTGCTAGAGAGAGCTGGGGCCAAGAGTTTCAGTGGCTGTAAAAGATTACGTTCTGCGAAGCTGTTTGTACCAAATATTCATCGACTCAAGCTGGCCGGAAATGTTGCTGTTGCAGATCATTCGTCCTCCATAAGTAAATCCATGATAGACGTTCACTACATTCATGCCAAGCGAAAGAGAACGAGAATACGAAAACAGCGTCCATAAGCCTTTTTTCTGCATCAGCCGAATTAAAAAAGAAAATTGGTAGGAGAGCAGCCCGCGGTTACGGTGTTCTTCCATTGTAGCGCAGTCACTCATTTCGGCTGATTGAAACGCTGGGAGAACATCTACCGAACAGGCACTGATAATCCGGCCTTTATGCTCTATAACTGTAAAAAAAACCTGGTTTTTCATCACATCCCGGATAAATTCCGGGTCATGCATTGGGGTCGGATAGGTTTTAAAAACCGAACGGTATAACCGAGACATTTCTTCGGCATCTTTCTCGGTGGGGCGGCGCATCGTATAATTAGCGGGCAGAAGCGGTCTGCCTGCTTTTTTGGTCACTTTTGCCGCCTGCTCCATCACCCATTTTTCCCGGGTAGCATCTACTGTACGGCTTCGGGATCGGTTTAGAAATAACGAATAAATAAATGCATCTTCTCCTTGAAAAAAACCTTTAATAGCCCCTTCAAGCTGAAAAAGTTTTAATGATTTCCTCGTTCGATCCTGTTTTTTTACATATAAAATCAGTTTACCGCATTGCTTGGCTATTGCAACTCGTTTTAAGGATTGAAGAAACAGAGGCATTTCTTCTTCCTTTGGCAGCGCATAAATTTTTATACGCTCGCTAAATGGTTCAATATCCATATAATTCGTTAAAACCAACGGAAAGCGCTTTGTGAGCTGATTCATGATAGCCCCCCAGTTTTCCAAAATGACCGATCTGATGCCGGCGTGTCGTACTATATATACGAGGGAAAACATGGGTTTAGAAGGGGAAATAATAAGGCAAAAGGGATTGTCTCAGAATGAAGTTAACCTGATTTTCTTTCTTGAAGTAATGCATATGATTAGTACGCTGTGCCACCTTCGCTAAGTAAGGATCTTGCCAAGGTGGAACCGGAGGAAGAATGGAGAAACGGTCATCAAGAACGGATCTTAGAACCCGGTCAGGAGCAAGCGAGGAGGAACGGTAGCCAATAAAGGATTTTGAAGTCATGTTTACTTTGATTTCAGGGGTGTTGCGGTAGCTCCTGCTCGAGAAAGTCAAATCGAGCGAGAGGCGCCGCTTTGTGAGGGAACTCCTTTTCAGAAAAAAGAAATCTAAGCAAAACAGCCGTTCGTGCGACCGGCTGTTTACCATACAGGGCTTTTTGAGACAGCTTCGCTCGGGCGCTGTTTCGGGTACGGCGCTGACATTCATTCCGTTCCTTTAAATAAAAAAGGGAAGGCCTGATGGTAGCGTTTTTCAGCAAATAATGGAATCTCTGTCCGCGATTACGTCTGAACCTGTGTCCGTTACCAATGAGCCAATATCCATCCGTCGGATGCCCGCTCAATCAACCATCCTTTTCTAGCTGCAGTGGGCTTTTATCGGCTGGGAGGCATGGCGGTCTCCACGAACAACGGCAAAATTGCTGACAGTGATGCCGTGTTTTTGCAGGAGACGAATACTTAGATTTTTGGACACTTTGTCCGGAGCAACAAGAAATATCTTATTGGAATTAATCGTGTCCAAATAGCGCTTTAAATACGGATACGGCAAAGTATAAGCACCTTTTACTGGATAGCGGTCGGCCTCCTGGTAATCCCTGATATCAAGAATAACCATATCTGCTGTAAGCTTTTTTGGCAGCGGTGCACACTTTATACCTGGGACCGGTATCCATCGTCTATAAAAAACCACAATAAAGAAAATTCCTAGTAAAGCGATGGGCCATATCAATAATTTTCCCTCCCATTTAATCGTTCAGTACTTATTGAAATGAATCCGGTGCCATACGTTTTACTATATAGGGAACCGGGTATTATTATCAAATAAAATGCATGTCACATAACAAGAAATAGTATACTACAAGGACAAGCGGTAGGCATAGAGATAAGAATGAAAAAATGCAAAGTCATTTAGAAAAACCAGAATATTTGGTACAGTAAAGATAAGGCAAAGCAGGAGGTGAACGGATGTCTGAAGAAAAACAAGAACTGATTGACCGCATTTATGCAGAGCTTGAAAATGTCATTGACCCCGAACTTGGTGTGGACATTATAAACTTAGGGCTTGTTTACGGGGTGGACCTTGATGAAAAGAACAATGTGTTTGTTACAATGACGCTGACAGCAATGGGATGCCCACTTGCCGGAACAATTGTCAATGATATTAAATCGGCTCTAAAAGAGCTTCAGGAATTTGGAGAAATTAATGAAATTGACGTAGAAATCGTATGGAATCCGCCATGGGATAAAAGCAAAATGTCCCGCTATGCAAAAATTGCCCTCGGGGTTCCGGAAAATTGATACAAAAAGGCTGTCCGGTTTTGCAGCCGGACAGCTTTTTAGTACTATAACTTATAAGTAAATCAAGGAACATCATGGCCCATTGAAGCATGCAGAATCTCAAACCACTGATCGCGGGGAAGAGTGTATTCACTGCCGCGAAGCGCCGCTTCAATGCGATGTTTTTTATGAGAGCCTGTAATTGGCATAACTTTAGCTGGATGCTGAAAAATCCAGGCGTAGTACTTCATCGATAGAAGAAGCTCCTATTTCTGAGGCTGCTTTTTCAGCTGCCTGTCGAATCCGAATAGCTTTATCATCGGAGCTCGTAAAGATTTTTCCTCCTGCGAGCGGCGACTAGACCATCAAAGGCATATTTTTTTCTACGCATAATCGAGGGTACCGTCCCATATGTTTTCGAGTGTATAAGCAGACACTTCCACTTGATTCGTAACGAGGTTCATATCCATGTGTGCTTCCATCATGCGAAGCTGGTGTGGTTTGAAGTTAGAAACCCCAAATGTGCGTACTTTCCCTTCTTTATACATTAAACGCATCTGCAATTTCAGCGGGATGTATTAGTGGGTCAGGTCGATGAATAAGCAGGGTGTCAATATAATCCGTACGTAGGTTTTGAAGCGAACGCTCTGCAGACGCAATAATATGGCTTTTGCTTGTATGGTAATGATGCGTTCTATGCTCGGGGCGGTTCTCAGAGGGCAGGACGATGCCGCACTTTGTAACGAGCTCCATCTTCTTTCGAAGAGTTAGCTTTTCTTTTAACACCTCTCCAAAAATTTCCTCACAGGTGTAGCTTCCATAAATATCTGCATGATCAAATGTAGTAATGCCTTGTTCTATGTTCCACTCGAGTCAAAACCTGCAGCTCTTTTGTTGAAAGCTTCCATTCATCCAATCTCCATAAACCATGAATGACAGAAGAAAAGGACAAATCCTCTGAAATACGAATACGTTCCATGTTTTCTCTCCTTTCCACCTTGATCACCATTCTACAGAAAGCCTGTTTTTTTGAGAAGCGTTACAGGTTTAAAGCTTGAAAAAATCAGGAATAGTAAAAACAAAGAAGGAGGCAATACATCATGACAGACGAAAAAAAATCAAACCATCATCTCGAAACAACAGAGAACTTAGAAAAAAGCATGCACAAATCCCACGGCGTCACCCAAGAAGAATATAAAAGAAGCGTGGAAAAGAAAATTGAAGTAGAAAAAGAAAGAGAAAAGGATCATAAGAAAAACAAAGAAATCCAGGCGGGAATCGATAAAAATTTAAAAAAATAACCACCCAGCAGGGAGGAAAGCAATATGATAAAAAAATTTATAAAAACAGCGATAATTGGATATTTGTTTCGATATGGAAAACGATTATTAACACGAAGACGAAGAGGCTATTAAAAAATCGTATCCAGCTAGTTTAAGGCTGGGTACGATTTTTTTGAACAAAAACCCCTGTACTCATTCTTGGTTTGAAGAAGATGAAGCTGATTCTTGCCACCTTTTTTAAGTGTTCGCAGTATTTGTGATGACAGGGAACATTAATGCAAAAACAAATCTTTTGAAAATAATCGTTTAAAAATATGGTTTATTACAGAAAATACTAAGCGTACAGGACCTTAAACTAAAAAGGGTGTGTGACGTGAAAGTATCAGAATTGATCATAAAATGTTTAGAAAAAGAAGGCGTCGAATACATGTTTGGCGTGCCAGGTGAAGAAAACATAGACATCATGGATGCGTTACTTGATTCCAGCATTGAATTTATTGTCACAAGACACGAAACCGGGGCAGCTTTTATAGCTGGTACTTACGGAAGATTAACAGGAAAGCCGGGGGTCTGTTTAGCGACGCTAGGACCAGGAGCAACGAATCTTTTAACAGGGGTTGCCAACAGCAATATGGATTTAAACCCGATTGTTGCGATAACGGGGCAGGCAGGATTATACCGGCAGCATAAAATTTCTCATCAGTACTATGATTTAGTCTCGGTATATGATCCTGTAACCAAATGGAGCACGCAAATTAAAAAAGGAGAAACGGTGCCGGAAGTGATAAGAAAAGCATTTCAGGTTGCCACAGCGGCTAAAAAAGGAGCCGCTCATATTGATGTGCCAGAAGATATAGCGAGCATGCAGATTGACGCGTCCCCGTTAGAAAAAACAGAACACACGTTAACCCAAGCTGGCAGCGAGGTGATAGTAAAGGCGGCTTCCCTGATCGAAAAAGCTCATCATCCGCTTATATTAGCAGGAAACGGAGTAACAAGAGGGGAGGCAGCAAAGAGTTTGCGCGCACTCGTTGATAAAACAAATATCCCTGTTGTTCATTCGTTTATGGGAAAAGGAGCCTTATCCTGGGAAGACGAACGAAGCTTATTAACGGCAGGTATAGGCGGCAAAGATTATATCACATGCGGATTTAGCGGAGCCGATTTAATTATTGCCATCGGTTTTGATATGGCTGAATATCCTCCAAAAAATTGGAACCCAGAAGGCAAAGTCCCCATTTTACACATCGATACCCAGGAAGCAGAAACCGATGCTCATTATCCGGCTGCATTAAATGTTGTCGGCGATATGAAGCTCAATCTGGCAAAGCTCAATCAATCTTTACAGCCGAAGGATCGAGATAACGATTGGGTATTGGACGTTCGAAAACAGGCGCTCGATGAACTAGAAGAATTTAAAAAGGATACAGCTTTTCCTGTAAAACCTCAAAAAATCATTTCCGATCTGCGGGACGTTATGAATAAAGAAGATATCGTGATTTCAGATGTCGGAGCTCATAAGATGTGGATGGCTAGAATGTATCATACGTACGAACCGAATACATGCCTTATTTCGAACGGACTGGCCTCCATGGGGGTTGCTGTTCCTGGTGCCATCGCCGCAAAAATGGTCCATCCAGACCGAACCGTTGTAGCCGTTTGCGGGGACGGAGCATTTCAAATGACAAGCGCTGAATTAGAAACAGCCAAACGGTTAAATCTCCCGATCATCGTATTGTTATGGAGAGATGAAGGCTTTGGATTAATTGAATGGCACCAAATGAGGAACTTTAACCGCCCGGCCTATATTAAATTTGGAAACCCTGATTTTGTACAGCTCGCTTCTTCTTATGGATTTGAAGCACTGCAGGTGGAAAAAGCAGATGATTTAAAACCGCTGCTGGAAAAAGCGGTTGCCATGAATAAACCTGTACTTATCGATTGTGCGGTTGATTACAGCGAGAACATGAAATTAACGGAAAAATTAGGAGATATTATTTGCTGATACAGGAGGATAAATATGCAAATTGGCTCAATTATAAATGGGATTGAACGAAAAGAAGATAACCGGGATACCATGGAGGTTCTTCACCCTTATAACCAAGAAACAGTGGCCCAACTAGCGTTAGCGAAGGAAACCGATTTGAACGACGCAGTAGATAATAGCTTTGAGACGTTTCACTCGACCATGAAAAGTATGCCGGCGCATGAACGAGCAGATATACTAAGAAAAGCCGCCGATTTGTTAGAAGAGCAGGCTGAAGACTTTGCCCAAACCATTGTCCAAGAAGCTGGAAAACCTATAACATTCAGCCGATCCGAAATTAAACGGTCGATTCAAGTGCTTCGTTTTTCTTCTGAGCTTGCAAAACATATAACAGGGGAAGTCATCCCGATGGATGCTGCCATCGGCGGAGAAAATAGAATGGGCATTGTCAAGCGAAAACCTTTAGGAGTAGTAGGAGCGATTACGCCTTTTAACTTCCCGCTGAACTTATCGCTTCATAAAATTGCACCGGCCATAGCAGCTGGCAATACGATTGTTTTTAAACCTGCTGAAAAAACACCCATATCTGCATATAAACTTGTACGTTTATTTCAAGAAGCAGGCCTTCCAGACGGGGTATTAAATTTGTTAATCGGTACAGGAAAAGAAATAGGAAGCCCGCTCGTCACTCACAATAAAGTGCATAAAATTACCTTTACCGGAAGCCTGCCGGTCGGAAGAAGCATTCAGGAAAACGCTGGTTTTAAAAAAGTAACGCTGGAACTAGGCTCGAATTCTCCCAACCTTATTTTTGCTGATGCGGATATGAAAGCTGCGGTGAAAGAACTAGTGAAAGGTGCGTTTGCTTTTTCTGGTCAGGTATGTATTTCAGCTCAGCGAATATATGTGCAAAAACCCATTTATGAGAGCTTCCTGAAAGAATATATCAAACAAACAGAAGCATTAAACACCGGTGATCCAGAGAAAGAAGAAACAGAGATTGGTCCGATGATTAATAAAGAAGAAGCAGAACGAGCAAAGCTTTGGATTGATGATGCGGCTGCAAAAGGAGCTGTCGTTGAAACGGGCGGAGACCAAAACGGAACGATCCTTACACCAACGATAATGACCAACGTTGACGAAAACATGAAAATTATTGCGGAAGAGGTGTTTGCTCCCATCGTGTCTGTCATTCCATTTGAAAAGGAAGATGAAGCGGTGGCTTATGCCAATAACTCCAATTATGGACTGCAGGCAGGCGTGTTTACGAAGGATATCGACCGCGCTATGCGGGTAGCCGACCGATTAGAAACAGGTGGAGTCTGGATTAATGAAATTTCCACATACCGTCAGGACAATCACCCATACGGGGGTGTCAAACAAAGCGGAATAGGAAGAGAAGGAGTCAAATACGCCATCGAAGACATGACTGAAATGAAATTCATCGGGATTAAGCTGAATACAGGAGAGTAGGAGCTGCTGAAAGTGGCGGCGGAGTGCTGAATAAAGCGAGAGAAGAGCTGAAAAAAGGAAGAAGAGCTGAAAAAAGGAAGAAGAGAGCTGAATCATATTGAAGCAGAGCTGAAAATGATCGGATCGAAAAGCTGAATCAACCAAGAACAGCGCCCTCTCAGTACAGCAGAATTACAGAGCGCTGAGCGTTGACAGATCCCTGAAAAAGTACGGTCTCTTTTAACGCAGCCAGCCCATCCCATCAGGCAAAAGGGGCTTTTTTCTTTTACCTCATATCGGCATCTTTGATCCAGCCTCGTGCCACTAAAGCCTGAGCAATATGCTTGATGCCTACCGTGTATGCAGCATTCCGCATGCGGATACCACGTTCTTCCCTGATTTTTAACACGTTTTGAAATCCAAATACCATGCGCTCTTCTAACTTTTGATTGACTTCTTCTGCTTTCCAATAATAATTCATTTCATTTTGCACCCACTCAAAATAAGACACGGTGACACCACCAGCGTTGCATAATATATCTGGTATCACAAATATATTTTTTTCTTCTAAAATTTCATCTCCTGCCGGTGTAGTTGGACCATTTGCGGCTTCCGCTACAATCTTGGCCTGGATCGCTGGTGCGGTATTTTTAGTAATTTGATTTTCAATAGCGGCGGGAATGAAAATATCCACTGGCAGTCCGAACAAATCTTCATTTGTTAAAGGATCTGCTTTTGTGTATTCAGATACACTGTAACCATCCTGAACGAATTGCAGTAAATCAGGAACGTCAAGCCCTTCTTTGTCATATACGCCGCCTTTTGCATCGGTTACGGCAACTACTTTAACACCTAATTGATGCAGAAACTTTGCCGCCATACTGCCAACGTTGCCGAAGCCTTGTAGAGCAGCGGTCGAGGAGCTTAAATCCATGCCGAGCACTTTAGCAGCTTCCCGGATGGTTAATACGACACCTCTTCCTGTCGCTTCCAGCCTTCCTTCTGAGCCGCCGATGATAATAGGCTTTCCTGTAAGCATACCTGGAATGTTATAGCCTCTCAGCTGATCGTACTCATCAATCATCCATCCCATAATTTCCGGGCTTGTATTCACATCAGGTGCAGGAATATCTTTTTGCGGGCCAATAATGGGTGTGATTTTGCGAATATACGTCCGACTCAATTCCTCGATTTCTTTTTCTGACAACTCATTTGGGTCCACAATGACTCCGCCTTTTCCTCCGCCAAGCGGCAGGTCTAATATGGCAGATTTCAAAGACATCCAAATCGAAAGAGCTTTGACTTCATCGAGGTTGACATTTGGATGAAAACGAATACCGCCTTTTGTCGGACCAATAATATCGAGGTGCTGTGAGCGGTATCCGGTAAAATTGCGGATCCTGCCGTTATCCATACGAACTGGCAGTGACACTTCGAGTACTCGGTTCGGCTTTTTTAATATGTGGTAGATGTTTTCATTCAATCCTAATTCGGTAACCGAATCTTTTAAAAGATCTTTGACGATGTCATAAGGATTTTTATTATGCGTAGTAATATCAGCTTCGGCTTTGTCTTTTCTATGTGTCATTTTTTTGTCCTCCTAATTCATTTCCCATATGAATAACGTTCCACTATTTTCATTTGGTATGTGTGCAGGAAGACATTTTTTATAAAAGAGAAGAACTGGACTCTGCCTGGACGCGGGCAGGCTGCCTGGAGAAAGCCGACTGTCTGATCGTATCATGAAACTGTACGGGTGGTAGAACACGCCTAGGATTCGTTATTTCTAACCTTTTAACGCTTCAAGACGTATTTCGAGGAAAGAAGAACCATTAGTTGAAGCGGGGTATACAGAGTTCTTTAATAACGGAGCCAGGGTCCGCCGCTTTTTCTACATGAGCGGACACCGCTTGCGGATTTCATAAATGAGCCGCTATTACAAAGCTGAATCACTGCTTATGTATTGATTCAGTCTCTTTTTTGCAACTTCTACAGAAATGGGGGCGTTAGTAAGAACACTAAGCATCATATCGGTGTTGCCTTGTTCGCGCAGATAATAAAAAATCGTTGGTTTGGCTGATTTTAATACTGACATTATTTCTAAAGTTGGGAGCGGTTCATCTTTTGTCTCTATTCTTAAAAAATATCTCAGGAAATTTTTAAATGGCTGCACGGAATGTTTTTCATCTGGATACGTTTCTATCATGTGTAGAAATTTTTCTATGGCCTGAGTTAATTCTTCATTTTGCATGTTAAATCCTCCTTTTCTACTTATTTCGACAAATGTTGAAAAGTTTTAAAGGAAAATTAATAATTTTCCCAATTATCCTAGTCATTGCCAGCACTATGTCGGTATACTGAAACTAATTAGGAGGGAGAAGGAATGAATCATAAATATCATTGTTGTGCAACCTGTAAGTGGTATGAAGTAAGAAAAACAAAAGGGCAAAAGGCCACATTTTACTGTATCAGGCTTGGCTATGAAACACATCCTAAATATCAATTCAACTGCTGGGACCCAAAAGAAAAGGTACGAAAACGAATGGAAAAAGAAGACAATTAACAAAGCCACGCTGTACGTTCTTCAACATTCATATAATCTATTTCATTAAGCCAGTCATAATCCGGAACTTGCACGCGTTTAGACTGTCGTCTTTTCTCAAGCTGTCTTTTCGCAAATTCGATTTTTTCATATTCTTTAATGAATGTTTCCACCACTTTATTCATGTAAGCAGATCCGTAGCGCACTTGTTTATCTTTCCATATGTGTTGAATCAATTTATGAAAATGGTCTTCGCTTATATATATTTTATTATCTTGTTTAAATCTTTTTTTAAAAGAAAAAGATTCTGTACCCAAATCTGGTTCTGAAACATCTGGTGTATCAAGGTTTTCTGAAGGTGCGCGCTCTGCAAAAGACGGTCTGCAATCAGAGCGGCCTGACATTGCAGCCTGCAAAATAACAATTAAATTGCTACTGTTGCCGCCTGTTTTTTCTCTCATTACAGGAACGCGTTTAATAACATTTTTCTTTTCAAGAGAGGATAGCGCATAATTTGTCATGCGTTCGCTTTTTTGTATTTGGGCAGCTATGTTTTTCACTTTAATCCAGCTTACTCCTGGGTATTTTAAAGAATGTTGGACTAGAATCGTAAGAATGTATTTTTCTGTATGATTCATCTTAACGGATTTGATATGTTCTATAACGTGATTATTCATTTCTTCAATCGTAGTAAAAGAAACGTGCTTTTTGGCAGCTTCATGGTGGGCGGTTGATCTTTTCATTATCCTTCTTCTCTTTCTTCTTTTAGATTTTCTCACTATATATATGGAAGGGAAAAAGAAGAAAGGGGGAAGAAACACAAAAAAGTCCTAAAAACATAGTCCTGTTTGCTTCATTTATTTTAAGAAAATTCAATAAAATAGTAGGTTTTTAAGAAAATTTTATTGTAAAACTATTACCCCCGCTTGTACGATGAAGTCGATTTTACAAAGGAGGGAAATCATGTTAAAAAAACCTGCATCAGGGCTGTTATCGTCTGCTGCTGCTTTAACGGCGCTGGCATTTACCGGGGGAGATGCCGCGGCGGAAGAACACACAGAGCTTGTTATTATGGGAACGAGTGATGTGCATGCTCATATTCTGCCGTACGATTATATGGCGGATGATGAAGACGAAACGATAGGCCTTTCCAAGGTCTACAGTGCCGTGGAAGAAATTCGCAATGAAAATGAAAACACCATGCTTTTGGACAATGGCGACATTATTCAAGGAAGCATCTTAGGAGACCGGCTTGCATCGGAAGAATTGGCTGATGATGAAACCAATCCTGTAATAGAAACAATGAATATCATGGGCTATGAAGCGGCTGCGGTCGGCAACCATGAATTTAATTTCGGTCTTGAATTTTTAGAAGACAGTGTGACCGGGGCCGATTTTCCGTGGTTGTCGGCGAATGTTTTACAGAAAAAAAATGACGAGCCATTGTACGAGCCTTATACGATAATTGAAAAAGAAATAAATGGTGAAGCATTAAATGTTGGGGTTATTGGATTTGTGCCTCCTCAAATTATGACGTGGGACCAAACCCATTTAGAAGGGGAAGTATACACACAAGAAATTACGGATGCTGCGGAAAGATTTATACCAGAGATGCATGAAGAAGGCGCTGACATTATTGTAGCGATGGCGCATACAGGAATCGATGCCTCGGAGGAAGCAAGTGAAAATGCCGGGTATCAATTAAGCCAGGTGGAAGGCATTGATGCCATGATTCTTGGCCATCAGCATAATGTATTTCCTGGCTCCGGTTCTTATGAGGACATTGAAGGAATAGATGCAAAACAAGGAACGATTAACGACGTACCTACTGCCATGCCTGGTTCGTGGGGAAGCCACCTTGGCAAAATATCTTTAACATTAACAAATGATGAAGGGGAATGGAACATAGAAAATTCCTCGGCTGAGACAGTGGAGACCGTTGAATACAATTCCCACGAGGATATAGAGAAATATATTAGTGACGTCCATGAAGAAACGATTGAATACGTAAATGCACCCGTTGGAGAAACGAACATAGACTTAAACACTTATTTTTCACGTGTGATGGATAACGAAGTCGTTCAAATAATCAATAACGCTCAGCTTGATTATATGGAAGAGCATTTAGAAGGCACATCAGAAGAAGATCTACCGATGCTCTCCGCAGCAGCACCGTTTCGAGCTGGACGTGATGGCAATTTCACAAACGTAGAAGCTGGGGGTATTGCGATTAAAGACGTAAATGACATTTATGTTTACCCGAATACGCTTCACATTGTAAAAGTGAATGGGGATGAGCTTGAAAATTGGCTCGAGCGCTCTGCGGAGAACTTTCAACAGATTGACCCGGATGCTGAAGAAGAACAGCAGTTAGTGGATCAAAGTTTCTCCAGCTACAATTTTGATATTATGGAAGGCGTAGAATATGAAATTGATGTAACCGAGCCTGCTGGGGAGCGGATCAAAGATTTGACGTATAACGGAGAAGACGTGACAGACGAACAGGAATTCCTGGTAGCTACCAATAACTACCGTGCCGGAGGAGGAGGCGATCATCTGGCGGATGCCGACCAGGAAACGGTACTTGCTACAACCGATGAAAACCGGCAAATCATCATTGACTATATTATGGAGCAAGAAGGTCCGATTTCTCCGGAACCGACAGATAACTGGAAACTGTCTCATATCGAAACAAGCGGAGATATTATATTTAAAAGCCTGTCTGAAGCAGAGTCTTTAGCTTCTGAAACAGATGAGGTGGCATACCTCCGTGAAGCAGAAAACGGTATGGCTGTGTTTGCTTATCGTTTTGAAACAACGGATGAGGAAGAAGATGAAGAAGACCGAGAACATCCTGGAAAAGGCATTGGTAAACCGGACCATGCTGGGAAAAAAGGCAAGCCGGATCATGCTGGTAAACCAGGCAAGCCGGACCACGCAGGCAATCTTCACGACAAATAGAATAGTGGAACGTTTTTCCGTTCCATATTCCAAACAAAGTGGCCGGCCCCGAAAAAAGGAGCCGGCCGCATTTAGGAAATTATATTTTTCGAATTGTGGATAACTATCTCCCTACTGTTTGATTAGCGTCTAGCTTCAGCGCCCAGCCTCTCGGAGGCCCAAGACGGTTTAAGGAACTTTTGCTAGAATCGCGAACATCGTGTTCGCAACGCAAAAGTCAGCACATCCTGTGCAAGCCAGTTCGACGTTGTTACAGGACGTGGCGTTTTTGGCGACGAAAGTGCAACGCAGAAGTCACCACATCCTGTGGAAGTAAGAGCGCCTTTCATGACTGGAGAACATTTACCTGTCGAGGCTTACCAGGGCGCTTGCGCTTTTGTTCTTCGGAGCTGTCCCATAAGTAGTTCTCGGCAAACGCAACTGGAATATACTCGCTTTCACCCTCAGGGCACAAGTGCGACATCTACTCCAACTCTCTCGTTCTCGTAGTGTCTTCTTTGCCGCGGGCGACGGTTCAGCCTCCTCGTGAGCAAAAACCGCTCACTACGGGGTCTTCACACTACCGCTTTTCCCGCTGGAGTCTCGCATATTCCAGTTGATAGATGACCATCATCTCCTAAACTAACCTTGAGAGACAGCCCCATTTTATTATTCTTCGTATTCTTCAATTGTCCAAGTATGTTCAAACTCTACGCAGCCCTTTAATGTCTGTGCCACTGGGCATTTTGATTCAAACACGTTCAACACCCGTTCGGCTGCTTCCCGCTTGCCTTTCGGGATTTTTAAATCATAATGGCACTTGATTTTCGTAATTTTTAACACGCCTTCCGGAGCCTCAATCGTACCTTGCGCGGTTGTTTTAATTTTGTCCGGATAGGGTGGGATTTGACGCGCATACAGCGCGCCGGATAATGTTCCGGTTAGTCAGCCGCCCGCGGAAGCGACGATGTGATCAAGAGTCGAAGGATATTCGGTTTCCGGCTCGACTCCGTAAAATTCTTTCACCCCGCCATGAACCCCGTAATGAAACGGTTCTTCAAAACCGTCTATGTACGCCAGTCTGTGGGGAGGTTTGTCTTGTTCAATGGTGATCTTCGTAAGCGCAATTGGATCTGACATAAACCTACCTCCTTCATAATAAACTACACTATAATTTTCCCGTCCTTTTTTATTTTTAAACATCAGAATGGTATGATTATTTGGAAAAGATTAAAAAAAGGGGAGGAAAAAAGATGACAGCTTCTTATTCCATCCAACACCTTGCGGCCGGACGTCCGCAGCTCATGATGTATCAAAACGGAAAAGTCATGAAAACAGGCATTCAAAAACAAAGTGTAGAAGTATTACATGCCGCAGAACACGGCTGCGAAAAAGATGATGTGGCGGATAAAAAAAATCACGGCGGCACCGACAGGGCGGTTTGTATTTATCCGTATGACCACTATCCCAAATGGGAAAGTGAATTTAATACGACGCTTGCTGATGCCACTTTTGGGGAAAACATAACAGCTCGAAACATGACAGAAGATAAAGTGTGTGTTGGGGATACTTACAAAATAGGAGATGCTATAATCCAGGTGTCACAGGGGCGCATTCCATGTGACACGATCAGCAGGCGGACAAATATACCAACTCTATTATCAAGAGTGGTGGAAACGGGATACACAGGATTTTTATGCCGCGTGTTAAAAGAAGGAACCATAAGAAAAACAGATACTATTCAGCTCGTAGAACAGCATCCGGATCAAGTTACTGTCGCTTTTTCTCTTCATACGTTTTTTCACAATTCTAAAGACGTCGAAGCCATGCAAAAAATAGCAGCAGTCGATGCGTTAGCGGAGTCGTGGCGGGAAAAACTAGAGGAACGAATCGACCGGTTAACGGGCTGAGCGGTTTCTGTGCAGAATCGCGTTCAGCTCTCCGCCAACGACAAGAGCCAGACCGGTTAAAAACAGCCAAAGCATAAGGACAATAAC
The DNA here is from genome assembly GCF_041949975.1 of Alteribacillus sp. JSM 102045. Lineage (NCBI taxonomy): Bacteria > Bacillati > Bacillota > Bacilli > Caryophanales > Bacillaceae > Alteribacillus > Alteribacillus sp. JSM 102045. The sequence goes on along the minus strand of NZ_JBHFQG010000021.1, from coordinate 34,273 downwards.
GCCTCCAAGACTGCCGTACATATCGGAATAGTTTCCAAAGTTATTCACATAAAAAGAAAAACCAAGAGAAACGACCTGCCATATAATGGTTGCGGTAATCGCCCCTGGCAGTACATGCTTAAACATCATTTTTTGGTTAGGGGCAAAATAGTAAAGGCAGCAGAGAATGGTGATCATAACAAGAACCGTAATGGCCCATCGCACGTTTTTCAAAAGCGACTCGGTTTCATCTGTCATCATCACATAATTAGAAACTGTCTTTAAGATTACTTCACCAAAAATAAAAAGAGCAAAAATAATAAGAAGTGTTACCATCATGCCAATCGTTAATAAAATAGACAAAAATCTTCCTTTAATAAAAGATCTTTTGTTTTCTACATTAAACGCTTCATTCATGGCTCTGATGAAAGCGTTCATTCCTGTCGAAGCGGACCAAATCGTGCCTATGATCCCGAAGGTAAGCAAGCCGCTATTGGAATTACTGACCACGCTTAATACATTTTCTTCAATCATGCGGGCGGTGTCACGGGGAAAAGCGGTTTCTATAAACATCATTACTCGTTGAGCATCCATAGATAAATAAGGAAGGATAGACAATAATAAAATCATCATCGGAAAAAGGGCAAGCATATAATAAAACGCCTGTTCTGCTGCCAGTCCTGTTGCTCTGTCCTCTATCATTTCCTTTTTCAGCGTTTGTCCAAAAGCAAAAAGTCGTTTGATTTTCATGTCGGATCCTTCCCCTCGCTGCTCGATAACATTCTTGGTCCTTATACTACTTTTTTTCCCTCTATTTTGCATTAAAAACCTCTTGAGTCTTAAAATAACGCTCATAACCACACGAAGAGAGGAAAAAGTAAACGCAAGGAGGGAGAAGATATGGCTGATAAAAGAGAACAACCAGAACGTATTAAACGGGAAACAGAAATCGAACAGCCAGATGTGAAGGAATTAAACGAAGAAACACCGCACCCTGATACGACGATGGTAGAAAATCATGCCGAACAGCTTCGCTATAAAAACGCAGACAGCATTTATGAATAATGAAAGCTAGAGCTTTCCCGGGCCGGGAAGGCTCTTTTTGCAAACGGCAGCAGCGCTATGAGGTCCCGTCCGTAAAAAGAAAGCCCTTACCGTTTAAATTTTCTGATTTATATGATAACTTTAATGTATAAAAAGAAAGGAAGTGAACAAGTGGCACCGTTTAATGCAGAAGCGATTTCGGTTGAAAACGAATCAGCCGCCATGGAGCTATACTACCAAAAAGGCTGGACGGACGGTTTGCCGATCGTCCCTCCAACAGAAGAAAGAATTAAAGCAATGCTGGATTTTGTCGGGATGAAAAAAGATACCGTTATCGGATCCATTCCTGAGCGCGGCCGTGTGTTTACTGCCGAGGTGGCCGCGATTAATGCTGTTATGGCAGGCTGCTTACCCAATTATTTTCCGGTTGTCGTTACTGCGGTTTCGGCTATGGGTGATCCTGATTTTGGTCTTCATGGTCCGACTGCAAGCACTGCCGGTGCGGCCATTATGATTATTGTCAATGGACCTATTTCTAAAACGCTGGCGATGAATGCTGGAGAAAATCTATTCGGGCCAGGAAACCGAGCAAACGCAACGATTGGACGAGCAATTCGATTACTTATGATGAATGCGGGAGGTTCTAAAGAATTTGACCGGTCCACGTTAGGGCATCCAGGAAAATTCACGTACTGCATCGCAGAAAATGAAGATACCGAGTGGGAGCCTTTGCACGTGGAAAAAGGATTTGATAGAGAAAACAGTACAGTCACCGTTTTTGCGGCTGAAGGACCGAATCAAATAAACAATCATGCTTCCTTGCGTGCAGAAAATATACTGCTTACCCTGGCAGACCGTATGACTGGGCTTGGTACCTTTAATATGGGCGGAGAAACAGAAATGGGAGTAGTGCTCTGTCCGGAGCATTACAGAGATTTGAACAAACAGGGATGGAATAAAGCATCGGTGCGCCGTTTTCTTTATGAACATGCCAAAAGACCACTAAGCGATTTGAAAAAAGGCGGCTATATAGAAGCGGAAATGGAGGAGCAAGATGAAAAAACGATGGTTCATGCTGTTCCTTATCCAGAAAGCATTCTTTTACTGACAGGGGGAGGAGATGCGGGCCGGTTTTCCGCATGCATTCCCGGATGGTTCGGCTCTAACATTTCCCGTTCCGTCACAAAATCGATTCTTACGGAAACAGGCTTCACCTGACAATGCTGATACCAGTCAATCGGTGATTGGCTCAAAAAAGTAAACCTTATAAAAACAAAAGGAGTGATTGGATGAGTATTACCGTTTACAATCCGACAAGCGGCCCTGCTCCAAAACAAGCGCACACTGCTTTAAGACCAGCTTCCTTAAAAAACAAAACTTTGGGCTTAATTGATAACGGAAAACGTAACTCTGATACTGTTTTGCAATATATTGGCAGACAACTGAAAGAGCGTTATCAGTTAAAAGAAATTATTACACGGAGAAAGCCGTCTTTTTCTCATGCAATCCCTGAAGCTGACGCTGAACAGCTGAAAAAACAATGTGACCTTGTTATCTCCGGAGTTGGTGATTGAGGGTCCTGCAGCTCGGGCAGTTTGCTCGATGGAATTGTGATGGAGAAAAAACAAGTACCTGCAGCAGTAATTGTAACAGAACCATTTATCAGCTCAGGCAAAGCGATGGCAGTGGCTCATGGGATACCTGATTATTCGTTTGCTGTAATTCCTCACCCCATTGCAGCAACTGTGGTGGAAACGCTGGAGAAGTGGGCAGAGCATGCAGTACAAGAGGTCGCTCTTCTATTAGTAGAACAACAGACAGTACCACGGTCCTAAAATATCATCTCTCTCTGTTTGGTTGGTTTTAATAAAAACAAATGGGGAAAGGTAACATTAAAAGCAGAGAGAGGATGATATAAATGATCAGAACGATTTTGATGATTATTGGATTAGTAGTAGTAGTAAGTGCAATTATAAATTGGGTATTTTAAAAAGCTTTGAACAAAAAGAACGGACACATGACACACGTTCCGTTATTTCCAGCAAAATCTCCTCTTTGGGTGCCGTTCGGACATAGGTTCTGTTATTTGTCTAAAAACAGGCTATAGTAGCTGTTTAAACGGACAATAGCGGAACGAGGGTCCTCGAATTCCTTCCATAGTACCTTTATTCGGAGGAATAGCGGAACCAGGGTTCGTGACAGGCATAGAAGGGGAGTTTTCATATAAAGAAGAGGCCGCTAAGGGAAGCAAGCGGCCTCTATTACTTAGTGTTTCTTTTCAAACGTTTTACAGTCGGTTTCATGCTGGTCAGAAGCTTGTTCACCTGTGTGACTTACTACATAAATACTATCAGCAGAACAAAGGTTTCCTTCTGCCCAATAATGACAGTTGCTAACTTCACAAAGTACATCTTGTGCCATATTTTCTCCCTCCCTTAGGTTTAACTTTTGCAAAAGGAGGGAAAAAGATACGAAGAAAACAGAGCATGTATTTTTTGTGTCTATGTCGTTTTGCGTTCAAGCATAAATTGTTCGAACGCTAATTGTGCTTTTTTGGCAAGGCTGATGTTCGCTCCAACCCGCAGGCACTCTTCTATAAATTCAGGGTCTTCGTCCCGGCACGGCAGTCCCTGCGAATGCAGGCGCCAATGGACGAGCTCATGTAAAAGTGATTTTAATACACCTTCTCTAGAACGAATCTCATTACGTTTTGTGCTCATGCGAATAATGCGTTCTCCGGTTCCGCGGTCATAGATGAACACGGCATTCTGGATACTCCAGTTTGAATGAACAAGCTCAATCTGATCAGTGTATTCCACTCCCCAATGCTTTACACACATGTCATTTGCCGCCTCATACAATTCGTTTAATGTAAAGTTACCGCTTTCCACTTACCTCTTCCTTTTCTAAAAATCTATACCCATATATCGTACCATAATTCGAGAACATTACTATGGGAAAATCTTTTAGAAAAAAGGCTTACGCCAAAGAATAAACGCAAGCCAAGGGAAGTTCCATTTTCTTATTCACACAAATTTTCCGTGATCTGGTATGGCGATATCATCAAAGCGCTGCACTAATGTCTCGAGCGCTTGTTTTAATTCCGTTCCTTCCATAGGCAGCCCATGTCCAGTCACAGCCAGCTGCGGATCGAGGTCTTTTAATTGTTCGACAGAAGCGCGGGCAGCTTCCCAATCCGTTGTAAGATACCGCGGTGGCCCGCTGATTTCTTTTTTCTGCATCATCACTTTATACAAATATTCCTGCTTCACCGTCACAAACGCATCACCAGCAATTAATGTTCTGTCTTCTTCATGAAAAAAAGAAATGTGGCCTGGTGTATGCCCCGGTGTGTGAACCCAGCACCATCCTTCCATTTCAGGCACGGTGCCGTCTTCAGGCAGTGTCTGTACTTTTTCTCCTAAATCAATGCCTTCATTGGGAAACATACGTGACATTTTAGCAACAAAGCCCCCTTCAACACTTGTATCAGGCTCCGGATAATCCTTCGCTCCTGTGAGGTATGGCATTTCTTGTTCGTGGGCATATACAGGAACTTTCCATATTTCCGCCAGTTCTTCAACAGCACCAACATGATCAAAATGGCCGTGAGTGAGAATAATTGCTTGCGGAGTATGGTTTTTGCCAAAATGCTGATCAGCTGTTTCTCTAATAATTTCAGCAGACTTAGGCATACCGGCATCAATTAAAACCCATTCCTTGGAGCGGCCTGGAAACTCGTAAAAGCATAGATTGACGACCTGGTTTGTAAAACAGTAAAGATTGTCCGCCACCGTCTGGCCCAAACCATTGGTAACAGAAGTAACAGGGATTAATTTATCTTCTTTCATAAACAAAAGCCTCCTAAATAAAAATATCCAGCTATGCCTTACCATTTACAATTCTCTTCTAGAATAAACAAGAGGAGGGATAAAATACGAGTTCTTGTACAAAGTAAGGATATGTTTGAAAAAGGAGTGAGTGTAGATGGTGAAAAGAAAGTGGACCAGGCTTGTCGTTATCATGGTTGCTGCGGTAATGTTTGGCAGTTTTTCAAGTCAGGCAGAGGCATATGGCATTCATGCCGAATTAAAAAACGTTGATCTGACAGAAGAACAAAAAGAGCAACTTTCTACCTTACACAAAAACATAATTGAACAGAAAAAAGAGCTAGTTGACAAATACGTTGAATTTGGCATGATTCCAGAAAACAAAAGAGAAAAAATAAAACAACATTTAGATGACCGCTACAACCGTCTGGTGGAAAACAACTTTCAGCCACTACGGGAAAGAAGATTTCATTAAAATAGATCAGGATTGAGCTTTATCTGTCCTAAATGAAAAAAGCATCCGAACCATAATCGGATGCTTTTGATTGCTTCCCATAATGTTGGGAACGGACCCAGGTACCTTTATTTCCGGAAAATAGGGGCGCTGCAGACCCAATACTAAGGTAAGAACCCGAGCTCATTTTTCTTCATCTTCAACAATGAGAATGGAACCAAGTGACAACGTTTTTTCACCCTTCCTAAGTGCCTTTCTGCCTAACATCATACAAGAAAACAAAAAGCAGGATAATGCTCTTTTCTATAGAATAAAAAGGGAGGAATGAAAGGAGTGTTGATATTGAAAAATATTCATCCATACATAATGGTAGAAAACTGCAAGCACGTTATGGAGTTTTATAAAGAGGTGCTTGGAGGAGAAATAAAAACGTTTAGGCTTCAGAGGAGCATGGCGGCAAGTATATGCATGCAGAGCTTCATATGAATGATCAAATCATTGATTTTTTAGACGTCTTTCAGGATTATGGCAAGGTGAGACAAGGAAACAATATTTATGTTTTACTCGAATTTGAAGATGGAGAAGAAATTAATCATGTATATGATGCCTTGAAAGAAGACGCAGACGTAGGAGTGGAGCTGCAGGAAACGTTTTGGGGGAGCAACTTCATGCCAATCTAATCGACAAATATGGAATTGGCTGGATGCTTAATTGCCAGCTGTAAGGGAGGCTGCCATGGCAAGTCGTAGAACTAAACCCGGCTTAGGTTTTTTTGGATCTTTTCTTTTATGCGGCTGGGGGACGTACCGATTGTTTACCATCTCCTATGATTCGTATACCTCCTGGCTGATACCGCTTCTTTTTGCCGTAACCGGGGGGATCGGCATTATCGCTAATGCCGTGCATTTTTTTCGGTCAAAAGTTTACGAGTCAGCTAGTAAATAGACGGAGAGTTATATTTCCGTCTAGTTTTTATACTTTAAGAAAGGTTAACTTTGCTAAAGGATTGGCGGCAAGCAAGCTTTGCTAATAGCGGCTTATAAGGATTCATTAGGAGGATTTTGTTGAAGAAGTTCGTTATCCTATAAATCAAATGCATCCAGAGTCATTCCAAAGGTTGCAGCGCTGCTGTTATAGCCAACCGGAAATTCAGGATCTACCGTGTCTCCCTGACGCTCTCCATACCCATTGGGGACGAAAGCTGTATGGGAATAAATTTGAATTTGGTTTTCAGATGGTATATTACTTCCTCCACCGCCGCCAGCATAATAAACTGTCTAATCGGGTAGGATCATTATTTTCAAAGTAATTGTTTTGGATTAATAGTTCTTCTACCAGAGAATAATCGACGGGTGTTGTTAAAATTACGCCGCTACCCGAGTTGGCTTCATGATTAATTTCGTTATCCTCAATAAACAAACTAGTGGGCCCTTCTAATATGCTGTAAAAATTGACAAACTGATTAAGATAAATATGGGTCCCCGGCGGAGGAGAGTCTATTCAGCTTATTCCATGGAGTGTAGGTATCGTTAGTTGTTGTGATTGAGCTGAATTCTCTAAAGCGATTGATAGAAGAACTTGTTCGGTTTCAGGAGAATCACCTGATCGTTGTAAAACGTACAAAATCTCTAAAGAATGACTAGTGGAATTAGTGGTTTCAAAATATATTCTTGCAAAGGAATCTAGTTTAATGCTTTCACCTGCGGCTGTCGTTAAAGGTGGGAGTTTCACCGTTATTGTGGTACCAGCAGGGAGAAGAGATGCAGTCTCATTTGATTCCGCGGAAAACAAACTAGCCCCTTCTCCTTGAGGCCCCTGTTCACCCGGAGGTCCGGGTGGCCCTGGAGGACCGACATAACGAGGAGGAAAGTAGTCACAATCAGGTGGGGAAAGCTTTCCATTAAAAATTAGAATTATTATCTAAGATGCGCTTTTTTCTGAGTGGAATAGGTTTTAAACGTGTATTTCGTCTAGTAAGTTGGTTCTCATACTGTACACCCTTTAACTTTAGAGCATCATACATAAAAATTTGGAGAAGAGGTCTAATTCTCTTCTCCGTCAATTTGTAATACATATTCAATTAGTGCATCTTGTTCTTCTTTTGTAAACCCTCGTTTTTCATCTGCCCAAAAAGCATGTCCAGTTCCTTCTATATTTAGTTTTCTTAAATCAGGTGAAGAGTGATTTGCTTCTATAACTTGGTCACGAAGGGATTCATCAATCATAGCGAGCATGCTGTTGTAAGGGTCTGGTCTTTTACCTTTATGAAGCGTACCAGGTATTCCAAGGTCCGAATTTTTGTCTGGGCCCACCGCTACCCCGCCGTCATGCAAATAAGGAGCCTGCCAATATACACCGGCCAATCCTTTCACCTTATAACCGCCATCTGATTCATTATGAGCAAAAGCTAATTCCACATCTTTTTTTGAAAAATTATTTAAAGGTATTTTTAATTTTCTCGCGGCATTTGGAACAGGGACTGGTGTATCCGGAGAGTAAATGGATGCTTCTTCTTCCCAAACTTTTTCCGTTCCGGCAAGTGCTTTGGCTCTTGAAGGGTTGGTTCCTGCTTCCTTTGCAGGGATAATTTTATTATTTGTTTTATAACGCCCTGCATGGCACTTTATGCACCCTGCATCTTCAAACACCTTTCTCCCTTGTTCCATCGTTGCTTTGTCAGTCTCTCTGTTCGGTTTTGGAGGTACAAGTGTGTTTTGATAAGCGGCAACAGCATTGTTTTGTTCATTTACCCTATAACCAGGGGTGGAGACTACTAACCCGTCCGGAGCAACAAGTGTAACATTCGGAAAAGAAGGTAATTTTACAAGATGATTGACTCCTGGTGTATCGGGATGCGGTGCAACTTCCTTTAAAAATTCGCTAGGTTTTTTGCCTGTATCCGGATCATAGCGAAAGTTTTTGTTTGCGGCGCGCTGAAGAATGGTGCCAATATAGACTTCCTTATCTATATCAAACATTCCTTTGCTGATAGAAGATTGGGCAAGCGCGTCTGCTCCTTGTGCATGTACATTATTACTAAGTGTCGTTAAACCGTTAAATGCACCAGCCATACCCATTCCACTCCAGCTGTATGGATGGTCGCCAAAGGTAAAAGAGTCGCCGACTTGTGTCGGGTTAGCTTTTTGGTCAACCGTGGCGTCAAAAAAGCCGGGCGGCCAGCTCAATAAAGTTTTTTCTACATCTTTTTCCAGCTGGCCGGCATCAGGAAGTTGTTCTTCTTTCCCTTCAGAGGACTTCACAGAAGGACTCGAGACTTCGATGTATGCCTCAATGTTTTTCTTTTCCGTATGAGTAAAATAAGCTGCTGAGTTACTGGCCATTGCCATCAGAAGCCCAACGTTAAAATTTGTATTCGTAGCCCCTTCTACGACTTTTCCAGTAGTGGTATCAACCTGTGCATGGCAGGCTGCACACGTCACCCCTGCTTTTAGTTTCCCGCGGTCTAGTGTGACAGGCATGCCAAGCGGCATAAGAGAACCTTTTGGTACAGCAAGTCCTGTGTCTATTTTTTCTCCTTTTTCAAAAGTTTGATCTCCCACTTCTACTGTTTCACTTAATTCGACCTGCAGATTGTTTGTTCCTTTTCCTCTTAAAGCTAGAATTGCTTTAGAAATATTCCAAATAGAGATAGGACCATCAAGAATTCCCATCACATCCGACAAAAAAACTTCATTTCCGAACGTTTCCTGGTAAAAAACGTCACGACCTAAGTCAAGAAGGTTGTTGTCCACCTTCACAGCTCCTTCTTCGGGTGACAGCTTCTTTTTTCCTTCCTTCGTTGCAAGAAGGGTTTCAGCTTCTTTTTTTGAGATACTCTCTCCCCAAACGTTGTAAGTTTCTTCAGGTCTGCCATTTTGGTAAATTTCGTTACTGTTCAGTACTTTATCGAAAGAGGGGGTGTAGGCCAACCGATAATGGCCAGTAAAAAAAGCAATAGCTCCCCCAAGTATGAAAATGATAAAAACAACACTGCTCCAACGTAGAAATTTGTTTGGCATTTTTGTCTCTCACCCCTGCTATTAGGAGTACCCAAGTTACATTTTTCTTATCGTTTTTTTTTTAGCTTTTTATAAATATAAGTTTAACAATTTATTAATATGGTTAAAGATAGATAGCTTTTTCTTAAGCAGCTTAGTTGACAACCAGTGCAGAAAGGATGATCTTTTTGGATGAAGAAATTTATGATTTTATCCAGAATATAGAAGTAGACAAAAGAGATGATAAAGTGTTTTCCCCAGCGGAAATTAATGAAGAGCTGTTTGACAGTGAAAAGCCGCTTGAAGATGTGCTCGCCTCACTAGAAAGACTTGCGGAAGAAGGAAAAATCGCTAGAACAGAAGGAACCACCCAGGATGGTTATAAAGGCCAATTATTCACCTGTAAAAATTAATCATGCACATAAGAAAAAGGAGTGAGGCATCCTTGTCCATTATGTGACAAAGGTGCCTCTTTTTTTATACATGAAAAACCCATAATATAAGGGCATTTTATCACAATCTGCTGGTAAATTTTTCTGCAAAATAGAGATTTTCACATACTTTTTTATATAAATCTGGTGATATTTCATCATTAGTTTATAGTGCAGAGCTGGTGGGTGTGATATAATTCTGAAAGTCAACTAAATAAAGTTATATTTTTGGTTAATTTTTTAAGAGAAAGTAAACGAGCAGTAAAGAATCCATATAATTGTGAATTTCTAGTTTCTAATGCAGCTAGGAGGGCTTAAAAATGAAGAAAGTTATCACTTACGGAACATTCGATTTACTACACTGGGGCCATATTAATATACTAAAACGCGCAAAGGCCTTAGGAGATTATCTTATTGTGGCTATTTCCACAGACGAGTTTAATGCGCTGAAAAACAAAAAAGCATATTATTCTTATGAACAAAGAAAAATGATTTTAGAAGCTGTTCGTTATGTAGACGAAGTAATCCCAGAAGAGAAATGGGAACAAAAAGTGGAAGATATTCTAGATTATAACGTGGACACTCTCGTGATGGGAGATGACTGGAAAGGGAAATTCGACTACCTTAAGCCATATTGCGAAGTGATTTATCTGCCAAGAACGGCTAATATTTCTACGACAAAAATTAAAAAAGAACTGCTTCTTGCAAATGCTTATTAGAAAGAGAGAGGATTTTTTTCTCTCTTTTTCTTTTTTGTCTCCACGTGGCAAAACGTTTATAATAGATCAAGCAGTGTAACCATATTACTTTTTGAATCAGAAGGGTATTGAATTAAATGAAAAAACGATTTAAGAAATTTAAGAAAAAATTCAAAAAGAAATTTACAAAGCGATGGAAAAAAATTAAAAAATCAAAAAAGATACGCCGCTTTTACCGCGGGGTTTCGCTTCTTGTCGGCCGCCTGCCGAAAAAGAAAAATATTATCGTATTTGAAAGCTTTTTAGGCAAGCAGTACAGCTGTAACCCAAGAGCTATCTATGAAACATTAAAGGAAGAAGATAGAAATTATATCTATTACTGGAGCATTGACCACCGCTTTAAATCACGTTTTGAAGAACATGGCGTCAAAACGATCCACCGATTTTCATTAAAGTGGTTTATTGTGATGATGAGAGCGAAATACTGGGTATTTAACAGCCGGCTTCCAAAATGGATCGCAAAACCGCATGATACGGTGTATTTACAGACTTGGCACGGGACGCCATTAAAAAGGCTTGCCCTCGATATGGATGAAGTGCTGATGCCTGGAACAACGACAGAAATGTATAAGCGGAACTTTGTAGCCGAAGCAAGCAGATGGAATTATCTCGTTTCTCCAAACACTTACTCTTCAGAGATTTTTAGAAGAGCTTTTCATTTTGACCAGGAGCTGCTGGAAACAGGATATCCAAGAAATGATTATTTGTTTCATTATACAGCTGAAGATGAGGAAAGAATAAGAGAAAGGCTTCGTATTCCAAACGATAAAAAAATCATTTTATATGCACCAACATGGCGGGATAATGAGTATCATTTTATCGGAAAGTATAAATTCGCAGTCCAAATGGACCTTGATCGCATGCGTGAGGAGCTTGGTGACGAATATGTCATTGTACTGCGGCTCCATTATTTAGTATCCGACAAGCTGAATTTGAAGGACTATGAAGGATTTGCTTTTGACGGCTCCAATTATCCAGATATCCGGGATCTTTATATCATCAGTGATCTTTTGATTACGGATTATTCCTCGGTTATGTTTGATTTTGGCGTATTAAAAAGGCCGATGATCTTTTATGTATATGACATTGAGAGCTACCGTGATCAATTAAGAGGGTTTTACTTTGATTTTGAAAACGAAGCACCTGGCCCGCTTGTGACCACAACAGAGGAAATCATCGATGAAGTAAAGCAGGCTGATACAATCCGAACCAGATATAAACCGCATGTCGAATGGTTCGAAAATACGTTCCATTCACTAGAAGACGGAGAAGCTTCCAAACGTGTCATTGAGCAAGTGTTTGATAAGCAGTGAAGGGAATAAAAAGAAGGTATGACGATGAAATCTGTTGGTACGATTATAAAAGAACTGTGGCAGAGCATGTATTTAATCAACCGCCTTGCTCTGTATGAAATTAAAATTAAGAATAACAACAATTATTTAGGTCCGCTTTGGGAGTTAATTACACCGGCCTTTTTTATCGCCATTTATTGGTTTGTATTTGGATATGGAATTCGAAACAATGAAGATGTAGACGGAGTTCCTTTTCTCAGCTGGATGATGGCCGGCATTACCATCTGGTTTTTCATTCAGCCTGCTGTAACGCAAGGATCCAAAGCCATTTATTCGAAAATACGCATGGTATCGAAAATGAGTTTTCCTACCAGCGTGATTCCAGCTTACGTTGTGGTATCAAAGCTTTACCCGCATTTTGTTCTATTATTAATTATTATATTGTATATGCAGTTTTCAGGTTATCCGGTCAATGTCTATTATTTGCAGTTTCCTTATTTTATTTTTAGTATGCTGATATTAATTATTGCTGTGGTACTGATTTTTTCTACAGTGACCACAGTCATCCGGGACGCACAGATGTTTATTCAGTCTACCATTCGTGTGTTGTTATATTTAACGCCGTTTTTATGGGTAACGGAAGTGCTTCCGGAAAGAATTCAATCATTAATGCAGTTGAACCCGCTCTACTATTTAGTAGAAGGGTACCGCGCCGCTTTTTTTGGTGAGTCGTGGTATTTTATAGAACATTGGCAGTATACCCTTTATTTTTGGAGCATAGTTGTCGTTCTTTTTGTCATAGGTTCCATGCTGCACATGCGTTTCCGCCGTCACTTCATAGACTTTTTATAAACAGTTTTGGCGGATGGATGAAGCAGCGAATCTTAAATTGTAGACGGAAGTGATAAAGATGGCAAAAGCGATAGTTGCTAAAAATGTAACGAAAAAGTTTAAGCTGTACCACACTCAATCCGAACGCTTAAAAGACCTGTTGCTTCCAAAAAGCTTCGGAGAAGAATTTTATGCGCTTAGAGACGTTTCCTTTGAAGCAGATAAAGGCGATATCATCGGGCTGGTCGGTGTGAACGGATCAGGAAAATCTACCTTGTCCAACATTATTTCAGGCATTGTTCCAGAAACGAGCGGAGACATCACTATTAACGGCGAAACAGCGATTATTGATGTGTCCGCAGGTCTAAACAACAAACTAACTGGAAGAGAAAACATCGAGCTGAAATGCTTGATGCTCGGCTTTAATAGAAAAGAAATCAAGAACATGGAGCAGGACATTATCGAATTTGCAGAGCTGGATAAATTCATTGACCAGCCGGTAAAATCATACTCGAAAGGGATGAAATCAAGGCTCGGGTTTGCGATCAACGTAAGCATCGACCCCGACATTCTAATTGTCGATGAAGCGTTATCTGTTGGAGATAAAGCCTTTGCGAAAAAGAGTCTTGAAAAGATGAAAGAATTCAAAGAGCGCGGTAAAACAATGTTTTTTGTCAGCCACTCAATTGCGCAGATGAAAGAGTTTTGCAATAAAATCATGTGGCTCGAATTTGGCGAGAAAAAAGCCTTCGGAGCCATGGAAGAAGTACTCGGAGACTATGAAGCATTCTTGAAAGAATATAACAAATGGTCGAAGAAAAAAAGAAAGAAATTCAGGCAAGAAGGGTTCGAACGTCAAAGTAAAATGAAAGAATTGGTTTAATGGAAGTGCCCCGGTCGATGTCTGGGGCACTTTTTGCTTTTAAAAAGGATTGGCAGCGCACAGCCGTTCCTTTATTTTCTTCCAAGGGCTGATAGGCAGCAATTTTTTGAGATATAACGGAAATTGCACTATTTTACACAAATAACGGAACCAGTGTCCGTCCGGCAAAAATGTTTCAGTGCCGCACTTCTTCAAGCTTTTGCAGCAGCTTTTCTTTCTCCCACGTTTTATCAGGATTCAGCAACTGTCCGTTATAAAAAAAAGAGCAGCGGCGAACCTCAAAAAAGACAGCTTTGCAGCATTCAGAAAAACGGATCGATCCTGCTTTCCAATGGCGCAGGAAATAGCCAATAATAGAAAACGTGTTTCTGGGATCAAGATAAATAATCTCTATTTCGTCCCCATACAAGGCACGAAGCTCCCGGTACAGAACACCAATCTCTTCCATTTCGCTGCGAATGTCTTTAAATGTATCCTGCATGCTGATGAACCCGTCATCAGTAATTCCTCCACATCAGTCTCCACCAATTTGAGGCGTCATACGGATGATCATTACTTCATCTTTCATGCTTCATCTCCTTCCCAAAAGGAATAGACATGTATACTTTGGTATAAGTATCTCTTCTTTTTCGAAGCCTTGTCAATTCATAAAGACACCATTAATGTAAACTGGTTTAAAATTTAAGTTGACATATATGGTGTCTTGTTTTACATTCTCCATATACTTATCTTAGGAGGACGTTGAGAATGAAGACCAGAAATATGATGTATGTGGCGATGTTTGCAGCAGTGGTAGGGGTGCTTGGGTTAATGCCTCCAATCCCGCTTCCATTTACTCCTGTCCCTATTACAGCGCAGACACTCGGTGTCATGCTTGCAGGTTCCCTGCTTGGCGCAAAACTTGGAGGAGGAAGCATGCTTCTCTTTTTGGCTTTAGTCGCTGCGGGTATGCCGATTCTTGCCGGCGGCCGCGGAGGACTTGGAGTATTATTTGGGCCTAGCGGAGGTTACATTCTTGCATGGCCGATCGCTGCATGTCTCATTGGATATATGATGCAGAAAGCACAGCCAACCTTAAGCCTGGCAAAAGCAATTATCATTAATATTATTGGCGGTATTCTCGTCATTCACGCTTTTGGTATTGTTTATCTAGCATTTATTACCAACATTTCTTTATGGGCTGCAGCGGTGTCATCATTAGGATTTGTACCAGGGGATACTGTAAAAGCAGTTGTGTCTGCGACCATTGCTGTGAAAATTGCTAAAAGTCATCCATCCCTGTTAAAAGGACAGAAACAAGTGGTACAATCAACAAAAAGGGCTGGCTAAGAGAGGAAGGAACCAAACATGTCGATTGCCGCTTCATTTGTTCATAACGCAGCAGCAAACCCAGATAAACCAGCTGTTTCCACTCCAGAAAAAACGGTTACGTATGGAGAACTTCATCATAAAACAGATCGTATCGCAAAAGCGCTTCGTCAAGCGTCTCGGAAAACGGAGAATTCGGTGCCGCCTAAAGCCGCGGTGCTGCTTTCTAACAGCGTGGAGTTTGTAGAGATATTCTTAGGAGCTGCAAAAGCAGGCTGGCTTGCTGTCACGTTTGATCCGAAATGGTCGGATAAAGAACTTACAGCCATAATAAAAGACACCACACCTGAGCTTCTTTTTATCGAAAAAAAATTTATCCATATAAAAGATGAGCTTCCACCATCGGTACAAGTGATCGTGTGCAAAGGAGAGACAGCGCTATATACGGCATGTGAAGAGTGGCTGGAAGGAAGTGAAACAAGTAATGAGGTGTTACCGGACGTCCCAGGTGATGCACTATTTTATATGGGTTTCACTTCAGGTACGACGGGTCTTCCAAAAGGGTTTATGAGAACCCATTTCTCCTGGAAAGAAAGCTTTACAGAATGTGATAAAGAGCTGAAATTACAACCGGGCGATCATATTTTAGTGCCAGGGCCGCTCGTTCATTCGCTTTTTTTATTCGCTGCTCTCCATGCTTTACATCGGGGAGCTGTTTGCTTCCTCGAAGAACGTTTTCAAGCTGAAGCTGTCATAGATAGAATAAATACGAAAAGAATTTCTGTGATGTACGGAGTGCCAACGATGTACGAAGCTATTGCTCAGTCGCTTGAACAAAGAGAAAGAAATGCAAGAATGCTTAGGAAATGCATCGCATCCGGTGCGAAAATGTCCCAGCAAAGAAAGACCGTGTTAGAAAACACCTGGCCGGATGCCGAATGGATCGAATTTTACGGGGCTTCGGAGCTCAGTTTTGTCAGCATCCTGCACCATAATGATCGTTTGAGAAGTGCCAATGCGCTTGGTTATCCATTTTCTAACGTAGAAGTATCGGTCCTAAACGAAGCCGGAGACGAAGTTGAGCCTGGAGAGATCGGTGAATTGTTTGTACGAAGTCCAATGGTGTTTGCCGGCTACTATCCAGGAGCTTTTTCAAAGCCAGATGCATTTATTTCCTCAGGAGATTTAGTGCAGCAGGATCAAGACGGGTTTTTACACCTTGCCGGCCGCAAGAAAAATATGATCGTGACCGGCGGGCTGAACGTGTACCCGGAGGAAGTGGAAGAGGTATTGAAATCGAGCCCTATGGTGAAAGGTGCAGCTGTTACCGGCATAGAGGATGAATACTGGGGAGAAGCTGTTGCCGCAATGGTGGTCGTAAAAGAAGAGTTTTTAAAAGACGACAAGTCAATAAAAGAAGACCTAAAAGCCTTTTGTAAAAAGCATTTGGCCAGCTACAAATGTCCCCACTTCATCTTGGCTGCTAAAAACATTCCGCTTACGACAAGCGGAAAGCCTTCCAGACAAAAAGTGAAAAAGAATGTGGAAAACCAATTCCTATCAGAAGGGCAAGGTCAGGTACAATGAAAAAAGCCGTAATCGTAAGCGCAAAACGAACACCAATTGGAAAAGTGGATGGAATCCTTCGCACAGTCCCCCCAGAACAAATGGCGGGCACGCTTATCCAGCATATGGTAGAAGAAAATAAGCTTGATCCGGCAGAGATTGATGACGTGATCCTGGGAAATGTCGTCGGTCCAGGCGGAAATATGGCCAGACTTTCGCTGCTGACAGCCGGCCTGCCGGTAACAGTCCCAGGCGTCACAGTGGATCGGCAGTGCGGATCCGGCCTTGAAGCAATCAGCATAGCAGCCCGTTTTATCCAAGCGGGAGCAGGGGATATCTACATCGCAGGCGGAACAGAAAGCACGAGTCTGGCACCATGGAAAATGGAAAGGCCGAAAAATTTACATAAAGGAATGCCGCGGTTATATGAAAGAGCTCGATTTTCTCCAGACAGCATTGGAGACCCGGAAATGGGAGAAGCCGCAGAAAATGTGGCCCGGGAATACGGAATATCGCGTGAGGATCAAGATCAATATGCGTTAGAAAGCCATGTGAAAGCTTCTGCAGCTCAGGAAGAAGGAAGGTTTGATGCAGAAATCGTGCCAGTCCCCGGGCTGAAACATCAAACCGATGAATGTCCGCGCAAACGAACGAGCTTGAAAATGTTAAGCCGTCTGCCTGCCTCCTTTGTAGAAAATGGAACCGTAACCGCAGGAAACTCGTGCCCTGTAAATGACGGTGCTTCGGTTGTTTTTATGATGTCTGAAGAAAAAGCACGGGAATTAGAGCTTGAGCCGCAGGCAGAAATACTGGATACGGTAACAGCAGGAGTTGATCCGAATCTGCTCGGCATCGGGCCGGTACCAGCCGTGGAACAATGCTTACGCCGAAATGGGTTAACGATAAAGGATATCGATCTCATGGAATTTAACGAAGCATTTGCTTCCCAAGTGCTTGCTTCTCTGCGCGAACTTGACATGCCGCTTGAAAAGGTGAATAGTAGCGGAGGAGGCATTGCACTCGGCCATCCGTACGGCGCTTCCGGAGCTATTATTACGACCAGGCTTTGTTCAGAAATGAAAAGACACAATGCTGAAATCGGCATTGCCACGATGGGAATCGGCGGGGGAATGGGAATAGCGGCACTTTTAAAAAAAGTATAGATGTTTCGTTATGTACCCGGATTGTTTATATGGAAAACGATCCGGGTTTTTTTATGAAAATGTTACAGTGGGATTAAGTTTACAAAAGGAGGGGGGGAATGACATGAAGAAAAGGTACTTGCCTGCCATTATTTTTACGCTGCTGTTTCCATCTGCTTGTTTAAGGATGATAACGGAACTGATTTCCTTAAGAGCTGCTAAAAAAGGCGATTTCCAAGAAATAACCGAACCAGGGGCCATTTCTACCGTTCAAGCTACATTTCCTTCACAAGATCTTTAATCGTTTCGCCGCGAGGCATTGGAGCAATCATCAGCTTGCCGTTTTCACCGGGTTCCGCCAGGGTCATACAGCTTAAGCCCGGCCTGTTGTTTATCATCATATTACAGGTCGCGCAAAGACCGGTGCGGCAAGAGTAACGGTATGCAATCGTGGGGTCATGATTTTTGTAAATTTCTTCAACAGCATCTAATACAGTCATCCCCGGTTTAAAATCTATATCATAGCAGGCAGTCTCTCTTTCTGACCGCTTTATTTCGACTTCCATGGCATTTCCTCTCCTTTCACCCTGCCGGATGTTCTTTGAAGCACTCCGTAGTTAAAAGAAACGATGGTATGGCAGGCTTCCGGGTTTTGAACAGGAAAATCGCTTCTGTAGTGTGCTCCTCTGCTTTCTTTTCTGGTTTGGGCAGCTTCAGCAATCGCACGAGCGGTACGGATCATATGAAAAGCTTCAATATAATCCAGCACTTCGCGAGAATAGCTGTTATGAGGATTTGTAACAGAAACGTTCGCAAAATCAGCAGCAATCTCCTCAAGCTCTTTTTTTGCCTGAGTTAAATCTTCTGTCGTTCGTATCACATTTAAATAGCTGTCCATCACGGTGCGGATTTTATTTTTAATATGAAGCGGACGGAGGTTTCCTTCGCTAGGCTCAGAAAGCTTTGCTAGCAGGTGCTCCACTGTTTCCGGCAGCACACGCTCTTCTTCAAGCTTCGCTTCTTTAGAAAAATCTGCAGCCGTTTCTCCTGCTCTTGCGCCAAACACAAGGCATTCCGATAGAGCATTGTTGCCAAGACGGTTGCCGCCATGCAGGCCGCCGGACGTTTCACCAGCTGCATATAATCCCGGAACCTCTGATGCAGCATCACTGTTGATTCTAATTCCTCCCATTATAAAATGGGCAGCTGGACCAACTTCCGCTCGGTCTGCAGCCAGGTTCACCCCGCGATCAACACATAATTTATATTCATGAGAAAAATAAAATTGAATCGCTTCTAATTGGTCTGAAGCATCGAGCCAGACACTGCGGTTAGTAGTGCCGCGCCCGGCTGCAATTTCTTTCCCAATCGCGATAGCAAGCTTGTCCCGGGTCGTATCTTCCAGGGTTTCCGGCTCATAAGCTTCCATAAAGCGCTCGCCTTTGTCATTATAAAGCTTACCAAGGTGGTAAAAGCTCATACACAATCCAGCGAGAGAATCCGGCTTCATCAGGCTGACCGGATAAAATTGAAGCTGCTCCATATCGATAAGAGCGGCTCCGGCGCCAAGGCCTAATGAGAAACCGTCGCCCGTGGCTTGTACCGGATTACTTGTCATCGAATATAATTGCCCGATACCTCCTGCCGCTAAAATAACAGCTTTACTTCGTATGATATACGGTTTATTTTCTCGCAAATCATATACCACTGCTCCGCACACCCTGCCATTTATTTGAAGAAGCTCGAGCGTGATCACGTCGCTCCAGCTGGTAATGGATTCTTTTTTTCGGGCAGCTTTCGTTAAAACCTGCAAAAGACCGAGGCCGGATTTTCCTTTTTTGGCGCTGATCGAACGAGGGATCGTATGTCCAGATGTTAAAGATACGGCAACTTCTTTTTCCTCATTTTGATCAAGCTTGAGTCCCCATTCCAGCACATCTTGCAGCCGCTTTTCGATATCCGCTGTTAATGCCTTAATCAAAGCAGGCTCGCTTAAGCCGCGTCCGCTTTTAAATATATCCTTTTCATAAGCTTCGGCGCTATCTTCTGGAACAGACCACGAGCCGATGCCGGCAATTTGAACCGCTCCAACGGTCGAACCGCTTTTCCCAAAAGCACCTTTGTCAAGAACGAGGACGTCTGCCTCTTTTTGGGCGGCATAAACAGCGGCAGAAAGCCCTGCAGCTCCAGAACCGATGACTAATACGTCTGTTGTTTTATATTCCATGGTTGCACACGCTTCCTTTACAATATTCTTCTCTATTTTTACTATTCATATTTTTAAGCTTGCATGTTTTCATATAAATGTCAATAATGGTTTTAGATAGAAAAGAGAAAATGGAGGAGAAACTGGAATGGTAAAACTTAAAGAAAAGATAACCGTCGGATTTCTTTATCCAGGCTTTGCTGCAGAAGATGATTATCCTCGCTTAGGAAACATGGTCGAACCGGCTGTGGACGTGGAATTGATTCATACTGACTTTTTAGTAGATGCCCACACGGTAGAAGCGCTGAGCGAGATGGGGAGTGTGAATCGTTTAAAAGATGGAGCCGAACAACTAAAGGAAAAGCCGATTGATTCGGTGCTCTGGACGTCGACGAGTGCAAGTTTTGTGTTGGGGATGGGCGGGATCAAAAAACAAATCCAAACGCTTGAAGAACACCTTAACGTGCCAGCTTCAACGACCGCTCTCGCATTTGTGCGGGCCGCCAAAACGATAGAAGCCAAAAAAATAGCGGTAGCGGCAACCTATCCGCTGGATGTGGCCCTGCTTTTCAAACAGCTATTAGAGTCGTTTGATATGGAAGTCCTTCAATATGAAAGCAAAGGCATTATTACAGCAGCTGAAGTCGGAACGTTAGAAAAACAAGAAGTGCTTCAATTTGCAAAAGAAAGCGACACCCAAGAAGCAGACGCCGTTTTTATTCCAGACACGGCGCTGCACTCAGCAGAATGGCTCGAAGATTTAGAAGAAGCCATTCAAAAGCCGGTACTTACCGCTAATCAAGTCAGCTTTTGGGAAGCTTTGCGCCTTGCCGGCCGTCTTGATTTTCAAACCGGGCTTGGAACATTATTTCGAAAAAAAGAAATTCCCTCTCAGATTTATTGAATAATTTTTTCATTATACAGAAAAAATGAGAACAAAGGAATTATTTTTTCTTTTACTATCAAATGAATAGAGAAAACGTACTTGCTTTATCGAAAAAATATACTATCATGTAATTAAAAGGGGGATTACATATGAGCGACGCAAACGTGAGAAATGGCCTTCAATCCTTACCAGAATTTGAAAGAGATGTATACCTCTTCATGGAAAAAGAGTATGAACTTTTAAAGAAGGCGGGCGAAAAATACGACGAAGCAAAAAATGATACTTTCGTCGAAAAGAAAGCCAGCGAAGAATTTGACATCTCTGAAGAGGAAGCCGGCAATATTTACGCAAGAGCTGAATCACAATTAAGACGTCACGCCCTTTACCAAGCATCCGAATAATCGGGTGCTTTTGTTTTTGTTTAGGAAATTATGTTTTTACAAGTTTTGGATAACTATCTTCATATTGTTTGATCCGCGCCTAGCTTCAGCGCCCAGCCTCTCGGAGGCCCAAGACGGTTTAAGGAACTTTTGCTAGAATCGCGAACATCGTGTTCGCAACGCAAAAGTCACCACATCCTGTGGAAGTAAGAGCGCCTTTCATGACTGAAGAACATTTACCTGTCGAGGCTGATCAGGGCGCTTGCGCTTTTGTTCTTCTCAGAAGACCGTGTTAGGGAACGGAAACTGGTTCCGCTAAATTTCCAAAGCCTGAATTAGAGGGGATCGCGGACACTGATTCCGAGATTTAGGTGTACACTTTCTTGACAGAGGTCCAAGATGTCCGCAAACACGCCGAATGGAAAGGAATTGAGGAAAATAGCGGAATTTATTCCACGCTTGCCGTCTTGAGCATACCCCTTCGCCTTCAACACCTTACTTCCATCCCTTCAACACCCAACTAAAAAAGAGAGCCATCCCAATAGGGACAGCTCTCCAGGAGATTTAGCAGTCGCTGCAGTCTTCTTCACGGTTGCCTCGGTTATTCAGGTTGTCAAGATCATCTTGAAATTCTGATTCGCAGGCAAATTCCGTATTCATGTTGTCCATGTGCAGCTCACGCTGATGATTTTGGTTTCGCTCCCGGTTTGCATTGTTCAGCTCACGGTTTTTCTGGTCCTGTCGGTTTTTATCCTCCCGATGTGCCACGTATCATCATCTCCTGTTAGCTGCTTTCCCTCAATAGCACAAGGCGTATTAAAGGAAGCAAAAAAAGTTGCTGAGGATGTTTCCTCGTTAATAAGATGCACTAGCTTCGCCGCAAAAAAACCATGTAAATTTTTCAAAACTTCTCGTAGGACTTTTATAATAAAAATAAACAAATGAACAAGTTACCCTCCACTGAGACCTATGACTTTTGTTATACTTTAAGTTGTGGTCAAAAGGAGTGGTAAAATGAAAAGAAGAAAAAAATTTACGATTAGAAAAAAATTAATCTTCAGTTTTTTACTAGTCGGCCTTATTCCAATGATGATTTCATCTGTGTTTATTTATCAATTAAGCAGTAATGAAATTGTGGCAAAAGAACGAGATGCCATGGAGAATATTTCTTTAAGTACAGCAGACGGCTTAGAACAATGGCTGGATAAAAGACTAAATGAAATGAAGTTAACAGCTCATTCAGAAAATATGATGTCTAAAGAATTAGACAGCCAGCTTGAGATCATGAATTATGTAAAAGATCAAGGTGATATTTACGAAACCGTGGTTTTCACCGATCCTACAGGCATTGTCCGCGCTCATACGTCAGAAGAAAATATTGATACCCTGGATTTATCAGACCGCGATTATTTTCAAAACGGCATGGAAGGGGAGGATTCGATATCAGATGTTCTCACTTCCAATTCAACCGGAAACCGAATTGTTGTTATTGCCACCCCTGTAACCAATGAAGAAGATCAAATCATTGGGGTAATGTCTGCTTCGGTGAACTTTGAAGCATTGGTGGACCAATTTTTAGAAATGACAGATGAAAATCTAGACGGAGCTGAACCTATATTAATTGATAAACAAAACATTATTCAACTGCATCCGGAGAAAGAGCTTATTGGAGAAACAGTGGAGAACTCTGGGTTAAATGGAAATTGGGTGTCAGCGTTTGAAGTAGGAAAAGAGTCTATTGGCTCGTCCCAGCTAAATCTTAATGGAGAAAAATATGTATTATCGCATGCCCCTGTATCTCTTGCGGGCTACGGCTTATATTTGGCAACCCCGATGGATCATATTTTAACCGTGGCCGATAATATTCAGCTGTACTCGATGATTATTATCGCTGCTGCAGGAGTGCTTATTGTGTTAACGGCTTTATGGGTAGCCCGGAAAATCAGCAGACCGGTTCAAATCATTACAGAAAAAGTAAAACAGGTTGCCCAGGGTGATTTGTCCGAAGATGAAACCGTCGTAAACACGCGCGATGAAATCGGAGAATTAGCGGATCATTTTAACAACATGACAAAAAATGTAAAAGGCATCATTCAGCAGGTCGAACAAAATGCGGAATTAGTTAGTTCCTCGTCCCAGCAATTAACCGCAAGCGCAGAGCAGTCCAGTTCCTCCTCTGAAGATATAACAACGTCCATCCAGAAGGTTGCAAGCGGAGCCGAAACGCAGAAAATGCAAGCACAGGAAAATGTTCAAGCGTTAGAAGAAATGTCAGACGGTATTCAGCAAATGGCTTCTTCTGCTTCGGAAATTACAGAAACATCTACTCAAACGATGGAAAAAGCAAAAGAAGGCGGGCAGTCCGTTCAAAACACCTATAACAAAATGCAGTCGATTCTTGGAGCCGTTAATCAATCGAATAAAGTAAACCAGGCATTAGGGGAGCGTTCCAAAGAAATTGAAAAAATCTTAAATGTCATTTCGGATATTGCCGAGCAGACAAACCTTCTCGCTTTGAATGCTGCCATTGAAGCAGCTAGAGCAGGTGAGCATGGCAAAGGATTTGCAGTCGTGGCGGACGAAGTGAGAAAGCTCGCTGAGGAATCTCAGCAGTCCTCCAGTCAAATCGCTGATATTATAAGAGATATCCAAACCGATATGGAGGAATCCTCCAAATCAGCCAATCATGTAACGAAAGAAGTAGAGGATGGTATGACTGTAGTTAATGAATCGAAAGAAAAATTCGAAGACATCCGCACTTCCACTCTAGAAGTGAATCAGCAAATGGAACAGATTGCAGCGGCATCCGAACAATTGTCTTCGAGCAGCCAGGAAATCTCTGCAGCGTTTGGAGAAATGATACGCATATCCGAAGAAACATCAGCCAGCACCCAAAACGTTGCGGCCGCGTCAGAAGAACAACTCGCAGCCATGGAAGAGATTGATTCATCAGCCCAATCACTAAGCCAAATGGCAATAGAACTAAAAGAGGTCGTTGATCAATTTACGCTGAAAAAAGAAAGCTAAATGTTCATCCTTACAGGAAAAGGCTATCCTATGAGGTGGGACCCACCCAAGGATAGCCTTATTCTTTCGTTTTTGTTTTTAAAAGCCGGAGCCCGTTTAAGGTAACAAGTAACGTAGCACCCATGTCGGCAAAAATCGCAATCCATAACGTCAGCCAGCCTGGAATCACAAGCAGCAACGCCAGCAGCTTAATTCCAATGGAAAAAGCGATGTTTTGCTTAATGATCTTAAGCGCTTTGCGGCTTAGCTCTACGGTGAATGGAAGCTTTTCTAAATCGTCTGCCATTAAAGCAATGTCGGCGGTTTCAAGGGCCGTATCGGTGCCAGCGCCTCCCATTGCAATTCCAACAGTCGAATTGGCTAAGGCCGGGGCATCATTTACCCCGTCTCCAACCATAGCCACTTTTCGGTTACGTTTCATCATGTTTTTAATGAAGTTCAGTTTGTCTTGAGGCAAAAGGTCGGATTGCACGTGTTGGACGCCGGCCAATTTTCCAATCGCTGCTGCGGTTTGTTCGTTGTCTCCTGTAAGCACCACCGTATCTGTTATTCCTAATTCGTGCAGGCGCTGAAGAACAGCACGACTCGAACTGCGGATTTCATCCGCCACTGCAAACACGCCTAAAATTTCCTCGTTTGTTCCCATCATCATTACGGTTTTACCAGCATTCGTCCATTCGGCGATGATCTGTTCGGCATGTGCTGGTAAGGAATCCTGGAACAAAGCAGGTTTACCCACATAGTACATCGTACCGTGGATGCGTCCTTGTATGCCTTTTCCAGTGATCGATTGAAAGTCGTCTACGTTTTTGTAATCAATATTTTCCTGGGCCGCTTTTTTGGTGATCGCTTCTGCCAGCGGATGTTGGGAATAATGCTCCAAAGCAGCCAGGTACGAAAATGTTTCTTCTTTATTGTCGGTAAAAAAGTTGATGTCGGTTAGAGCAGGAGTTCCATAGGTGAGTGTTCCCGTTTTATCAAACGCAATTGCTCGTATCGCTCCCATTTCCTCTAAAAAAACCCCGCCTTTAATAAGAACGCCGTTTCTGGCGGCACTGCCAATCGCTGTGACGACAGAAACCGGGGTCGAAATGACGAGCGCACACGGACAGCCGACGACAAGCACGGCCAGCCCTTGATACACCCAGGTGCTCCATGCTGCCCCGAAGAATAAGGGCGGAACAACAGCCACCAGGAAAGCAACCACCATAATAGCAGGGGTGTAATACTTTGCGAAACGGTCGACGAACGCTTGGGAAGGAGCTTTTTCCGCCTGAGCTTCTTCGACAAGGTGGATGATTTTCGCAAGCGTCGTATCTTCTGCACGCTTTGTGACCTCAATTTCTAAAAATCCTTCTTCATTAAGGGTTCCCGCGTATACTTCATTTCCGGCTTGTTTTTCAACGGGAACGGATTCCCCGGTAATCGCTGCCTGGTTAATCGTCGACACGCCTTTTGCAATACGACCGTCCATGGCAATTTTTTCGCCTGGTTTCACAAGCAGCGTATCGCCGATTACTATATCACTAACGGCGATGGTTTGCTCGGTCCCGTCACGCCGGATAAGCGCTTCGTTTGGAGCGATTTCCATGAGAGACGTAATCGATTGGCGGGCTTTATCGATTGAAAACCGTTCGAGCGCTTCACTTATCGCAAACAGGATCACAACCACGGCACCTTCTCCGTATTCGCCGATTAGCACCGCACCAATTATAGCAACCGTCATTAATGTTTTCATATCAAACTGGAGGCGAAACAGGTTATTAAGTCCCGTCCGGAACAACGAATGTCCTCCAACAATAATGGAAGAAAGAAAAGCCAGTATCGTAAAAGGGTTATTTTCTCCATGTAAAAAATGAGAAGCAATCCCAGTAAGCAGCAACAGAAAAGAAAGCATTAAGGAAAAATACTTTTTAAAAAAAGGCTCTTGATGAACAGGAGTGTCGTCTTTTTCATGGCGGACGGAAATGTTTTCGAAGGCGCCGGCTTTTTCCAGCTCTTCCACCGACGCATCTCCAAATACTGTCAGTTTGGAAGCTCCAAAATTGACATCGGCATGATTCACACCATCCAGGTGCTCCACGTTTTTTTTAAACGTGTCTGCGCAGCCTGCTCAGGTCAAACCTTCGATGCGGTAAATCTGTTTTTGATCAGTTTCAGGCACAAAGCCCACCTCCATTTCTGCAACGAACAATCAAACGAATATTTGAATATACCATCATATTACTCAAATGATCATTTGAATGTCAACGAATTTACGAGAAAAAACATCCGGCTTTCTGACCGGATGTTTTAAAAAAGTGTATTTTACAGTTGTTGTGCATCAATGGAAGCGCCGTTTTCAAAGGATTGTTTAAATAGTAACTTGTCCATTTTTTCCGCGACCGATTCCGGAGATAGAAGCTTTCCTTTTTCTTTGTAGTCCTGGAAGCTTTCAACCTCTTTAAAATCTTCTTCAGAAACAGAGCGGATGTTTTCCTGCATCGGGGTGTCAACAATGCCTGGAGCAAAGGAGAGAAAACGAACCGGGGAGGTGCTGCTTTGTTTTTGCTCCAGCGCGCACGTATGGGTAAACATCTCCAACCCGGCTTTTGTTGTGCAATACACACTCCAGCCGTGCATCGGAGAGTGAGCAGCTCCGGAAGATATATTTAATACGGTTTTTGGAGCCTCGAATGATTCAGTTTCTTTTACGAAAATAGATGATAAAATCATGGGGGCAAGCAAGTTCAGCTGCACAGCCGATTCCGCGTCTGCCGGATCCCATTTTTCAGCAGGGGAGACAGGCTGCACCGTACCGGCATTATTAATTAAAGTAAGTGAAGAAACCGTTTCCTGGTTAATGTTTTGAAAAATAACCGGAAGAATCGCCTCGACTTGACCTCGATCGGTCAAATCACAGGAAAAATGATCAAGCGAAGCCCCCGTTTGCCTGGCTTTTTCTAATAACCCCTCATCTTTCGAACGCGACAACGTATATAAATGCACGATGTCATTGTTTAAAAAATGCTCCGCAGCAGCACGCCCAATCCCATGGGAAGCACCCGTCAATATAATATGGTCCATTTTTCTTTCCTCCTAAAAAAATCGTTGTTTATCATTGTAACAAATAGGGAATATAAGGTAGCTGACCATTGGTGTCTCTTTTGATTGCTTTCTTTCTTTATCATTAGAAAATAACAATATCTTTAACCCGGCTATTTTATATTAAAGGTGGAGTGATAACGATGGACTTAGCTTATCAAGAAGGGCTTGATGTGAAGGAATTTTTAATCCAAAACCGCAATTTATTTGAAGAACAATTACTAGAAGAGGCCGTAAATGTCAGAGAAAAAATTGAAGAAATCCAGCTTATCGGCAACATTAATCTGATAGAAAACGCTCATAAATTAGTGATGCATGTGGTTAAAGAACAAGAAGCCGAGCTTATAGAATTTTCAAAGCAGGAAGGGGTCGCCTGGGCGAAATATTCGTTAACCCTGACCTTTAAGCTCGAATGGGTGCAGGCGATAAGAAGAACATTGTGGAATTTTTTACAATATTATTATCAGTTAACCGATCAAAAAAAAGGTATTGATGAATTTTTTGCCATGGAGAAAAAAATCAATGATTTCGTGGATAAGTTTCTAAATTCCTTCTTCCTGAGCTATTCTACATACAAAGATAAATTAATTGAAACCCAAAGCAAGCTTGTTGAAAATTTATCCGTGCCGATTATTCCGATCACAAAAACAATGTGTGTACTTCCTTTAATCGGAACGATTGATAAAATGAGAATGAATTCAATCGAAGAAAAAGTGCTTATGGAAATTGGGGAAAAGCGGATCCAGACGCTTATTCTCGACCTATCCGGAATTGTAGAATTAGAAGAAGACGTCCTCAATCATTTAATGAAAGTAATCGAAGGCGTATCGATTATGGGAAGCACCCCAATCGTTACCGGAGTGCGCCCAGATGTCGTCAGAAAAATGATTGATTTAGGTATATCCTTTGAAAGCAAAGCAGAAACCAAAGGAAGCCTGCAGCAGGCGCTTTCCGATTATTTTGTCACCGCTTCTGCTTTCGCAGAAGAGTAAGCCCCTTTTTAAAACCGGCAGCGCTTGTTGAAACCAGGAGAAACGACGAAAAAGTAGGAGTGGTCACCAACCGATGACCCTTCGATATACAAAGGAGGCTGATCATGTATCAGTCTCTTTTTTATTGTTTAGGAAATTATGTTTTTACAAGTTTTGGATAACTATCCCCATATTGTTTGATCCGCATCTAGCTTCATTGCCCAGCCTCTCGGAGGCCCAAGACGGTTTAAGGAACTTTTGCTAGAATCGCGAACATCGTGTTCGCAACGCAAAAGTCAGCACATCCTGTGCAAGCCAGTTCGACGTTGTCACAGGACGTGACGTTCTTAGTCGAACATCCTTTAGGACTTTTCTGCTAAAAGACGCACACGTCGACGCACAGGACGTGCTAAAGTCGCCAATGCCACAGGACGTGGCGTTTTTGGCGACGAAAGTGATTACCTGTCGAGGCTGATCAGGGCGCTTGCGCTTTTGTTCTTAGAATGATTATATTTTCACATTAATTGGAATTAATTACCACAAAATTAGTACGTTACATAGTTTTACAGAAAGATTACAAAAGTGTAATATATGAAAGGTAGTTGTCAAACTGGCATGTAACATACATATTTAGAATATATTGGAAAATATGAATATCCAAATATACAAAGGGAGGGATATCGGAGCAGCTGCTTTATATGAACTCTGCCAATTCATTCTAATTGATTGGCTTTAACGTCAATCAAAGGAAAAGAGCAGCTATCTCGCAAACGCATTGCTGCCGGTTTGAAATGAGAAAAAACAACAGGAGGAATTATCAATGAAAAAATTCAGCATGATGATCGGAGCCGTTGCCATCGCAGGAACATTAGCCGCTTGCGGGGAATCTGAAGTAGCTCCAGCAGACAGCCAAGAAGAAGACCAAGAATCGCAGGAAAACACAGAGCAGCAAGAAGAAAACCAGGCAGAAGCGGAAGAAACAGAAGAAGCTGAAGAAGAAGCACCAGAAAACGAAACATACGGCCTTGGCGATGCTGTAAACTTTGATGATACAACTATTACATTAACAAACGTTAGATACACATCAGATGAATTTTCCGACCCGGAAAACGATCACTTCATTGCAATCGAGCTTGACATCGAGAATAACGGCGAAGAATCAGCTGATATTTCCACCATGCTAAACATGAGCCTGCTTTCTGCCAATGCATATGAACAGGACCAGACCGTGATGGGTGACAGCAAAGGCAATCTCGACAGCGAAATCGGGCCGGGGCGCAACTTAAAAGGCGAAGTCGTCTTTGACGCAGAAGACTCCGAGTATTACGAATTCATCTTTGACGATCCGTTCACAAGCGGGCAAGCAATCTGGGAATTTGACAAAGAAGAAATAGCAGAATAACATCACCACGACTTCATAGAAAAAACAATACATGAAACAGCATAAGAGAAACCGAGAAAAAAAGGGAACCATCAGCAAAAAACAGCTGCCCCCTGCGGTTTCTCTTTTTTTACATGTTAGGAGGAAGGAGGACGCAGCCGCGGACATATGGTACGTTATTTCATTGAAATCTTTGTAAAACGGAGGTCATGCAGACATTGAATCCGCTATTTACTGCAGAGGAAGCAACATACATTGCTTGGGACGCAATGACGGAAAGGATGTCCGCCAATGCTTTTCGTTCCCCGTGTTTTATATAAATTAGCGGAACAAATGTCCGTTCTCCATGGCTGCCGAAGAAGCCATAACTGATTACCTTTTGGGACAACTCCTTGTCTAATAAGGTGTTGGAAACATAAAGAGAGACGAGCATTAATATATTTTCTAACGTTCATATCTATCCTGAACAGAGGAAAAAAGAGGAGGGAGAAACCATGTCATTGTTCAACAAAAAGGATCCGCTCGAGACGAGGGGGACGGTAGAGATCAATACATTAACATACCCCGATCTCGAGCCCCATTACGCAGTAACCATTAAGCTTTATGTCGGAAAACACCAGGGCATCGAAAAAGATGCCTTTCTCACCACCGACTATGAAGAAGCAAAGATTGTGAAAGAAAAAATTAAGGCGCTGCACTGGGAAGAAGAATAATGATTTCATAAAATACGATGAAGGATAACCCCGAGCCTGTTTCGGGGTTATTTTAGGCTCCCAGGAGTCAACTGGACCGTGGAAAAAAGAATGCTGCGTCAGAAGCAGCAGGAAGCGGGGAGTGGCAGTTCATAAATACCCCTGTTTAACAAAATAGAAGAAATAGATTAAAATTTTAAAAAAGGAAGTGTTGGAATGATGAAAAATACACAAAAATCATTCCGATGATATGTTAAAGTGCTAATCAATGGGAGTTTTTTCAAATGATCATATACAACGAACGCTCTTCTGATTTTTTGGAGCAAATCTACGACAACAAAATAGGATATGTATTAAAAGAAAATATGCTGAAGAAAACAAACAAAGTCGTTTCAGACAGTGAAATCCGTTCCTGGGAAAATTCTTTGCCGGAGATGGCACGTGTTATCAGGGATGCCAATCTTACAAACGACTCTCATGTTTTGCTGGAATACAAGCTTCCATCTACCGAAAAGAGAATAGACTTTCTTATTACAGGCCACGATTCTAATGGAAGAGAAAATGTACTTATTATAAAGTTGAAGCAGTGGCAGCAGGCTGCATTGGCTGAAGGAGACGGTGTGGTGCATACATTTCTTGGCGGAAGGGAACGAGAAACCATTCACCCGTCCTACCAGGCCACTTCATATAGAAGATACCTTCAAAACTTTAATGAATCTCTTTATTCCAATACTTTTATCCAGATGCACTCCTGCGCTTATTTACATAATTACATTATGAATAAATCAGAGCCTCTGTTAAATGATCGATATCGAAAGTATTTAGCAGAATCTCCGTTATATTTTAAGTTTAACGATCGTGAATTAACGGAAAAAATAAAAAGCCACGTAGCAAATGGCAATGGCAGGGAGATTGCGGAAAAAATAGAAGAAGGAAAAATAAGGCCGTCCAAAAAGCTGGTTGAAACCGTAGGAACATTACTAAGCGGCAATGAAGAATTTGTTTTATTGGACGAGCAAAAAGTCGCTTATGAAAAAGTAGTTTCTATCTACAATCAATTTCGAAACCAAACAGATTTGAAGAAAGTAATACTAATTAAAGGCGGGCCTGGCACAGGAAAGTCTGTGATCGGTCTGCATTTAATGAGATATATGCTCGAAGCAGGCGCCAATATGGAATACATCACGCCGAACCAGGCATTCCGTGAAGTCCTTCGCAAAAAATTAATCGGCACCTCCGGCCGCGTAGAAGTAAGAGATCTCTTTAAAGGATCCGCCAATTATGTCAACACACCAGAAAGTCAATTTGATGTGCTGCTTTGCGATGAAGCGCACCGTTTAAAACAATTCGGGCATATGCAGAGAAAAATCGAGGGAGAAAATCAGGCAACCCAAATCATCCGCTCCTCCAAGCTAAGCGTCTTTTTTGTAGATGACAGCCAGGTCGTTTCAAGAAAGGACGTGGGCAGCTATGAAATGGTGAAGCAGGAAGCAGAAAAAGCAGGAGCGGATGTGCATACCTTGGAGCTGGAATCTCAATTTAGATGCTCTGGTTCGGGAAATTATATTTCCTGGATAGAACATTTGCTAAGCTTTGAAAATAATGAGGTAAAGCTAGAAGGTGACTTTGACTTTCAAGTGATAGACGATCCGCATCAATTAAAAAAAGAAATCGTGGATAAGAAAAACGGTAGATTAGTAGCCGGCTACGCCTGGGAATGGACAAAAAATAAAACCAGTAAAGAGTTAGATGCCATGGAACGACCCAAATAGAATAGACTGGGCCATCCACCCGGAATGCGAAAACCAGGTAGGCTGCATTCATACCGTCCAAGGCCTAGAGATGGATTATGTCGGAGTAATAATAGGTAAAGATTTAGGCTGTGACGAAGAAACAGATTCCATTATCGTGCGAAGAGAAGAATTCCATGACAGAGGAGCACGCCCGCGAAAACCCAAAAAGGGAGAAAGGGATCCCCTGTATGATATCGTACGCAACACTTACAAAACCCTGCTGACCAGAGGGAATGAAGGGCTGTTATTTATATTGCTGCGATAAAAAAATACACAATTATATAAAAAGCAGGCTGTAAGGCGGTTTCAACCGCCTTTTTAAGATCAATAGAAAAAATTTTTTAATGACGAGTATTGCAGATTTCTGATTCTAGCGCTATAATAAATAGTGTCGTAAAAACATATATTTAAATAATTGTTCCGTTAGCTCAGTTGGGAGAGCGCCACCTTGACAGGGTGGAGGTCACTGGTTCGAGCCCAGTACGGGACACCATACATAAGAATGCTAAACCCCTCGTGGTAGAGGGGTTTTTTGTTTTGAGTTTTACTATAATGAGTGGTAGATGTTATGAAAAACTAACCTTGTTGACCGTTTGTTGACCAAAGTTATGAATTTCTGATTTTCTTCTTTGAGAAAAGACCATTTCATTTGGCAGCTTCTAAAACATGGCCATACGTTACATAAGTAGAAGTTCTTTTTTTCATTCACATTAACCTTAACCGAAATTTTACAAAAAATATGTGAAAACTTAAAAAATATAACAAAACATGAGAATCCATTTAAATACACTAGCGTTGCAGGAAAATAAAATAAAAATGTCAAGCGAAATAACACATTTCTAATATTGTCAATATTGTGAATTATAACTACGAAATGCATAAAAAAACCTTATAATTAGAGAGTGGTAGTCCAGTCCAAATCTCTAACTATAAGGAGATAGCATGGACAATCATACCACAAAAACTGTATTTAAGAAATACATTCATCCATTAGAAACAAAGGTAGTACAAAAAATGATAGATTCTTCCAAGACCGATCGATATGTTAAAAAGTTGGATACTCTATCGTTTATGAAACTGTTCATTCTTGCCCAGTTGAAAGGTCTATCCAGTCTTAGACGTATTAGTGAAACGGTAAAACGCAATAAAATGGTGCAACAAGAAATAGGTTTAAAGAGTATTAGTAAATCTCAATGTAAAAATCAGAGTATTCCGAACAACTGATAAATGTCAAGGCAGGTACTAACCGGTGAATGATAATGAATGTATTGTTATTGTTGAAACAAATGAGGAAGAGTAGTTAAGAGCCGTTTCCAAAAATATCCTAACGAAATATATTAGAGAATATATATTTCTAGGATTTTCCTCTGTTTTATACATAAATATTATGGTTTCTCATAATACCATAGGCCCTACTACTGAATTGAGAGCGACAAAGAGTCAGGATGAAAACAAATGAAGCAGGATAAACGAAAGCACGCTCTCGGTTCAGGGGGCAAAAATACACACTTCACTTTTATCAGGCTGAGGGTGAAGCCAGCAAAAAAGACGTATTCTTCTCTATGAGAGGGTGCGTCTTTTTTTATTATTTATTCCCCATTTCCATAAAAATGAATGTTTGGTACGTTAAAGCAAAATGGAGGGGAATATGATTGAAAAAGCTCATAATGGCTCTTCTCAGTGTTATTCTTATTTTACAGCATACGAATTTACAGTACCACAAAAAAAAACTGAAGCATCATCATGCTATCCAGCTCACCAGTGTGTACACCCTATGCATTTACCTGATTCTTACGAGTACTCATACAAACAACCATATAGACGATCTGGCTCTTATTCAGGAGGAAATGTAATTTCAGGAGTTGGCTTAATAGGTGGGACTCCCTCAGCGGTAGCAAGTTTTCTAGGAGGTGCCGCTTATTCTTATAGAGAGATATTTCACGGTAATTTATCTTTTAAAAGTTATTACAAGAGGAGTCCAGTAGAAGGAAAGAGAATAAGGGTTAAGACAGTTTTTTATGAACATACCGATTACCAAGGGGAAACAACAGTTAGGATTAAAGATTACGACTAGGAGGTGTTTGGATTAGTCGGTATCGAATTATCAATATTTTATTAGTTTTAGTGTTTATGGGTATTTTAATTTATGGAATGTCAATTGCTGATAAACAGCTAGGCTTCACTATAATAGCAGTTACAGCAGTTCTTTTTGATAGCGTAAGATAGTTTGTGTAAGTTCCTTGAGACAAAAAAAGAGGTAGGGTATCCTCAGAATTAACGACCAAATCAACTCGAGAGGAGATGCCCTACCTATGTCTACTAGTATAGGACAAAATC
>NZ_JBHFQG010000020.1:0-73879 GCF_041949975.1 Alteribacillus sp. JSM 102045 | reverse complement strand
GGGGCGGAAGTTTGCCTCCAGTTTCCTTCAGATTCCAGGTCACCCTGGACACCCTTACCTTTGGCTAACGGCTACAACGACCTTCGCCGCTCGGGACTTGAACCCTATAGTTTATGCACATGCCGGGAACACACTAAAACCAGCAGCTTTTCTATGAAAAACTGCTGGTTTTAGGAATAAGGAATTATGAAATAAGCTCTTCTTTAAGATTTTCATTAAACGTACTTTCCTTGAACATGCTGATTTCATGTCTATACGGAGGTTTTTTATTCTTTTTATCCGTTCCCACATAAGGCGTTTCTAGTATTTTAGGTATATTTTCAAAAGAAGGATGATGAACAACGTAATTGAGAGCATCAAAACCTATATAACCAAACCCTATATTTTCATGGCGGTCCTTTGCAGCTCCTTTTTCATTTTTACTGTCATTGATATGCAAAACCTTTAATCGATCTATTCCTATTATTTTATCAAAGGTATTTAAAACTCCGTCAAAATCTCTTGCAATATCATATCCGGCATCATGGGTGTGACACGTATCAAAACATACAGAAAGCTTATCATTATGAGTAACTCCATCTATTATCTCTGCAATTTCTTCAAACGTCCTTCCGCACTCCGAGCCTTTTCCAGCCATTGTTTCTAGAGCTATTTGTACATTTTTCTCTGGATCAATGACTTCATTTAGTCCCTCTATAATCTTCTTTAGTCCAGCCTCTTTTCCCGCTCCAACATGAGCGCCTGGATGCAGCACTATTTGAGTGGCACCAATGGCTTCTGTCCGGTCAATTTCAGAACGCAGGAAATCAATTCCTAATTGATATGTTTCTGGTTTCGTAGTATTACCAATATTGATAATGTATGGTGCGTGGACAACAACTTCTTGAATCCCGTTTTCTTTCATATGCTTTTTGCCAGCTTCAATATTCAGCTCATCGATTGGTTTTCTGCGTGTGTTTTGCGGAGCACCAGTATAAATCATCATCGCAGTTGCTTCGTAAAAAGCAGCTTCCTCACTCGATCCCAGCAGCATTTTCTTTCCATTCATAGATACGTGTGAACCTAATAACATAATACATCTCCCCCATTATTTTTTTCTTTTATTTAACTTATTCTGCCGTTTCTGCTGCTGCTCTGCTTTCCAGCGAGCTTTCTTTTTATACCCAGGTTTTATTTTTTTAGGCTTTGGATTGAAAATTGCCGGACCTTTATTGCTTTCCTTATTAAAGTTTTCTTTTTTTAATAATGGATTATCAACAGGGACCAAATCATTTTTTTTGAAATCAACAAATTGCCCCTTTATACCTTTGTCTTCAAGTTTTTTTACAGCTGGATATTCTTCTTTTTCAATGAATGTATAGGCTTCTCCTGTTTCACCCGCTCGAGCAGTACGTCCAACTCTGTGCACATAATATTCCAGCTCTTTTGGCAATGAATGATTGATGACATGCGTTACGCCTTTAATGTCCATACCTCTGGCTGCTAAATCTGTAGCTACTAGATATTGAATGTCGAGATTATTTACTTTACGCATGACTTGCTTTCTTTGGCGTGGCGGCAATCCGCCATGGAGAATATCAGCATTTAATCCTGATTCCAACATGGCTTCTAAAACAAGATCAGCATCCTCTTTCGTTGTCGAAAAAACAATAGCAAAATAAGGACGCAGGTTTTTAGCTAAACGAACTGTCAATTCAGTACGCTCTCTATGTTTCAGAGGGATGAACTGGTGTTTGATTTTTGACGGAGCTGTTTCCTCGGGTTTCACTTGAACATGACGAGGGTTTTTCATATATTTTCTCAAAAACGGCTGCAATTGTTCTGGTATTGTTGCAGAAAAAACCATCATTTGCAGATTCTCCGGCATAAGAGATGCTACCGGATCAATTTCTTCAATAAAACCCATGTCGAGCATTTGATCTGCTTCATCCACAACAAACATCTCTGTTCGATGGACATCAATCACCTGGCTGGTGGTCATATCTTTTAATCGGCCAGGCGTAGCCACCACAATATGAGGCTGGTATTGGAGTTTTTCCATCGTACGCTGACGATCCGTACCGCCTGTCAGCCGCTTTGCGGTAATGTTTGCATCGGGAGCATATTTCAGTAATTTTTGCAGCTCATTGTAAATCTGACCAGCAAGTTCTCTAGTAGGAGCTGTAATTACTGCCTGGATATGTTCATGTTCTGGTCTTATTCTAGTTACTATGGGAAGCAAAAAGGCAAGTGTTTTGCCTGAACCTGTCTGTGATTGTCCAATGACATCACGGCCGTTAATGATTGCTGGCAGCAGCCGTTCTTGTATTTCCATTGGTTTTTCAATGTTTTGTTCTTGGAGTGATTTTATTAAAAATGGAGGCAAGTCAAATCGCTGAAATGCACTCATTTTTACACCGCCTTCCATCTCAAAAATGATGTCTTAAAAAAACAGCTTATTGTTTAATCTGCACATCTAGTCAGATGCTATCATATTTTATCATAAACCTGCTCAAAACACAGCTATCAGGTTACTTTGCTTAACGCAGTGTTATGAAAAAACTACGCAAAAACACAATCATAATCAATTGAACCACCAAATTTATTTTTCAATACGAAATTAATGTTTTAAAGGAAAGGATGAGTAAATTGTTTCCACCCCACCCTCCTTATATGGGAATGCCTTCAGTGCCGCCACAGTCTATTCCAGCACAAGCGATGAGCAGGTTCCTACCTGCTGGTATCAATCCTGGCATGGCTGCTCCATCTATTTTTCCGTCCACTGCAGCTCAGTCTGGAGGTCTTACAACCTTATTGCCGTCTATCCAGAAGATGATTGGTGTCGCTCAAACAGTTACTCCTATGATTCGTCAGTATTATCCGTTAGTTAAACAGCTGCCTGCTCTTTGGAGTATGCTTTCGTCTTCCCCCCCGTCTTCTGATGCTTCTAACAGCACCACATCAGAAGAGCAGTCAACCGATTCCTTTAACGACTCTGCAGATTCAAATAATCTGCAAATAGATGATGCTAACGATACAGATAATGCATATTTTTCTGAAACTCCTCCACCGAAACTGTATATTTAGGTTAGGGAATAAAATATAATTCTGACAGTGCCTTCTTTTACAATTACTATTACAAATAGTATAATGATCCTAGCATTTCAAACCAAACCCTTATAGAAATGCCGCAATTGATAAATGGAATCAGTTTCAGAGGAGGCTGTTATGGAAGTTATTAAGATTTCCCCAAGGGGCTATTGTTACGGAGTAGTAGATGCAATGGTACTGGCAAAACAGGCAGCAAGCAATCTAGATTTGCCCCGCCCTATTTATATTTTGGGAATGATTGTTCATAATAAACATGTGACAGATGCATTTGAAGATGAAGGTATTATTTCTTTGGACGGGCCTAATCGCTTGGAAATATTAAAGGAAGTGGAGAAAGGTACTGTTATATTTACAGCACACGGAGTTTCTCCTGAAGTTAAAAAGCTTGCAAAAGAAAAAGGATTAACTACTGTCGATGCTACCTGTCCTGACGTTACTCGCACGCATGATCTGATCCGCGAAAAAAAAGAAGACGGTTATCACGTTATCTATATTGGCAAAAAAGGACATCCGGAGCCTGAAGGTGCTATAGGAGTTGCTCCAGATATCGTCCATCTTGTTGAATCTATTGATGACGTGAAAGAGCTTAATATTGATACGGAAAAGATTATTATAACTAATCAAACAACGATGAGTCAGTGGGATGTTTCCGACATTATGAGTGAAGCTTTAAAGCGGTATCCTAATGCTGAAATTCATAATGAAATTTGCATGGCGACTCAGGTTAGACAGGAAGCTGTAGCAGAACAAGCCAAAGATGCTGACTTAATGCTTGTTGTTGGAGATCCAAAAAGTAACAACTCTAACCGGCTTGCACAAGTATCGGAAAACATTGCGGGAACCCCGGCTTATCGCATTGCAGATATCAGTGAATTAAATTTGGAGTGGCTGCAGGGAATTGATAAAATTGCAGTTACTGCTGGTGCATCAACACCGACTCCAATAACAAAAGAAGTTATTCAGTTTTTACAGCAATACGACGAAAACGACCCTTCAACATGGAAAATAGAGAAAAAGGTTGAAAGCGGGAAAATTCTTCCTAAAGTGAAAACAAAAAAATAGGTGTTTATTAATTAAAGTGGAGCCTTTCCAATGCAAGGAAAGGCTCTTTTTTGTGGTAAGGCAGCTAGTTGCCTTATCCTTTTTAAGTGTCTATAAAAAAGTAAATGGATCCGTCGATACGTTAGAAGCAATAAAAGTCGTGTTATATTTTTTAGAATCTAATAATTTTTCCATTTTTTCCTTTACGCCCTGTTTCATGATTTTCTCGACATTGTGGCCTGGATCTATCAAGTTTAAACCTTCCATTTGAGCATCATGAGCTACATGGTAGTAAAGATCACCAGTAAGGTAAACGTCTGCACCTTGACGTTTAGCATAAGACCAATACTTGTTTCCGTCCCCCCCTAGAAGAGCTACCTTTTCTATAGTATCAGAAAGAGATCCAACTGCTCGGACAGAGTTTACATTAAAAGCTGTTTTCACTTGTTCTGCAAAAGTTTCAAAAGAAACAGGTTTTTCTAGCTTACCTACCCGTCCTAGACCAAGAACCTCCCCTTCTAAATCAAGTGGATAAATATCGTAGGCCGGTTCCTCATACGGATGAGCTTTTTCTAAAGCCTGAATTACATTTTTTAAAATATTCTCAGGAACAACCGTTTCGATTCTTTTCTCTGAGGCAAATTCCATTTCCCCTCTTTTTCCTAAGTATGGATTCGTATCTTCACCAGGAATAAAAGTACCTGTTCCTTCTGCCGAAAATGTACAATGGCTGTATCCTCCTATAAAGCCTGCTCCTGCATCACCTAAGGCCTGTCTGACATCTTCCACATGGCTTTCCGGAGTAAAAGCTACAAGCTTTTTCAAAGCAACTTCTTGAGTCGGAACGAGTACTTTTGTATCTTGAAGTTTTAGTGCTTCAGCCATCATATCATTTACGCCGCCCTTTGCTATATCTAAATTTGTGTGAGCTGCGTAAACAGTTATGTTATGCTTGATGCATTTTTCAATGATAGGACCTTGACCTTTTGATGTATCGATTGTTTTTAACGGTTTAAAAATTAATGGATGGTGCGCGATAATCATGTCTACTTGTTTTTCAACTGCTTCATCCACAACTTCTTCTAAAACATCCAAAGCAATCATTACTTTGTGCACCGGCTTATTTAAGGTTCCAATCATTAAACCGACTTTATCGCCTTCCACTGCTAAAGATTTTGGTGACCACTCTTCAAAAAGCTGAATAATAGTTTGTCCATTAGCTGGTTTCATTTTTTAAAACCTCCTCTAATAGATATAATTTTTTTCTTAATTCTTTCTTTTTAGTAAGAATGGACTTCTGTTCTGAAGCTTTTTCTATTTGTTGTAAAATGCACTCCCAGCTCTCTTTTTCCCTGTTCCACTTTTTAATAAAAGCAGGAGTCTGCTTTTTTATTAAATAAGGACCAAACAATTTTCCCGCTTCAATGTCAACGTTTAAATCCTGATAAGGTAAATATGGATTACCTGGTTCTGCTACAAGAATTTCATATATACGTTCATCTTCTTCTAGAATGTGTTCATCGATTAATTTCCACTCATTGGTTATCAGCCATTTACGTATTTCTACAGCTCCTACGTTAGGCTGCAAAATTAAACGTTTTATTGTTTTTAATCTATCCTTACCTTCTTGCAGAATTCTAGAAATAAGTGATCCGCCCATTCCTGCTATAACTGCCGTCTGAATATTATCCTCTTCATATATCACAGATAACCCCGGACCTATTCGAGTAGATATATTTCTTTCCAAACCTTCTCTTTTAATTTTTTCCATAGCAGTGTTAAGCGGTGCTTCATTTATATCTGAAGCTAAAGCCCATTCTACTTTCCCATGTTTAACTAAATGAACAGGCAGATAACCATGGTCCGTTCCAATATCTGCTATGCGTGATTGGTATGGAATTTCTTTCGCTATGATAGATAAACGCTTTGATAAATGTTCTGTGTTCATTAACTGCTATCCTCTCTCCTCTTACCGTTGTCCCTGAAAACCCGGCTTGCCGCTATTCCAATTAATCTGAACCCGCAGTTTTAATTATTTATTAAATATTAAAAGTGCAAAAAAGAGGCAGCCCTAAAGTGCTCCCTCCTCTTTCTTTCCTTATTCTTCAGACAGCGACATTAAATACTCTGCAATCGCTTCTGATTCTTCCGCATTAGCAATACCGCCAGGCATCTCTCCAATACCATTTTGTGCAATTTCAGCTATTTCTTCAGCGGAATAATTCTCACCTGCATTGTTAATAGCAGGGTAATCGCCCTGACCTTCGAGATTATCTCCGTGACAGGAAATACAATTTTCATTAACTAATTCTTCTCCGTATTCTACCGGATCTTGTTCTTCTCCCTCTCCATTCTCATCACCTGCCTGCTGGTTCACCCCGACAAGGGATAAACCAAGCATTAATAATAAACCAGCAACCGCGGTTAAAAAGAATGGAATCAGCGGTTTATTTTTCACGCTCTTTCCCCCTTTTTCCTATGTAAATCTAATAATGGCGATATGAATCCGCATTCCTTTTATATTTTACTGTATTATAAGTAATTAGAAAAGGTAAAAAGCGGACTTTTGTAGTTTTTGTCACTTCCTGTTCACTTATGCTTGAAATTTATAGGGATAAATAATAGATAACAGCCAAAACAATACCAGCTGCTCCTGACCATTTTAAATAAGAGAGCTTCCAGTACAAACCTGCCGATAACCAGACAAAACAATTTATAAAAATAGTAACAGTTAACAAAAAATTATTTTCTTCCATATACATAACTGCAGATGTAGTCATTAAGAAAACAATTAAAGCCCCTATTGATACAATAATATGATACAAGATAGCATCCTTATTTTTTATGTAATTCGCTAAAAAACACACCATTAAAAGCAAAAAAAAGATTTGTTAGCGTTTGCACTTGCAGCGAGAAAGAAGTAAAATAAATAACAATAAATGTTAATCCTAAAGCTCCTAGACCTAAAAGCAATATTACTAATAATAAAAAATTTTGTTTGTAAGACTGCCCTGCAGGCTCTTCTTCTAATTCTTCACCTTCTGAATAAAGCATTAAAAGAAAATTACAATATTCTGGCGGCAGCAAATTATTGGTTTTCCAATATTTAATTTCTTTAATAATAATATCTTTTCTTTCTTTAGTCATTCTATTTCTCCCCTGCTGCAGTCAAAAGGTGGTAAAAGTGTAAAAAGGATTGCCCCCATAATTTATTCTGGAGACAATCCGCACTTCCTGTTTAATCAAGAAAATCTTTTAATCGTTTACTCCGGCTTGGATGACGTAATTTACGTAAAGCTTTTGCTTCAATTTGACGAATACGTTCTCTTGTCACCCCGAACACTTTTCCCACTTCCTCAAGCGTCCGGGTTCTTCCGTCATCCAGTCCAAAGCGAAGACGCAGAACATTTTCTTCTCTATCTGTAAGTGTATCCAACACGTCTTCAAGCTGTTCTTTTAATAATTCATAAGCTGCTGCATCAGAAGGAGCTAACGCTTCCTGGTCTTCAATAAAGTCACCGAGATGGGAATCATCTTCTTCCCCTATTGGTGTCTCCAATGAAACTGGTTCTTGAGCTATTTTAAGGATTTCTCTAACTTTATCAGGCGTTAAATCCATTTCTTTAGATACTTCTTCTGGTGTTGGTTCACGACCTAAGTCTTGAAGCAGCTGGCGCTGCACTCGAATTAATTTATTAATTGTTTCAACCATATGAACAGGAATACGAATGGTACGAGCCTGGTCGGCAATAGCTCTTGTTATTGCTTGGCGGATCCACCACGTAGCATAGGTACTGAACTTATACCCTTTATTATAATCAAATTTTTCAACTGCTTTTATAAGGCCCATGTTTCCTTCTTGAATTAAGTCCAAAAACAGCATTCCTCTTCCCACGTATCTTTTTGCAATAGATACAACCAGCCGCAGGTTTGCCTCAGCTAAGCGGCGCTTTGCTTCTTCATCTCCTTCTTCAATCTGCTTCGCGTAAGTGATTTCTTCTTCAGCAGATAAGAGAGGAACTCTTCCGATTTCTTTTAAATACATTCGGACTGGGTCGTTAATTTTAATTCCAGGCGGCACACTTAAATCATTAAGATCAAGCTCTTCTTCTTCTTTTTCCACCTGCTCCATACTTGGTACTTCTTCTCCTTCATTTAGTAAATCGATTCCCTGTTCTCCCAAGTATTCAAAAAACTCGTCCATCTGTTCTGAATCTTGATCATATGGAGCAAGTTTTTCTGTTATTTCCGCGTAGGATAAAACCCCCCGTTTTTTTCCGGTCTCGAGTAATTGTTCTTTGACTTGATCGATAGACATTTCACCTTCAGCCAATGGGCGTATCGGTTTCTCAGCCATTCGATCCCCTCCTTCCATTCTTCACGGCACATCACTTTGAAATAAATCTATCCTAAATAAAGTGGAGAAACTTTTCATTCTTCAAAGGAAAAGGGTACGTTTTCTTTTCGCACCCAATACATTAGAGTGAATCAATTATAAACTTTCTTAACGAGTTTATTTTTTTAAAGCTTTTTTCATGTCAACTAATTCAGTGGCTAATTTTACAGCCAGCTGTATATCTTGTTTTTTTTCTGCCTCTTTCATTTTTTGTTCTTTTTCTTCTATTTCTACCCATTTTGGGTAATTCTTAATCTGACTAATGTAATCAACCAATTCATTTTCTGACAAGTGTTCATTTATGTCAAGCATTGCGATCTCAGAAGCCTTCTTAATTAATTCGGTATCTTTTAATTGATTAATAAAATCTCCTGGGTCTGGGTCATATCCCTCACCATAATAAGCATAAAGATAAGCAGCGATTGCAATATGGTGTTCAATATTAAAATCCCCGCCTATTCTTTCCTGTACTTCCATACATATTTCTTTGTTACGCATCATATGAGCAAGCAGGATTCTTTCCGCATTTTGAAAGGCTGGTAAGAGCTGCTGACTTTTATAAGTTTCTAAGCCCCACCGATTCGTTCGATTACCAAACGCTGAATCTTTTCTATTATTATTAAAAAAGCGTTTAGATTCTTTATAAATTCGGTACTGTTCCTGTTTTAAAGCATCAAGCGACAATGAAAATTCGTCAGCCAGCTGTCTTAAATAAAAATCCCGTTCTACTGCTTTTGAAAGGTACGTGACTTCTTTTAATACTTCTTCTATATATTGTAGTTTTTCTCCTTCATCCTGGAGGTTTTTATTTCTTTTTAACAGCTGCATTTTAAAATTCATTAAAGGAACGGCTGCATCAATTACCTCAGATTTAAAGCG
This sequence comes from Alteribacillus sp. JSM 102045, assembly GCF_041949975.1. Lineage (NCBI taxonomy): Bacteria > Bacillati > Bacillota > Bacilli > Caryophanales > Bacillaceae > Alteribacillus > Alteribacillus sp. JSM 102045. Next base: position 64,473 of record NZ_JBHFQG010000020.1, on the reverse strand, counting down.
TGCTGGTCCAGAATTTTTAATGTAGTCATCAGGGTCGGTCTTATCAGGCATCAGAGCAACTTGTACAACTAATCCCTGCTGTTCGAGAATTTCTGCTGATCTCTTTGCAGCTTCTTGTCCCGCATTATCGCCATCAAAGCAGATAATAATACGTTCTGTATTTCTACGTAAAATTTTTGCCTGCCTTTCTGTCAAAGAAGTTCCTAAGACAGCAATAGCATTGTTAATACCAGCTTTATTAGCTGCAATAACATCAGCATATCCTTCAAATAATACTGCTGTATTCAATTTGCGAATTTCCGGTCTTGCCAAATGCATACCGTATAATGTTTCATTTTTTCGGAAAATAGCGGATTCGGGGCTGTTTAAGTACTTTGGTTCACCTTTCCCAAGCACCCTGCCTCCAAAACCTACAGTTTGTCCTTGTACATCTTGAATAGGAAACATTATTCTATTTCTAAACCTGTCTTTTAATTCCCAGTTAGATTCTTGACGGATAAGGAGACCTGCATCCTCCATCTCCTGGAGATTAAAATTTCTTTTTTCTAGCAGTCCCTTTAACACATTTGGCTGATTCGGGGAATAGCCTAATTGAAAACGTTCCATCACCTCAGCAGAAAATCCGCGTTGAAGCAAATAATCAAATGCATCTTTACCTTGCTCCGTATTCATGAGAAGGTGATGATAAAATCTAGCTGCAAGTTCATGCCCCTCTTTTTTTTTAGCCTGTGCTGAAGATCTTGCTTGTTCCGATTTAGAATAACCGGATTCTGGTATAGGTATTCCTGTTTTAGAGGCCAGCTTTCCAATAGCTTCGACAAAACCAATTTTCTCGATCTCCATAACAAATGTAATCACATTCCCGCCTGCTCCACATCCAAAACAATGATAAAGCTGACGGTCTGGCGAGACAGAAAAGGAAGGGGTTTTTTCTCCATGAAAAGGGCACAATCCCATATAATGCTTGCTTTGCTTTTTTAATTGAATGTATTCACTAATGATTTCTACGATATCAAGGGATTTACGAACTTCAGCAACGGTTTCATCTGGTATATACTGTGCCAAGTGCTGATCACCCTCGCTTTTAAGTAATGACAATGTTAATGGTCATTTTCAATTAATTCTTTTAAAGAATTAGTAAACCTGTTTTTATCTTCCTTTTTAAATGGCGGAATGCTTTTAGGTTGGGCTTTTCCTCTTTTCATTTGAATCCCTTCATAGCGATTAATCAGAAGGAAGTCAATATCTTCCTCTTTATATAGGTGTCCCCTTGGAGAAAGAACCTTTGCTCCTTTCTGCAGCACGACGGCAGCTAATCCATTATCCTGAGTAACTACGATATCGTTAGACTTTATATGATTTAAAATATAAAGATCTACCGCTTCCGGATCTGCATCTAGCGTGATACTTTTGGAAAAATAGTTTTTATGAGTAATATGTGCAAAAGTAAAAACAAAAAATGAATGAATCTGAAAAGTTTTAGCCAAAGCATCAATTTCTTCTTTGACCGGACAAGCATCTGCATCCGTGTAAATAGCTATAACCGATCGTCCCTTCTTAATTCGACAACAAAAAACAAATTCCTTCTGTTTTCGATGATTTCTATTTTCTAATAATCTATATTATTTTTACACACAACATTTCATTATAAACTATTTTTAGAAAAATAACCAGAGAAAGCTGCTCTTTGATCGAGCAGCTTTCTCACTAACGTTTTTGAAACATATTCGATATTAAATTGGCTGTTTCTTCTACTGCTTTATTCGAAACATCAATAACGGTACAGCCGATCTTTTCCATTATTTTTTCTGAGTATTCCAGTTCTTCTTTAATCCTGTCTAGTTTTGCATAATTCGCTTCTGCTTTTAAACCAAGAGCTCTTAATCGTTCAGTCCGGATATCATTTAATTTTTCCGGACTAATTCGAAGACCTATACATTTCTTTGGTGATATTTTAAATAATTCTTCCGGCGGTTCTACTTCAGGGACGAGGGGGACATTTGCCACTTTCAGCCGTTTATGTGCTAAATATTGAGATAGAGGAGTTTTTGATGTTCTTGAAACACCTACCAGTACAATATCAGCTCTTATTATACCACGAGGGTCTCTTCCATCATCGTATTTTACTGCAAATTCAATCGCTTCTACTTTTCTAAAGTAATCTTCGTCGAGTCGATACACTAAACCTGGTTCATACTTTGGTTCCCTGCCTGTAACATTAACCATTTTATTCAGCATCGGCCCTATAATGTCCACTGTTTCTACTCCTGCTGCTTTGGCTTTTTCCAAAAGATATTTATTTTTTTCAGGTATTACGAGAGTGAATGCAATTAAGGCTTTCACCTCTTTTGCCAAGTCTATTACTTCATCAATTGTATTTTCATCTTCTACATAAGGAATTCGGCGAATTTCCATTCCTTGCTCACCAAATTGACTAGCAGCGGCTTTCACTACTAATTCCGCAGTTTCTCCAACCGAATCTGATACAACATATACGATTGGACGTTGGCTGTTCATGTTCGCCATCCCCTTCCTCCTCCAGGTCATTTACTTTTATAGCAGCTGATCATGTGATAGATCTACAAGTACTTTTGTCATGTTTGTTTTTGTTACCCTGCCTATCACTTCAAGATTGCTTTCCCCGGCTTCCTTTACCACGGGAAGAGCATCTATTTGTTTTTCAATTAATTTATTCGCAACTTCTATAACAAGATCATCTTTTTCACATACAGTTATATTTGGCATGCGAGTCATAATAATACTTACAGGCATTGTCTCTAAGTCTTGTTTTCCGATACTTGCCCGCAGTAAATCTTTTCTGGATAAAACACCAACAAGAAAAGCATGTTCATTAACAACGAATAATGTTCCAACGTCTTCTAAAAACATGGAACAAATAGCATCATATACAGAACTGGATTCATTTACTACAACCGGTATGGATTGATAATCCTGAACGGTCAGTTTTTTTACTTTTTCTGTTAAAAGCTGAGAACCGGTTTTACCTGTATAAAAATATCCAACTCTCGGCCTGGCATCTAAAAATCCTGCCATTGTCAAAATAGCCAGATCTGGTCTAAGAGTGGCTCTTGTTAAAGATAATTTCTCTGCAATTTGCTCTCCGGTGATCGGGCCGCTATCTTTTACAATACCTAAGATTTCTTCTTGTCTCCCTGTAAGTTCGATTGTCATCACCGCCTTAAGACTCTCTCCTGACATTTTCTTGCCGTACCTAATGTCCTCTCTATATAAATGTGCTGTCTTTTAAGAAGTCAGAAGAGCCTTTTCATTTTCTTTTCCTCATTATATCGTACTGTCCAATGCATGACTATCGGTATCACTTATCAGGATGAAAATACGATATGCTGAAAGTTAGCGAAGCGATGAATCTCAGAAGACAATTTATGCATTTGTGTAAGGCGATTTTCTTTTAATTCGTTGTCTTCACTCATCACCATCACATGATCAAAATAATCGTGAATGGTTGTTTTTATGTCAACCAGTAACTGAAACGCTTTTTCCACATTTGCACCTGCAAGCTGGATTGGCAGTTCCTCTCTCAGTTTTTGATATGCTTCGTATAGTTCTTTTTCTTGAGCTTCGTCTAATAAATTTGTATTAACGTCGTCATGTATTTTATCTGCTTTTCGAGCAATATTCGTTACCCTGCTTAAAGCTTCTACAGTATCTTTGAACTCTTCATCGTGAAGCTTCGTCTGCAGAAAATCTGCTTTTTTAACAAGGACTGCTACCTGGCCGCCTGTTTCTTCTAACACAGCATCAGCAACATCGTAGCGGATGGAGCGTTCCGCCAGAATATTTTTCAATCGCAAACCGAAAAACGACAAAATATCCTGGCGGACTTCTTTACCAGGTCGCTTAAGCACTCCTGATTTTTCAAGAACTTTTATTGTTTCATTAATTAACTCTTCTAACCGTACAGAAAAATTGTGTTCTAATAATATTTGGGCAGCACCTGCTGCTTGTCTTCTTAATCCGTAAGGATCTTGAGAACCAGTAGGTATCATTCCAATTCCAAAGCAAGCTGTTATAGTATCCAGCTTTTCTGCCAGTCCAAGAACAGCACCGGCACTTGAAGCAGGCACTTGATCCCCTGCATGTCTTGGCTGGTAATGTTCCTTAATAGCTGCCGCTACTTCCGGTTTTTCACCTGCCATTAAGGCGTATTTCTCACCCATAATTCCTTGAAGTTCTGAGAATTCATCCACCATCAAGGTCACTAGATCAAATTTTGCTAGAGCAGCAGCGCGTTCGATAATATTGAGATTTTCATTTTCTAATCTAAGCATTTCGCCAAAAGACGGAGCAATCTGCTGAAGCCGGCGAATTTTATCTCCAATTGTTCCTAACTCTTCTTGAAAAACAATATGATCTAATTTAGCAGCCGCTTCCTCCGGGTGTAATTTCTGATCTTCCTGATAAAAGAAATTCGCATCTGACAAGCGGGCTCTTAACACCTTTTCGTTTCCCTTTTGAACATTGTTTAAATATTCATTGCTGCCATTTCTAACAGCTATAAAATAAGGAAGTAAATTTCCTGATTTATCTTCCACCGGAAAATAGCGTTGATGTTCACGCATAGAAGTAATTAATACTTCATCAGGTATATCAAGAAATTCTTTATCAAATGAACCGTACAAAGCTGTTGGATACTCTACAAGGTTATTTACTTCTTCTAATAAACCTTCTTCGACAGGAATGAACCAGTCTTGTTCTTTCGCTATAGATTCTATTTGGCCTCGAATCGCTTTTTTTCTTTCTTCAGGACGCACAACCACGAATTGTTTGAACAATTCTTCTTCATAGTCCTTCGTATCAAAAAGATCAACTTCATTCCCTAAAAATCTGTGCCCGAAGGTTTTTCGTCCGCTTTTAACATCAGTAATTTCAAATGGGATGATATCTTCTCCAAATAAAGCAACAATCGAATGTATAGGACGAACATACTTTAATGAATAAGAACCCCAGCGCATGTTCTTAGGAAAATTTAAGCTGGTAATAATAGTTTTTACATCTAAAAGCAGTTCCGAAGTCTTTTTCCCCTGTACTTCTTTTTTGGTAAAAACATATTCTGTTCCTTTTAATTCTTTAAAATAAAGAGACTCCATTTCTACTTTCTGACCTTTTGCAAAACCAATAGCAGCCTTTGTCCATTCTCCGCTGTCATCTAATGCTATTTTTTTAGAAGGCCCTTTCGCTTCCTCTGTAATATCGTCTTGTTTATCCGCCAATTCATTTATACGTACAGCTAGACGCCGAGGCGTTGAAAAGGCTTCAATAGATTGGTATGAAAGACGGTTTTCTTCCATCCACACTTTCAGCTTAGTCTTTAACTGTTCCATAGCATCTGTAACAAAACGTGCAGGCATTTCTTCAAGCCCGATTTCTAGTAAAAAATTATTGCTCATAAGTTTCACCCTCCTTCTTATTAAGCATTGGAAAACCAAGGCGTTCTCTTTCCTCGTAATAAGCAGCAGCACACTTTCTAGCCAGTTTTCTAACTCGTCCAATATATCCGGTTCTTTCCGTCACAGATATAGCTCCACCGGCATCAAGCAAATTAAATACATGAGAGCATTTAAGAACATAGTCGTAAGCAGGAAAAACAAGATTTTCAGCAATTGCTCTTTCTGCTTCTTTTTCGTAAGTGTTGAACTCCTCAAAAAGCATGGTATGGTCTGCTACTTCAAAGGTATATTTAGAATGTTCGTACTCAGGCTGTTCAAACACATCCCCATAAGTAAAATCATCTACCCAAATAAGATCAAAAACGTTTTCTTTATCTTGAATATAGGAAGCAAGCCGTTCTATACCGTATGTAATTTCTACTGCTACCGGGTCAGCATCCACCCCGCCAACTTGCTGGAAATAGGTAAATTGAGTTATTTCCATGCCGTCAAGCCACACTTCCCAGCCAAGTCCCCAGGCACTTAAAGTAGGAGCTTCCCAATTATCTTCTACAAAACGAATATCATGTTCCATTGGATTAATACCAAGTTCTTTTAAACTTTCCAAATACAACTCCTGAATGTTAGAAGGGGAAGGTTTCATAATTACTTGAAATTGATGGTGCTGATAAAGCCGGTTGGGGTTTTCACCATACCTGCCATCAGCAGGACGCCTTGAAGGTTCTACATAAGCAACATTCCATGGTTCTGGTCCGATACTTCTTAAAAATGTCATCGGATTCATGGTTCCTGCTCCTTTTTCTACATCATAAGCTTGCATAATTAAACAGTTTTGTCTTGACCAAAAGTTCTGTAACGTCAAAATCATGTCTTGAACGTTCATCATACTCCTCCTTATTTATAAAAAGCTAAAGGTGTAAAAACAGTGTAAGAAAAAAATCCCGCCCCTATACCAGTAAGTTTGGTATAGGGACGGGATGCCCGCGGTTCCACCCTATTTGCTTAGTAAAAACTGCTAAGCCGCTTTCTGATCATATCTGCTCCAGAACGCCTTCATTACCTTGTTTAACACAGCTTCCACCATCCTGTGCTCGCTTCATAAACATTGGGCAACTACTACTTTCCTTCCACGCACACTATTTGAATGTATAAGCATCATACTTAATTCATACCTTACTGTCAAGCTTTCCACTTATAAGTCCCATTTTTCCATCTGTTCTAAAAACCGTTTAGATTTTAATGTTACTCCGGAATATTCATTATAGTAAGTGTCTAACACTTGTTTTATTTCGTCTTTTGTTTTCTTTTTTAATGATATTTCCCCCAGCCGCTGTATATCCATGTAAAAAAAAGTTCTTAACAGCTGCACTGTTTTTGGCTGAATATCCAGTCTGTACTCATCTATTGTTTTACAGACTTCACATAAAAACCCTGCTTCTTTAACAGAAAAACTAAATGTACCCTCGGTTCTTTTACACCAAACACATCTGTCAAGCTCAGGTTTTATACCAGCTTGAGCAGTCATTTTTGTTTCAAAGATTCTAGTAAGAACCTCCGGGTCGTTATCGTCATTCATTTTTTGCAGCAGCTGCAAAAATAATTCAAATAAATAAGGATTTCTTTCTTTTTCCTCAGTTAATTTATCGAGCATCTCAGCCATATAAGAAGCATATGACGTTTTTACAATATCGTTTCGTATGAGACGAAAAGAGTCTATACTATCTCCCTGGTTAAGTGTACTCATTCCTGATGCTTTGTAATACAAATACATTCCATAGACAAATGGCTGAGCTGCAGCTGACAATCTGTTTTTTGGTTTCTTAGCTCCACGTGCCATAACAGAAATTTTTCCAGCTTCACGTGTATATAATCTTAATATTAAATTTGTTTCTCCGTAAGCAATAGTGCGAAGAACGATTCCTTCCGCTTTTTCGAGCATGGCTTCCATTCCTTAACAGGGACCGTACATCTATTCCATTTCATCCTCCAGAGAAGTGTAGACTTCTTCTTCAGATTCAGTATACTGATCCTGTTGTAATTCTTTTGTTAAAAGATAAGCGTTAATATTTCCTGTCATGAAAAAATATTTCCAGGAAAACTCTCGGTCTTCAAACATTGTAAGCCACCCTTTCTTCCAGCATAATTGCTGTCACTTCTTAGAATGGCTAAATTTTTAAAAAGAATGACCTGTAATTTTTCCCTGCAGAAATGTACAACGATTAATATTCATCCTCTTTATATCCATGTTCATTAAGCTGATATTGGCTATTTCTCCAGTCTTTTTGGACTTTAACCCATAAATCGAGAAATACTTTTGACCCTAACAGAGTTTCAATATCCTGTCTAGCACGCTGCCCAATTTCCTTTAACATCCGCCCTTGTTTCCCAATAATTATTCCCTTCTGCGACGAACGTTCAACAATTATAACGGCTGAAATATAAACAGCTCCGCCTTCTCTTTCTTTAATTTGTTCAACTGTTACCGCGATAGAGTGAGGTATTTCATCTGTGGTTAAATGCAGTACTTTTTCTCGAATAAGTTCACTAACGACAAAACGTTCTGGATGATCTGTTATCTGGTCTTCAGGATAATACTGAGGGCCTTCTTCCAAATATTGGGTAATCTGTTTAAGAAGAGTTTCAACGTTATTACCGTGCAGCGCTGATATAGGTATAATTTCTGCGAAATCAGCCAGCTGACGATATTGCTCAATTTTTTCAAGCAGTTTATCAGGATGAATTTGGTCCACTTTATTTATAACTAAAAACACTGGAGTGGAGGTGCCTTTTAATTTGTTTATAATAAATTCTTCACCGGGTCCATATTTTTCTGCAGCGTCTACAAGAAATAAAATAATATCGACTTCTTGCAAGGCTTGTACTGCCGTTTGAACCATAAAGTCTCCTAATTTGTGTTTGGGCTTATGAATACCTGGCGTATCTATAAACACAATTTGAGAATCAGATGTTGTGTACACCCCTTGTATTTTGTTCCTGGTCGTTTGAGGCTTATCGCTCATAATCGCTATTTTTTCACCAATAACATGATTCAACAAAGTTGATTTTCCTGCATTTGGCCTGCCTATTAATGCGGCAAAACCTGATTTAAACTCTTTATTCATCTTGAAAATCCTCCGCTAAAAAGGCTCCAGGTAATAGTTCTGCTGCAGTTGTAACCTTAGTGTCGCCTTTTAAATTTCCTAAAATGACTTTGCCATCTGGCGGTAAAAATTCAATTATCACTTGTCTGCATGCACCGCAGGGAGATACAGGGCCGTCTGTATCTGCAACAACGGCTATGGCTTTTAAATCTAGATGGCCCTCACTTACCGCTTTAAAAACAGCAGTGCGTTCAGCACAGTTTGTCAAACCATAAGAGGCATTTTCAATATTGCACCCGCTAAAAACTTTATTATTTCCATTAACCGCCGCTGCTCCAACAGGGAAGTTAGAATAAGGAACATAAGCCTGATTTCTAGCCTCAATGGCTTCCTTAAGCAAGTCTTTTTCCGTAACCATTATTCGTATCTCCTTCTATTATTCATTCGTAAAAATGGACAAAACAGGCTCGTAAAAAATTAAAATGCCGATGATTACCGCAGCAATGCTGAATACAAAAACAGCTGCCGCAGAAATGTCTTTTGCCAGCTTTGCTAATGGATGATATTCGTCTGTCACCAAATCCACGGTTCTTTCGATGGCAGTATTCATAATTTCTAAAGAAAACACTCCGCCTATAACGAGTATTAAAATCATCCAATGAGTCAGGGGGATTTGCAACACAAAAGCAATAACTGCCACAAGAACTGCAGCAGCGGTGTGCAATTGCATATTTTGCTCACGACATAATACATGAACTATTCCACGAGAAGCATACTTAAAAGAACGAAAAAAGCGTCTCCATCCTTTTTTTCCTTTATCTTTTAAGACCATAATCACTCAATATAGATTCTTGACGGCTGAACATTTCTTTCTCTGCTTCTGCGGTATCATGAGTATAGCCCAGCAGATGCAGCAATCCATGTACTGCCAAAAATCCGAGTTCCCTTTCTAAACTGTGTCCATAATTTTCAGCTTGTTCTTTTGCTTTTTCAATACTTATCACAATGTCGCCAAGTAAATTCGGCACTTCGGTGTTATCAGCTATTTCTTCGTCCTCATTTAAAGCAAATGAAATAACATCTGTAGGTCTATCGACACCCCGGTATTGTTGGTTAATTGAATGAATCTGTTCATTATCTACAATTGTAACAGAAAGTTCGGAGCCTTCCTGTACTTGTTCTTTTTCACAAGCGCTTTGTAGAATATCTCGCAGCCAGGATATTTCTTTTTTTGACATTGATTCCGTTTCATCAATAAGGTCTATAACAATCTCCATTGCTATCCTCCTAATTCATGCTTCCGTTCTTTTACTCTGGTTAGACTGTCTGGAGAATCGTGAGGGTTCCGCCTCTTCATATGCATCTAGTATTTGCTGAACGAGTGTATGTCTAACCACATCTGTTGGCTGAAGATACACAAAGCCGATGTTTTGAATGGATTTTAATATTTGCACAGCTGCTTTTAAACCTGACTGCTGGCCCTTTGGTAAGTCAATTTGAGTAAGGTCTCCGTTTACTACCATTTTTGATCCAAAGCCAAGACGGGTTAAAAACATTTTAATTTGTTCCTTTGTTGTATTTTGAGCTTCATCTAAAATGACAAAAGCATCTTCTAACGTACGGCCGCGCATATAAGCCAAAGGCGCAACCTCAATTGTGCCTCTCTCCATCAACCTTGCTGTATGCTCCACTCCAAAAATATCATGAAGGGCATCATATAAAGGTCTTAAATAAGGATCTACTTTTTCCTTCAAATCACCTGGTAAAAATCCAAGGCTTTCGCCAGCCTCGACTGCAGGACGAGTCAGAACAATGCGTTTTACTTTACCATCTTTTAATGCGTTTACAGCCATTATCACTGCCAAATATGTTTTCCCGGTACCGGCTGGTCCGATTCCAAAAATGAGATCCTTCTTTCGAATTGTATCAATATATTCTTTTTGTCCAAGTGTTTTTACTACAATTGGTTTACCTTTAGTGTTGACAGCAATCGTTTCTTGATATAAATCTTCCAGCTGATCAAGCTTTCCTTCTTGAGCTAACTGTATGGCATATATAATATCTCGCTCAGACAGCTTCATTCCATTCCTCAGCATTTTTATTAATACATGAAGAACTTCTTTTATAAGAAATGCACTAGTTTCCGAGCCAGTAACAATTAATGATTCTCCTCTAGTAATAATGGAGACATCGAGCTTCTCTTCCATACGCTGTAAGTGGACATCATTAGGACCGAACAGCATTTGTATCTCATTGGTATCTTTCACATCAAGTGAAATAACTTGCTTTTCTGTCAATCTTCTCATTCTCCTTGGATGATCGGCGCTTCCGATGTAATGTCTTCTATAACTTGGTAATGAATAACTAATTTTACTTTACCATTCTGAGACTCCTCGTGCAAAATTTTTCCCTCTTTAATAACAGCTTCTCCGCCCAGCTGATTTTTTATTTTATTATCTGCTGCAATCTTTGCTTGCTGAAGTGCATCTTTATTATTGGAGGACTGATTGATGACGTTGCTCTCTTGAAATGTTACGACGCTCCATGTAATAGGAAATTCCCATCCTTTCACCTGCAAATCGTATTTTTTCTCACTTTTTTTGTAAATTTCAAATGTCTCTTCTGCTGAAAAACCCCAAACAGGAAGCTCATAACCAAACAAATTCAAAAAGTATTTCTTTTCAGTTTGGCCCGTTAAGGTATCAACTTTCGGATTTATTGGAACTTCAACTGAAACCTTGTACCACGTTTCCCCTAAAACTTCGCCTTCCGCTGCTACGGTTCTTGCATGCTTATCTTTCCCAATAAAGCCTGATATTAAGATCTCTCCCTCGTGTACAAGCTGATTTTCCTTTACTAAGACCTGTCCTTTTTCTGCATAGACTTTATCTATCACTGCTGTTTTCTTTGCCACAATGTGCTGCGGAGCAGGGGCTGGCTTTTTTTCTGGAAGCGTTTGCTCCACGACTTCAAAATGGTAGGTTGTCCCTCTTTTTTCCACACCAATCCATGTAGCATCCTCTGTTTTATCAAGAATTTCTTTTTGAATCTCTTCTGGTGAAGGAAGAGAAAATTCAAATGTACCTGTAGTCAGTCCAATCTCTTTAAGGTTCTTTTGAATTTCAAGTTCTAAAACTGGCTCTGCTCCTTGGATTTCAATTTTCCAAACCATTTGCGATAACAATATTAAAAAGGTAATGAATAAAAGCATCCCAGCAATAAATCCTGCTCTTTTTTTCATAACAATAGCGTATCTTTCAGTGAGAGAAGTTTTTAATACTGTAACCTCGCAGTTATTATCTTCCGCAATTCGTTCTACAAATGATAGCTGAGAAGAGGATATAAAACATTCCATACTTTTATTGTCAGTCTTCGTAATATTTTTTATGATTACCTCTTCTCTTAAACACTGATTTACAACAGCTTCTGTGTAATCTCCTGTTAATTTGATATAAATATCAGAAGGTCCATGGTGTTTATTCATGTGCTCCTCCCGTTTCTCTTCCATTTAAATAACGAACCTCTTCAATTGTTCCTTCTAATAACAATTCGTCTGGAAGAATAGTTTTTATTACAAAGCCTTCCCCTTTAATAAAGAGTTCTCCATAAGAAAGTTTCAACCGTACCAACTCTTTGGAGAAATGGAGAACCCCCCGGTGATTTTCTACATGTAAATGAAGCTGGCCAATCATCGTAAGACGAGGCACGTCCAATAGTACGTCTTCTGGCAGGTTCATTTTTCCAGTTACCCAATGTTTAGCGGATTGCTTCCAGCGGTTGAACATCCACATGCCCCCCTCTGTTTTATTCATATGACAGAGGTAGATTATGTATCACCATTAAAAGAAGCTGAACCATAATGGCTCAGCTTCTTTTACGATATTGGCGCTGTAAATTATTTATTTGAGGACGGCGGGCTTTAGGTTCTCCTAAAATTTCGGCCCAAATTATCCCATTGATTGCTTCCTTTCGAGTTATCGAGACAAATTGAGAACGAGAGGACGCTGTTTTATCGGAGCCAGCATGGGCCTCCCCGATTGCTTCTTCAAATACAGGAGAATTTTCTATTTTTTTCATTTTTTCTTCTGCTGCTTTTTGTTTACTTCTCAATTGCTCTAAGCGTTCCTGATATTGATCAAGCTGTTTATTTGTTTCTGTAGTATTATTTTTTTCTGGTCTGACTAATTCTGCATCAGCTTCTGGAACAGGCTTTGTCGGACGTCTCTGTGGATTGTCTCTTTTATCACTTTCTTGTTGAAAGATCGTTTTCCAATCCACTTCTTTCTTATTTTCGCCACCCTGTCTCGTTCTCCTGTTCGTTTCTTCTTGCTGCTTGTTTCGATTAAAAACAGAAATAAGTCCTCCAATTAAAAGAACAATGATAAAAATGTTGCTCAGTAACAGTTCAATGATTGCCTGCAAGGGTTACACCCCCTATACTCACAAGCTGATTTTAAGTGTTTCGCGATGATCCTGGGTTATTATAACCATCATCATTATTTGTTTCCTTACCAATTGATTCTCTCATATCTGTATCAGCACTTACATTTTGGATATTCATATAATCCATAACGCCCAAGTTTCCGGACTTAAGAGCTTCAGCCATAGCCATTGGAACTTCAGCTTCCGCTTCCACAACTTTTGCACGCATTTCTTCCACTTTTGCTTTCATTTCTTGTTCATGAGCGACTGCCATTGCACGGCGTTCTTCTGCTTTAGCTTGAGCAATCTTCTTATCAGCTTCAGCTTGGTCTGTTTGCAGCCCTGCACCAATATTCTTGCCGATATCGATATCTGCAATATCAATAGACAAAATTTCAAAAGCCGTACCCGAATCGAGTCCTTTTTTAAGTACAGTTTGTGAAATCATATCCGGATTTTCCAGCACCGCCTTATGATCTGCGGAAGAACCTATCGTGGAAACGATACCTTCCCCAACTCTTGCAATTACTGTATCTTCACCTGCACCCCCAACAAGGCGGTCGATATTAGCTCGAACAGTAATTCGAGCCTTGGCTTTTACTTCTATTCCATCCATTGCCACACCTGCTATGAAAGGTGTTTCAATAACTTTTGGGTTTACACTCATCTGTACAGCTTCCAGCACATCTCTTCCGGCCAAATCAATCGCTGCACAGCGTTCGAATGTCAACTCTATATTTGCTCTTTGAGCAGCTATAAGAGCGTTAACTACCCTATCTACATTTCCCCCTGCAAGATAATGGCCTTCTAGTTTATTCAACTCTATATCCAGTCCTGCTTTTTCAGCCTTGATCAGCGGATTTACAACCCTGGCCGGAATAACTCTTCTCAACCTCATACCGACCAGCTGGAAAATCCCAATTTTTACTCCGGCAGCAAGGGCAGAAATCCACAACATTACCGGTACAAAAGTAAACAATACGGCAAGGGCAATTAGAACCAATACCAAAACAATAATTAATGTCAAATCAAAAGACATATCCACTTCCATTCCTCCTCGTTCAATTATGACTAAAGTTTTCGTACAATAATCCTTGATCCACGTACAGCTACTATTTTCACATTCTCACCTTGTTCAATATATCCTCCTTCCGTTACAACGTCAAGCCTTTCCTCCCCCACCATAATCGACCCAGAAGGCCGTAAAGGAGTTAATGTTTCTCCTGTTTTTCCCATAAGCTCATCCCGGCTGATGTTGGATATATACCCTTCGTCCGTATTAACCGAGTCCTCAAGGACTAATCGTTTCATAGGACCTCTTTTTCCAAACATGGTAAATAGAATTGCAGCTGCAGCTATAGATATAACGGCTGCAATTAAAATAGACAATACTATATTTAATGTTGAAAAAGAAGCTAGTATCATGCTGCCAATAATGGCTCCTATACCTAAGATTCCGAAGATTCCAAAGCCGGGTACAAACAATTCTATAAGAAGTAAAACTAAGCCTGCCACAAACAGGACTATCGACTCAGCCCCTGCAAAACCAGCAATCGCGTGGCCGAAAAAAAATAAAAATAGAGAACCAGCACCCATAATACCTGGTATTCCAAAACCAGGAGAATATAATTCAAGAATTAAACCTAAGCTTCCTATACTTAATAAAATTGGAATAATAATGGGATTAGTAACAAAGCGTGCAATATGCTCGGCAATAGTAACATCCGCTTCTTGCACCTCAGCATTTTCATAATCTAGCACAGAAAGTAATTCTTCTCTATCCTCCACGATGTATTCTGCGTATCCTACTTCTTGAGCTTCGGAAGCAGTTAACGATAAAAGACTTCCTTCTCCAGCACGGTATTCTTCAAGGTCAATAGAAGGATCAGCCATAGCTATAGCATATTCTGGATCTCTTCCATTTAACTCGGCTGCTCCCTTCATATTGGCGATCCAAGCTGATTGAGCTTTATCACCTGCTGCATTTCCTGATCCATCTATAACCTGTGCGGCTCCCATTTCTGTGCCGGGTGCCATCGCTATCTCGCCTGCATTTAATGCGATAAAAGCTCCAGCAGACATAGCTTCTTCTGTAACGAAGGCAGTAGTAGATACGGGGGCATTTCTTATAATCGAAGCGATATTGCCTGCTGCATCAACTGCCCCGCCAGGAGTATCAATTTCAAAAATTATATGGTCAGCCCCTGCCTCTTCTGCTTCGTTCACAGATCGCTCGAGAAATGCTTCCAGTCCTCGTTCGACTGTCTGTTCTACTGGAATCACATATACTAAATCCTCCGAAGAAGATTGGGAATACCCAGGTTGAGAACCTGAAAAGAAAACAATGATACAAAACAGGAAGACTATGATTTTATTATATTTGAACATTCTCTTCCCTCGCTTTTTGTTTGCGTTTCATTCTCTATGTAGGCAGGCAGTTAAAATTCATAATGATAATGATTATGACAGGGACGATATATTATACGAGCGGTTTAATAAAAGGTTTCAAAATAACTTAGGTATTATTAATTATTATATCATTTTTATGAATCTCTACCATAATTGGGCAATTTATCAAAACTAAAAAGAGCACCTCCGGATAGGAGATGCTCCTTGATTAAGACAAATGCTTTTGAACAAGCTGATTAACTTTTGCACCATCTGCCTTGCCTTTTACTTTTGGCATAATAGCAGACATCACTTTTCCCATATCGCTTTTTGAAGAAGCGCCAGTTTCCTGTATCATTTCTTTTACAATACTTTCAAGCTCATCTTCCGTAAGCTGTTTTGGCAAATATTCAGAGAGAATCCGTAATTCTTCCTCTGTTTCTTGTGCTAAATCTTCTCTGCCTGCTTTCTTAAACTCATGGAGGGAATCTTTCCGTTGTTTTTGTTCGCGATTCAACACATTAATCGCTTCTTCTTCATTCAAAGGTCTTCCAAATTTAATGGATTCATTTTGAAGGGAAGATTTAACTCCGCGAATAACAGAAAGCCGCTTTTTCTCTTTAGCTTTTAAAGCACTTTTCATATCTTCATTTAAACGATCCATGAGTTCCAGTGTTAAGCATCCTCTCTTAGAACTTTCGTTTTCTAGCCGCTTCTGACTTCTTCTTGCGTTTCACACTCGGCTTTTCGTAATGCTTACGTTTACGAACTTCTGCCAAAGTTCCTTCTTTAGAAAGCGAGCGCTTGAAACGGCGAAGAGCGGCATCAATATTCTCGTTCTTGCGAACCCGGGTCTCAGCCATATGATTCCCTCCCTCCGAACAACCAATACAGCCAATACTCTATCAAAATATGAGAAACTGCCTGTACACTTACAGCTCTCCTTTGCTCTCAGCAAAGAACATATTTAACAGAAACATATTGGCTATTTTAACAAATTATAAAACAAAACTACAAAAAAAGCAATAAGCCTTTCATGTAACATTGATAATATAGGGGGTGAGTGAATTATTAATTTAACAAACCTGTTTAATAATCGGCTGATCCCTCTTTGCCCGATACAATAGATGCACCAGAACTCGTGCCGATCCGTTCCGCACCTGCTTCTACCATTGCAAGTGCAGTTTGTTTATCACGAACGCCTCCGCTGGCTTTCACTTTTGCTTTTTCACCAACAGTATTTTTCATTAACTTCACATCTTCTACAGTGGCACCACCGCCTGCAAATCCTGTAGAAGTTTTGACAAAATCAGCTCCAGCCTGCACGGCTAACTGACAAGCATTTACCTTTTCATCATCTGTCAGTAATACTGTTTCTATGATTACTTTAACAATAGCTTTTTCTTTTGCAGCTTGTACAACCGCTTCTATATCAGCTCTTACTTGTTCTTCCTGGCCACTCTTTAGAGCTCCTATGTTTAATACCATATCTATTTCAGAAGCTCCATTGGCAATGGCATTTTTCGTTTCAAAAGCTTTCACTTCGGGCATCGTCGCTCCCAAAGGAAAACCAATGACTGTGCAGACTTTAACATTGGTTTCTTTTAACACTTCAAATGCGGCCGGCACCATAGATGGGTTAACACAAACAGAAGCAAACTCATACTGTTTTGCTTCTTTTGAAAGGTTGATTATTTGCTCTACAGTTGATTCGGGTTTTAGCAATGTATGATCAATTAAACGAGCTAACGAATTCATAATTTTTTTATTCCTTTCTGTCTATAGGATACTAAGCTAATACCATTTCTTCATGGTCATCTGCTGCTCGAACAAATTCACCAATATTAAAAGGATAACCAGACTTAATTACTTTTACTTTAATTATTTTTCCAATCATCTCTTCATTTCCTGAAAATTTAACTTTCATATAGTTAGAAGTATACCCTGTCAACAATCCGGTTTCTTTATCTTTTTCTTCTGGAATCACATCAAGAACGCTGCCCTCATATGAAGAGGCATATTCTTTAGCTAATTGATTGGAAAGTTCAATTAAAGAATGGACTCTTCGGTTTTTTTCTTCCTCTTCCACCTGGTTCTCCATACGAGCTGCTGGAGTGCCTGTTCGCTTTGAATAAGGAAACACATGTAACTCTGAGAATTTGTTTTCAGCTATGAATTTATAGGTTTCGTTAAATTCTTCTTCACTTTCCCCTGGAAAACCAACAATAACATCAGACGTAACAGCAAGACCGGGGAGTGCTTTTTTCAAGTTGGCTAATCTCTCTGCAAAAAATTCAGTAGTGTATTTTCTTCTCATTCTCTTGAGAACCGCGTTAGAACCGGATTGAAGCGGGATATGCAGGTGATTGACAATTTTTTTCGACTGTCCGATAACTTCTATAACCTCATCTGTTATTTGGCTGGCTTCAATGGATGAGATACGGATGCGCTTTAGCCCCTCTACTTCTTCTAACTCTTTTAGTAAATCAGACAGGCTGTAATTTTTCATATCTTCACCATACCCGCCCGTATGAATACCAGTTAAAACAATCTCTTTATACCCAGCTTCTACAAGCTGTTTAGCCTGCGAGAGAACATCTTCCGGTTTTCTAGAGCGAAGCAGTCCTCTTGCCCACGGTATAATACAAAATGTACAGAAGTTATTACAGCCTTCTTGTATCTTTAGGGACGCTCTTGTTCTATCCGTAAAATTAGGGACATCCAACTCTTCATATACCCTGGTTTTCATTATATTTCCGACGCCGTTAATTGGCTGGCGTTCTTTTTGAAATTGTTTGATATACCCAATCATTTTAGAACGGTCTTGTGTGCCGACAACTATATCTACACCGGGTATATTCATGATTTCAGACGGCGATGTCTGAGCATAGCAGCCGGTTACACAAATTACAGCTTCTGGATTTTTTCTTATAGCTCTTCTAATAACCTGCCGGCTTTTTTTATCTCCCGTATTAGTCACAGTGCATGTATTAATAACATAAACATCTGCCCGTTGTTCAAAATCAGTCTTTTCATACCCTTCCTTCTTAAAGAGCTGCCAAATGGCTTCAGTTTCATAATGGTTGACTTTACAGCCAAGTGTATGAAAGGCGACAGTGGACATGACAATTCACCTCAGTAATTCATATTGATAGGATAGAGCAGCCAAAAGATACAACGAAGCAGATTCACTTCGTAAAATCCTGGGCCCTAAACTGACATTAAGAAAGTGCTGGTATTTATAAGCCGAAGCTTCCTCTTCACTTACTCCTCCTTCTGGTCCAATTATCGCCATAATGGAGGCAGGTAAAGATTCCATCACTTTTGACAGGTCACTATGCATGTTTCTCTTTGCGTTTTCTTCATATAAAAAAACATTAGCCTCAAAACAGCTGCTTTCTTGCAGCATTTCTTCCCAGCGAGGAAAAAATTTAATAGGAGGGATAATAAGCCTTCCTGATTGCTCTGCTGCTTCTTTCGCTATTTTTTCCAAACGTTCTAGTTTTTTATTTATTTTTTTCCCATCCCATTTTACAACAGATCGCTCTGCCGAAAAGAGATAGAATGCTGCAGCACCGAATTCTGTTCCTTTTTGAATGACAAAATCAAGCTTGTCTCCTTTAATCAGTGCTTGAGCAATTGTAACCTCTACTGGTAATTCATTATTCTCTTGTATATCTTGCAAAATGTCTGCTTTCACTATATCTTTTTCAACTTTATTAATACTGCACAGTACCTGCCTGCCTCGATTGTTCAGGCAGACAATTTTATCTCCTGTGTCCAATCTCATTACCTTCGTAATATGTTTAACATCTTCTCCGGTAATCAAAACATGAGAGTCTGACATATTTTCAGGTTTCACGAAATACCTCTGCATAGGGATGCCACTCCAGCTGATGTTAGTTTTTTTGAGCAACAAAGGCTACCCAATCTTCCATTTCAATGGTTTCTTGAATAACAAAATTATGTTTAAGCAGCTTTTCTTTTACCTCTTCCTTTTTACCTGAAATTATACCAGAAGTAATAAAGTATCCTCCAGCATTCAGTAAGTGATATGCTTCCTCTGTCATACGAATAATAATATCAGCAAGAATATTTGCAACAATTACATCTGCTGGTTCATGTGTGCTATCTAGAAGATTATTTTGCTTCACATCAATTATATGATCGGTACGGTTAAAGGAAACATTCGCCTGCGCACTTTCTACTGCTGTGGAATCTAAATCCAGCGCATGTACTTTTTCTGCTCCAAATTTTGCCGCAGCTATAGAAAGAATTCCAGAGCCAGTTCCTACATCAATTACTGATTCTCCGCCTTTAATAATTTGTTCTAAAGCTTGTAAACAAAGAATTGTAGATGGGTGTGTTCCAGTTCCAAAAGCCATGCCCGGATCCAATTCAATAACGTGTTCATCACTTGACACAGGTTTATAATTTTCCCAGCTAGGTGCGATGGTTAAAGACTGTGTGACTTTTACAGGTTTATAATACTTTTTCCATGCTTCTGCCCAATCTTCTTCATGCACTTCTGTTAAGGTTACTTCATTTCTTCCAATATCAATATTATGAAGCAGCAAATCATTAATCGATTGCTTTACTCCTTCTGCAGTTTCTTTTGCAAAACTGTTTATCGGAAAGTATGCCTTAACTAATACACCTTCTTCTGGATAATCCTCAGCAGAAAGCTCGAAAATTTCGTCTTCTGTTCCATGCCAGTCCTTTTGAAGATCATCCGAGTCTTCAATTACTACCCCACTTGCACCTGCTTCGTGTAAAATATTAGAAATCGGTTCAACAGCTTCCTGTGTCGTATGGACACCAAATTCAATCCACTTCACTACTACACCAGCTCCAATAAGAAAAGCACAAGCGCTATGGCCAGCCCGCAAATATTATAGCGGGCCTGACTTATTTGTGCGCTTGTCCCTAATATTTTCTGTGCGCTCGACTGCCAATTTTCATTTAGATGGAGCTGTCCCATAAGTCAGTTCCGCAACTGGAATATACTCGCTTTCACCCTCAGGGCACAAGTGCGACACCTACTCCAACTCTCTTTGCTCGTTCTCGTAGTGTCTTCTTTGCCGCGGGCGGCGGCTCAGCCTCCTCGTGAGGAAAAACAGCTCACTGCGGGGTCTTCACACACCGCTTTTCCCGCTGGAGTCTCGTATATTCCGGTTGCTAGAGGACCTAAACTAACCTTTTTAGACAGCCCCATTTTAAATGAGTGTCGTCTTTATTCTCCTTTAAAAGCGCGCTTTACCTTCTCAAAAAAATTGTGGCTTTGTTCATCTACTTGTTCATCACCACTAAGCTCTGAAAATTCACGAATAAGCTCTTTTTGTTTTTCGTTAAGCTGTTTAGGAGTAATAACTCTAACTTTAACGTGCTGATCTCCTTGTCCCCTGCCATGAACATTAGGAATACCCTTACTGCGAAGCCTGAAACTAGTACCCGTTTGCGTTCCAGCTGGTATTTTCAGCTTCACTTTACTGCGAAGAGTTGGAACTTCTATTTCATCACCAAGTGCAGCCTGTGCAAAAGTCAGAGGCATTTCACAGTATACATCGTCTCCATCACGCTCAAAGAACTCATGGGGCTTTACGTTAAACACTACAAAAAGATCACCATGAGGACCTCCATTTGCTCCGGGTTCTCCTTGACCAGCTACCCGGATCTGCTGGCCATGATCTACACCTGCTGGTACTTTTATGCTGATTTTTTTATTTTTACGGATTTTCCCATTGCCTCCACAGGTGCCGCATTTTTCCTTAACCATCTTCCCTGAACCTTGGCAGCGGTCACACACACGTCTGTTAACCACTCGGCCGAATGGAGTATTTTGTTCGATATTAAGCTGGCCAGCTCCACCGCATTTTGTACATGTTTCAGGCTTAGTACCAGGCTTAGCTCCACTCCCATTACAAGTGCTGCAAGTTTCTTCGCGGGGGATTTCAATTTCAGTTTCTTTCCCAAAAGCTGCTTCTTTAAAGGTTAAAGTCATTGTATATTGTAAGTCAGACCCCTGCCGCGGAGCATTCGGATCTCTGCGTCCGCCTCCAAAAAACATATCAAAAATATCGCCAAAACCGCCAAAGTCCCCAGCTCCGCCGGCACCACCAAATCCCTGGTTTGGATCAGCATGACCAAATTGGTCATAATTTGCTTTTTTCTGTGGATCGCTGAGGGTATCATATGCTTCTTTAACTTCTTTAAATTTTTCTTCTGCTCCTTCTTCCTTGTTCACATCTGGGTGATATTTGCGGGCAAGTTTTCTGTAGGCTTTTTTTATTTCATCTACCGAAGCATTTTCATCTAATCCAAGCACTTCATAATAGTCTCGTTTACTCATCACTCTTCACTCCCGTTCCCTAATCCATAACGATAATCATATCATTATCTTTTAAAATTATTCAACCGTGTGTCTTTCTTTTTCAAAACATAAAAAGAGGCTGACCCGGAATGAAGCACAGCTTAACCTTCCATTGGGACAGCCCCTGATACCGATCACTCTATTCTATTACCTTCATAATAATACTAGTCCCTGGGCAGGGGGGAAGAAGACGGCAGCAGTGTATCGAAGAATGTTCTCCCCAACAGTGGTGGTTATTAATCTTTTTTATCGTCATCTTCCACTTCTTCATAATCTGCATCCACTACATCATCTGCTGAATTATTATCTCCGGCCTCATTTTCAGCACCTTGCTGCTGTGCCTGCGCTTGCTGTGCAGCTTGCTCATACAGTTTAGTGGATAGCTGCTGAACGATTTCTTGAAGTTCATCTTTTGCCGTTTTAATTGCTTCCATATCATCGCCTTCAAGCGCTTGCTTCACTTTTTCTTTAGCCTGTTCTGCTTTTTCTTTTTCTGATTGATCTACACTTTCTCCAAGATCTTCAAGTGTTTTTTCTGTTGTAAATACCAGTTGGTCTGCTTCATTTCTGATTTCTACTGCTTCTTTTCGTTTTTTGTCTTCTTCAGCATTTTCTTCGGCTTCTTTTACCATTTTATCAATCTCTTCCTCAGACAGACCGGAAGAAGAAGTAATGGTAATGGATTGTTCTTTATTTGTGCCTAAGTCTTTAGCGCGGACATTAACAATTCCATTAGCATCAATATCAAATGTTACTTCAATTTGTGGAACGCCGCGAGGTGCCGGCGGGATATCAGTGAGCTGGAAACGACCCAGCGTTTTATTATCCGCAGCCATTTCACGTTCACCTTGAAGCACATGAATATCTACAGACGGCTGGTTATCTGCTGCTGTAGAGAACACTTGTGATTTGCTGGTTGGGATGGTCGTGTTTCGTTCTATTAATTTAGTCGCCACACCGCCCATTGTTTCAATGCCTAAAGAAAGCGGTGTTACATCAAGAAGAACCACATCTTTTACGTCACCAGCTAATACACCCGCTTGAACAGCTGCTCCAAGTGCTACTACCTCATCCGGGTTAACACCTTTATGAGGATCTTTTCCAGTTAATTTTTTAATTGCTTCTTGTACCGCCGGAATACGTGTTGAACCGCCGACAAGAATGACTTTATCTACATCAGAAGCGCTTAAACCAGCATCCTGCAGAGCTTGACGTGTAGGCTCCATTGTTTTCTCTACTAAATGAGAAGATAATTCGTCAAACTTAGCGCGCGTCAAAGTAATTTCTAAATGTTTTGGACCGCTTGAGTCAGCCGTAATAAACGGTAAAGAAATCTGTGTTTGAGATACACCGGAAAGATCTTTTTTCGCTTTCTCAGCAGCATCTTTCAAACGCTGCATTGCCATTTTATCTTGAGACAGATCAATGCCGTTTTCTTTCTTAAATTCTGAAACAAGATAATCAATAATAACCTGGTCAAAATCATCTCCGCCAAGCTTATTGTCACCTGAAGTAGATTTCACCTCAAAAAAGCCGTCTCCAAGTTCTAGAATGGATACGTCAAAAGTACCTCCGCCAAGGTCGTAAACGAGTATAGTTTGGTCTTCCTCTTTTTCAAAACCATACGCTAAGGATGCAGCTGTCGGCTCGTTAACAATACGCTCAACTTCGAGCCCTGCAATTTTACCAGCATCTTTTGTAGCTTGACGCTGAGAGTCATTAAAGTATGCAGGCACAGTAATAACAGCTTTTGTTACTGTCTCTCCAAGATAACTTTCAGCATCACTTTTTAACTTCTGTAAGATAATTGCAGAAATCTCTTGAGGAGTATATTCTTTTCCTTCTACTTCTGTTTTGTAGTCTGTTCCCATATAACGTTTAATGGACTGGATCGTATTAGGATTTGTAATTGCCTGACGCTTTGCAACTTCACCTACTTGACGTTCTCCATCTTTGAACGCAACGACGGAAGGAGTTGTTCTGTTTCCTTCCGGATTAGGAATAACTTGTGCTTCTCCACCTTCCATAACTGCCACACAAGAATTTGTTGTACCAAGGTCTATACCAATTACTCTGCTCATTGTCTTGTCAGCCTCCTATTCTTATCAACTATGTAGTTATGCATTTACTTTAACCATAGCTGGTCTAATTACTTTATCTTTCAGCTTATAGCCCTTTTGCAATTCTTCCACGATTTGATTTGCTTCAAACCCTTCTTCCTCAACTTGCATTACAGCTTGATGCTGGTGCGGATCAAAAGTTTCTCCTTCGGTTTCGATAACTTCCAGACCTTCCTTTTGCATGGCCTCTAAAAATTGGGAATAAACCATGTTTACTCCTTCTAACAAAGTCGATGCTTCTTTACTTTCTGGAGCAGCACTAATTGCCCGCTCAAAGTTATCCAGCACAGGAAGAAGAGACTCTATTAAATCTTGAGCTCTGTATTTTGCTGCTTTTTCTTTTTCCTCTTTTGCCCGGCGACGGACGTTTTCAAGGTCCGCTGTGGCTCTGAGTGAGCGGTTTTTCCACTCTTCTACCTCTTGTTTAAGCTTTTCTATTTCTTGTTGTTCTTCTGTTTTATCTATATCATCACGCGTCTCACCCTTTTCGGAATTGGTCTCTTCTGCTTCTAAAGACTCAGCGTGATTGTCTTCAGTAGAAGTAGCTTCCTCAGCAGCAGTTTCTTGTTCCATTGAATGACTTTCTTCTTTCATGTCGTTCACCTCCCGTGTTTGCTTTATTTTTTAATTCATTGCTGAATATTTTAGACGTAAAGAGAGGAGAGATGAACTCTCCTGTAACCAAAAATAAATAATATCATTAGTGGCTGTTTGTATACAAGTTTGTTAATACATCTGACAGGCCTTTAGATAGATGTTCAATTAATCCGATAACTCTTGGGTATTCCATTCTCGTCGGCCCAACAATTCCAATGGTACCCACCGGTTTTCCGTCATAAGAATACGTAGCTGAGATAATACTGCAATCTTCAAAAGCCTCATTATCATTTTCTTGGCCAATACGAATTACTAAACCATCTTGTTCAGGCTTTAAAAGCTCATGTACCGTATGGTCTTGTTCAAGCAGTTCAAAAATCATTTTTACCTTTTCTATATCTTTAAATTCCGGTTGGGAAAGCAAATTTGTTTTTCCGCCGTAAAAAACTTTTTCTTGTTTACTTTTTTGCAATGTTTCTTCTGTAAATCGCAAGGCGTCATGAAAACTGCTTACGTGCTGTTTCAATAAACCAGCAACTTCCCTGTTGATTTTTTCTTGGAGCTTATATAAAGGTACACCTTCTAACCTGTCGTTTAAAATGTTTGCGATTTTTTCAAGGTCACCGGTATTTAAAGAGTCCGGAAGAGTTACCGTATGGTTTTCAACATGTCCCGTATCTGTTACAAGTATTGCCACAGCTGCTTGTGTGCTCAATGGGATAATTTGAACATGCTTTACCTTGGACTCAAAAATCTCAGGCCCTAATACAATCGATGCGTAACTAGTTAATTCTGATAAAATAGTAGCTGATTGCTCTACTACCTGTTCTGCTTCCAACACCTTCTCCGCAAAAAGCGATCTTACATTTTGGATTTCTTTCTTCGAAAGGCGGTGCGGAAGCAGCAAATGATCCACATAATGCCTATACCCTTTTTCTGATGGGATTCTACCAGCAGAACTATGCGGTTTTTCTAAAAAACCTAGCTCTTCTAAATCGGCCATTTCATTTCTAATCGTAGCCGGACTGTAACTAATCCCATCTCGTTTAGAAATACTCCTGGAACCAACTGGCTCAGCTGATTGAATATAATTGTCTATAATGGCCTGTAAGATAAACAATTGGCGGTTTGTAAGCATGCCAACATCACCTCTGTTAGCACTCTTATTAAACGAGTGCTAAATCTATTGTAAAGTTATCAAACGCTTTGGTGTTTGTCAATCCACAAGCTTTATATTTTTGAGACTTGTTCTTTTTTTATTATTCAGTAAGCAAAAACCTTTCAAATACTTCATTCCCTAACAGCCTTCCACTTTCTGTTAAATGTAAAGACCAGCCTGTATCCAATAAAAGTTTTTTATCCTTTAATTCCTGAATAGCTTTTGAAAAAATTTCAAAATAAGAACAGCCATACTTCTGCTTGAAGTTTTTTTCTTTTACCCCTTTTTTCATACGCAGCCCCATAAACATCTCTTCTTCCATCATTTCTTGCTTCGACACGCGGTGGCTGTATTTGACAGCAGTCTTTTTCTCTTGCAGAGCTCTAATATAATGAGTTAAAGGAGCTATATTAGAGTAGCGAACTCCGTTTAAATACCCATGAGCACCTGCTCCAAATCCGAAATACTCTTTATTTTCCCAGTATACCTGGTTATGCATGCTTTCAAATCCGCTCTTTGCAAAATTACTAATCTCATATGCTTCATACCCTGCGCGGTTAAGTCGTGAAACCATTTCTTCATACATTTCAGCTTCAATATCTTCAGGAAGTGTTCGAAGTTTTCCCTGGCGGTACCAATTATAAAACATTGTTTTTTCTTCTATTTTTAAGGAATATGCAGATATATGAGGTATATTAAGCTTTAACGCGTTCGTGATAGTATTTTGCCATATTTCGCTTGTCTGACCGGGCAGTCCAAACATTAAATCAATAGAAATATTTTCAAAGCCTGCTTTTTGGGCATCCTTTACTGTCTTCCATACTTCTTCAGCAGAATGGCTTCTCCCTATTTTTTTTAAAAGATTATTATCAAAGCTTTGGACACCAATACTTAACCGGTTTACTCCGTGCTTACGCATAATCTTCAATTTTTCAAGATCTGCTTCACCGGGGTTGACTTCGACAGTAAATTCCAGTTCATCACTAAGTAAAGGAGCGTACTTTTTCACAGCCAATATAACTTTCTCCAGCTGTTTTCCATTTAAAGCCGTGGGGGTACCACCTCCTATATACACAGTTTTAATAGATTCACGGTTGTGATTAATTAGAAAGGCATCTTTTATCTCCGATTCTAATGCTTCAATATAACTGTCAACTGGCTGGTTGTCCAAATAAAATTTATTAAAATCACAATAGTAGCATATTTGCTTGCAAAATGGAATATGAACATAAATTGCTTTTGCTGTCATTTAATCACCTTCTTTCCTGAAAAGCCTAAGCGTCCTGCCTTCTTTGCAGAAAAAGAGAGGTTCTCCCAAATAGCAGCTAAAACTGTCTCCTTAAAACAAGTTCCGCTTCTAATTGAGACAACCCCTTAAGAACGGGAGATATTAATCATCGTTATCCATACGAAGGACCGACATAAATGCTTCTTGAGGTACGTCTACTTTTCCGACACTTTTCATGCGGCGTTTTCCTTCTTTCTGCTTTTCGAGCAGTTTCCTTTTTCTTGTAATATCTCCACCATAACATTTAGAAAGTACATTTTTTCGTATCGCTTTAATATTGGACCTGGCGATAATCTTCTGTCCAATACTGGCTTGGACAGGCACCTCGAATTGCTGGCGAGGGATAAGTTCTTTTAGTTTTTCAACGATAGCTTTACCTCGCTCATATGCTTTGTCTCTATGAACGATTACTGATAGTGCATCTACCACTTCTCCGTTTAATAAAATATCCATTTTTACTAAGTTGGATTCTTTATAACCTATAAATTCATAATCAAAGGAGGCATACCCTTTTGTGTTTGATTTTAATTGATCAAAAAAGTCATATACGATTTCGGTTAAAGGTAATTCGTATATAATATTAACACGGTTTTCATCCATATAATGCATATCTGAAAATTCACCGCGCTTTTTTTGGCAGAGTTCCATTACTGCCCCTACAAAATCATTTGGCACCATTACCGTGGCTTTTACGAACGGCTCTTCTACCGAATCTATTTTTTGCTGTGCTGGCATGTTTGAAGGATTGTCGATTTCAAGTATTTCCCCGTCTGTTAAATAAACGTTGTATACAACGCTCGGTGCAGTGGTAATTAATTCAATCCCATACTCTCTTTCAATTCTTTCTTGAAGTATTTCCATATGAAGAAGCCCTAAAAACCCGCACCGAAAGCCAAACCCAAGCGCTTGAGAGGTTTCGGCCTCGTATTGCAGGGAGCTGTCATTTAATTCCAGTCTTTCTAGCGCATCCCTTAAAGTATTATAGTCATTAGCATCGACCGGATACATACCGCAAAACACCATCGGGTTCATTTTTTTATACCCGGGCAGCGGTTCATCAGCTGGTCTGTCAGCATTTGTAATAGTATCCCCAACCCGGGAATCACTTACGTTCTTTATAGATGCCGTTAAAAATCCAACATCTCCTACAGTAAGTTCATTACATGCGACCGGTTTTGGTGTAAACACTCCTACTTCTGACACCTCAAATTCTTTTCCTGTCGCCATCATTTTTATTTTTTTTCCCGCCTTAATTGTTCCTTCTTTAACACGAATATAGGCGATAACCCCCCGGTATGTATCATAAAGGGAATCAAAAATCAAAGCTTGGAGGGGTGCTTCAGGATCTCCTGTCGGTGCTGGGATTTTCTCTACTATTTGAGACAAAATTTCTTCTGTCCCAATACCGCTTTTTGCTGAAGCTAACACTGCGTCAGAAGCATCAAGTCCGATAACATCTTCAATTTCCTGCTTCACTCTTTCAGGTTCAGCGCTTGGAAGGTCTATCTTATTGATGACCGGGATAATATCAAGGTCATTATCAAGGGCTAAATACACATTGGCCAATGTCTGAGCCTCTATGCCTTGAGCTGCATCCACAATTAAGAGCGCACCCTCACAGGCTGCCAAACTTCTTGAAACTTCGTAAGAAAAATCTACGTGACCTGGGGTGTCAATTAAATGAAATATATATTCTTCTTCATCTGTATGTGTATGTTTAAGCTGAACGGAATTGAGTTTAATTGTTATGCCCCGTTCCCTTTCAAGGTCCATCGCATCAAGCATTTGGTCTTTCATTTCCCGTTGTGTCAACGTGCTCGTAGATTCTAATATACGATCAGCCAACGTAGATTTCCCGTGATCAATATGAGCAATGATTGAAAAGTTCCTTATCCTGTTTTGACGTTCTTTTCTTTCTTTATTGTTCATTCTTCATTCACTCCTAAATATAAAAAGCGCAAGCGTTTTGAACAGCTTTTCATTTTATAGTGCTGAAGCTGTACGCTATAAGGAAGTCATCAATGCGCAAATATATAAATTTTCTAAGAATAAAATCGCTGTAATAAGCTACAGCGATTTACGTACTAAGACATTAATCACTATTATATCAATGGTAGGAAGGTACTTCAATATGTGTACAGCTCTCTTTTATTGACTATTAGAAGAAGGATTAAAAACATCAAGTGACTGACCGATCCTGGAAAACATGTTTTCCGTTCCTTCCTCTTTTATCACTTCCTGACGTTTTAAGAGATCTGAAGAAAGATCACCACTGCTTTCCTGTTCTTTCTCTACTGTTTTTTCAGTTTCTTGTTCTATTTCCTCACTTAAGCCTGAGACATGCTCTACATCAAGCCAATGGCTTTGAGCGTAATGATAACCAGTAATCATACCGCTTAAAAAGAATAAGCCGGCGCCAAATAACATGGTAATAAATCTCACATTACTCCTCCCCTTCCACAGATTCTGCCTCAAAATATTGCTCACTGATTACTTCTGCGAGAATATCTGCAGTTCTATACGTCTCGTCTAAACTGTTTTCAATACCTCCCATTTCTATAAGTACAGAATTTTCGGAAAGGTCCTGGTTATATCGGCCATTAGCTCCTCCTCCGCCTTTTGTTATTACCCCCCTGCTCAAACCTGGATAAGTTTCTTCTAATTTATTATGAAGTTCCGTCGCCATTTCTAGATTTTTTTCATAATCAGGGTTATTCTCTCCTATAACAAACATCGTTCTGGCTAAAGTTTCCCCATTGATAGTTACGGTTGTAACGTCACGTGATTGAGAATCGCGGTGAAGATCGAAAAATAATTCTAACCCCTCATTCTGAGAAATAGCCTCCTGTAAAACTTCTCTTGAAACATCATATGATTGGGGAAAGTCCCATCCGTTCTCATGCAGCTTCTGTTCGATATCTGTTTTGTTTACTTCTGTGCTGATTCCTTGTTTCTCAAGTGCCTGCCCAAGTCGTTCTCCAACAAGAGTAATATTGACTTCCGGATGAAAAGCAACATCTGTTCTTTCCTCTAATTCAGGCAAATAAGATTCTCTGCTGTGAGAATGAATAATGTGAGCGATCGGATTTTCTCCAGAAGCTTCATTGGCATTTCCCTTTGAGTTCTCTGCAATTTCCAGTCGTTTTGCAGTGGCCTCTCTTTCTTCCATTAAAACTTCCATTGGAGGAGCGGACTCTACTGGCATATTTGTAAAATCAGTACCGTCCCCGGCAACTATTATTTTCCCATCAAACGAAGCAAAGCCTGGCAACTCACGTCCCAGTAACGTTCTGGGATCTTTTATATCAAGTCTTGTAACAAATTCAAAAACCATACTGGAAACAGCTGGTTTTGTTATTTCTTCTGCATTTACATTAGCAAAATATCGGTTTTCGTAAGTAAAAAAAGCTGCTAACAGCTCATTTTGTACGTGAGAACTCCAGGCATGCAAATTACGAGATGAAAAATATTGGTCCTGATCCACAGATGTTAGTACTGCTATTAAAAACATAATGAACAAATATCCTGTCAACCCTGCTATGAGAACATGCCTGAAACTTGTCCTATTCCGAGCCAGGTTTTTTTTCTTTAGATTAGGTATCATGGCACTTCCTCCTTGCTCTAATCTATGAACCTTACGTGCTAGATTAGAACCCCTCAAAATTCATTTAGGAGAAAGTACCTTTGATGATAAAGCTTAGTATAAGTTGACTTATTACCAGTCCCAAATAGTGAAAGCCGCTTAAAAAGGGGGAACACCCTTCAAGCGGCTTGTTTTATTTTGTATATGTTCCTGTACTGCTCTGTGATATACTTCCATGAAGGGCTGCATTTAGTCCTTCCGAAATTACATTTGCCATATCACGCATAAAGACGTCTACTTCTTTAGGGGTTACCATTAGATTATGTCCTAATGGGGCAAGTACTTCTTGTATTAATTGCCGTTTTTCCATATCCTCTAATCCGCCGATCATTCCAAGCATAGCTTTTCGCTCTCTTTCATCTGGTAAATCTTCTTCTGTTAATTCCTTTTTCTCTCCGAATGTCATTCCTGCAGGAGTTAAGGCTCTTCCTGCAGTATCTTTAGTATTCATCTCTTTTCCTAAGTGTTTTAAAATAAAGTCAATGGTGTCACTAGTAATAGATACGGCATCTACCACTGTGGGGATTCCTATGGCAATAACCGGTATTCCCAGTGTTTCTTTGCTTAATTCTTTTCTTTTATTGCCTACCCCTGAACCAGGGTGTATTCCCGTATCAGAAATTTGTATGGTTGTATTGACTCGTTCTATGGACCTTGATGCTAAAGCGTCTATAGCAATAATAAAATCTGGTTTTGTTTTATCTATTACAGCGGAAATAATATCACTTGTCTCTACTCCGGTCATTCCCATTACCCCTGGTGCAAATGCACTTACTGGCCGAAAACCTTCTTGTACGTGTTCAGGTGCTTCTTTAAATAAATGTCTAGTAATAACAAGTTTATCTACTACCATCGGTCCAAGAGCATCAGGCGTCACATTCCAATTACCAAGCCCCGTTACGAGACAAGAAGCGTCTTTTGGAATATTAAGCTGATCCATAAAAGCGGCAAACTCCCTGGCAAAGGTTTCTTCAACGTATTTTTGAAGTTTTGTATCTTGCTTTCTAATCCCCTGCGCTTCAAATGTTAAATATTCCCCTGGCTTTTTGCCGGTTTGTTCTGCTCCAGCTTCTTTTATTTTTACTCGTGTAATTTTAACCCCATTCTCTTCCTTTTCTTGAATCCATATTCCATTATCTGTTTTTTTCTTTGGAGAACCTTGCAGTTCTTTTTCTTCTAATAATTCTTTTTCCTCAATAGCCAGATCTGTACGTACAGAATAGGCAGACAAATCTAACTGATCATCCATAGCTGCACCCGCTTTCTTGCAATACTCACTGTTATTTTATTTCTTATTATGTTAAAGGGATTACATTTTATTCTTATCTTGCACCACCAAGTGTTTTTTGTTAGAATCCTCTTGAGTTCAAATTGGTCTGATAAGATTATTTGAACGCTACAAGGAGGTGACAGACATGGCAAACATTAAATCTGCTAAAAAACGTGTACTTACAAATGAAAACAGACGTGTAAAACATCAAGCATTTAAAACATCTATGCGTTCTGCAGTGAAAGAATTCAATAAAAAAGTCGACAACAATGACTTGGAAGGAGCAAAAGATCTCTTCCAACTTGCTACAAAGAAAGTAGATAAAGCGGCTGATAAAAAAATGATTCATAAAAACGCAGCAGCGCGTACAAAATCTGACATGCAGCAGCGCTTAAATAAACTGGCTCAATAGTAAACAAAACGACTCCCTAAAGAGTCGTTTTTTTATTGCTCATGATGTTAATAGAGGACTTTGCTAAATTGGCAATACATAATTCCACCCGAAGAGATTTATCTATTTTTCCCGTCTTCACTTCATAATCAGCTTGCGCCAGTTCTGCTAATATATTTTTTAATGTTACTTCTTCGAAATTTTTCATTTGGCCTTCTGCTGTTTTTACTGCAAAGGGATGAACTTTAAGCTGAGAAGCCATTTTCTGTCGCG
This sequence comes from Alteribacillus sp. JSM 102045, assembly GCF_041949975.1. Lineage (NCBI taxonomy): Bacteria > Bacillati > Bacillota > Bacilli > Caryophanales > Bacillaceae > Alteribacillus > Alteribacillus sp. JSM 102045. Next base: position 32,022 of record NZ_JBHFQG010000020.1, on the reverse strand, counting down.
AATATCCCCTTTTTTTCAATTGTTTCACAAGCAATATCATCCGAAATTGTCTAGCAAGTAAAGTTAATATTTTAATCGGCTCTTCATTTTGCTTTATTAAATCATAATAAATTCGAAATGCCTTTTCTGAGCGCCCTCTAACGACATTGTCAACTAATTCAAAAACATTATCCTCAAGAGTTCTGGCTACGAGCTTTTCTACGGCTTCAATGGTAATTTTGCCGGTTTCTTGTACATATAGAGAAAGCTTTTCCATCTCGGAGGCAAGCATCATCATATCTTTTCCAGCTAGCTGTATCAATAATTCTTTCGCTTCCTGAGAAATATGGAGCTGATTATCACGTGCATATGTATCCATCCATTGAAGCATTTTAGCTTCATCAAATGGAGCAGCTTCCATTACCGTTCCCTGTTTTTTTAGCTTTTTAACGATTTTTTTTCGCTCATCTAACTTTTCATACGAAACGGTTACAATCATAACCGTTTCGCTTGAAGGATTGTCCATATATTTTTCAAAGGTAGGTAAATGATGCTCTGTTTTTTCTTTTTCTTTTACCCCAGTTAAAAAATAACAATTTCTTAAAAGAATGACTCTTTTTTCTCCAAAAAAAGGCAGAGTTTCTCCTTCTTCTACAGCAGCTTCTACAGGTATTTCTTTCATATCATAAATCGAATAATTGAAATCCCGCTCTTCTTCCGTTAATACAGACGAGACAATTTTTTCCGTAATATTTTTAATGAAAAAATCTTCTTTGCCATATAATAAATACAAGGGCTTCGTGTCTTTTTGATCTAGCTCTTTAGAAAGCTGAATATAATCCATATGTAAGGCACTCCATTGTTCATACAAAATAGTTTCTTTTTATATCGTATCCATAACCTTGTGTTTACGCAACGATTATTATTTAATCAACATTGTAATGGAGAAAAGGAAAGTGCTTTTTTCAGCACTTTCCATTTATGATAAACGTTGATAAAAAGGCCTAGGAACCCTTCCCATCAACGATGTTCATCCTTTCTCTTTTAGGATATCCTATGTCAGCTGAGCTTATAGGTGACAACTCTTTACAGGAAGGCCAAAGTCCTCCTATATTACATGAATGTCGGAGAATGATTTTTTAAGTGGATATGGATTTTTGCAGAAGCTTGTCTTATACTAGGAAAAGAGTGTACTTGCGAGGAGGGATTCATCGTGAATCAGTTTGAAAAGGACGTACAAAGCAAACGGAATGATTTTAATGATTCCGTTGTAGCCTTTATAGCATCCTTTGTATTCTTTTCGTTAATTTTTATCGTAGCAACAGTAGTAGATGTGGCAAGTAATTTTTAAAAAGCAGCACCTAACGGAAAAACCTTGTTATAAGCAACAAGGTTTTTTCATTGCACCTTTAATTACACGATACTTCTATTGGATTGCTGACTGCCTTTTTCACTTTAATAAGCTGATTATTGTGAAAAGCAACCTCAACAGCGCCTTGTTTATCTGTACGAAAAACTTGAATATGATGAGCTTTCAGCGTTTTCAGCGTTTCTTTATGAGGGTGCGCAAATTGATTACATCTTCCGGCAGATATAAAAGCCATTTTGCTTTTTAATTGTTCAACAAATGGGTCGGTTGTAGACGTATTACTGCCATGGTGTCCTACTTTTAACATATCAGCCCGAAGATGAGGGTATTTTGTCAGTAACTTCTTTTCACCTTCTTCTTCTAAATCTCCTGTGAACAACCAGGATGCTCCTCCCATTTCAGATCTAAAGACAATAGAACGATCATTTCCAGTCATTTCATTTCCTTCAGGCAGCAAAAATTGAAATTTACTCTGACCTGCTTCCCAGGAGTCACCACTTTTTACAAGTTGTAGCGGGATATTTAAGTTATCAATAAAATTCAAAAAATCTTTTTCTTCTTTATTAAAATTTCTTCCTTCGCCATACAAAAGCTGTTTTACTTTGAACTCTTCTGCAACCGCATACGCTCCACCGTAATGATCCACATGCCCATGCGTAATGATTAGTTTATCTAATGCAGTGATACCTTTTGATTTTAAAAAAGGAACCACTATTTTCTTTCCAGGGTCATATGGATTGCTGTTTTCCTGCCAATCTTTATTTGAAAATTGAAGGACACCCCCGGCATCAATTAAATAAACCCCTTGCCTGTAAGGCAGTTCAATCACCACACTATCTCCTTGGCCTACATCTAGAATGGTGACATATCCATATTTATTGAAATATGGATAAATACATTGAATAACCACCACGCCTATTATAAGAGTTATAGACCATATGGTATTTGAATGAAAACTTTTTGTGTCTAAATTATAAAACATCCAATATAAACAAAAAGAAAGACACCACAATATAAAAATAGAAGGTTTACCAGAAACAACCTGTAAACCGTTCCAAGAACTCAATATTTCTAAAATGTAATGAGAAGCTTTTATGGCATACTCAAACGGCAGTGAAAGATAGGCAATATAATAAGGGAAAAGGAAAGAAACAGCAAATAAAATAAAACTGAAAGGTAAAACAATAAATGTAATAAAAGGAATAAATATAAAATTTAATACAAAACTTAAAATTGAAAATTCATGAAAATGAAATAAAATGATTGGTAAAGCTGCCAATTGTGCAACTATTGTAACAATAAAGCTCATGAAAAAAGCATTTACCTGTTGGAATATTTTCCAAGATAAAAGAATAGCTCCACTCACTGTAAAAGAAAGCTGAAATCCAATGTGTAATAAAAAATATGGATTAATAAAAATTAAACCTGCTGCTAAATAAGTAAGAAGGTCAAAAGATTTCTGTTTCATATTTATTTTTTTCAGCAATAGAAATATTATAACCATAGAAGCCGCTCTAATTACGGACGGTGCTCCGCCTGCTGCAATTATATATACCGGCATTACCATTAGTAGAACTATTTCTGCTCTTTGTTTAGTAATTCCGAGCCGCAAGAGTCCATAATATAAAACCCCTGAAACCAGTCCAACATGCAGCCCTGAAACTGCCAGCAAATGAATAAGTCCCAGCTTCTGGTATTTTTCTTCAATGTCTGGGTCAAGAAAATGGCGCTCCCCAAAAATGAGAGCAGCAGCCATGCCCTTTAAATCAAAGGGAAAATAATCGTTTATTCGTTGAATACCATAATGACGCCAGTTTTTAATTATATTACCAGGAGACAATTCTATGTTTTTACATTTTAAATCACTTAATGTAGTTTCTTGAATCCAATGAATCCGCTTGGTTTTTAGATATCGGGAATAATCAAAAGCTTGAAAATTTATCGAAGGGGAGGGAGCTTCGAGCTTTCCTTTCACGGAACAGCTAATACCAGGAGAGTAATTGCGAAGTAATTTAACATCCGAAGAGTGTTTAAGAGTAACATTAACAAGAGCATACTCTTTTTTATTTATTTTCATGGTCAATTGAGCCCGATTTCCATTTGTAAACGGTCCTTCTGTTACAATGCCATTTATTTCGGACTCCTCTCCAGTTAAAACGGAAACATTTGAAAGTATAATACTTTCAGACCTAACGAAAAAAATTATTGCTACGACCACAAAAGCTATCATTTTTATTCTTAGTAAATAGATGTACAAAACAATAACAAAAGCTGCAAAAGCCGCTGATGCTGTTGAAAACTCAGTTAACGATAAACTAGTTGCTGCTATTGGACCTAATAAAAACAATATTTTGTTTTTTACCAAGGCATCACTTCCATCATACAAAACAAATTATTAAGCTGGGGAAGAAACACCTTGCATTCGATGTTTCTTCCATTTCTTGTTTTCATTTATTTTTGGCTGTGCTTCAGAGCCTGCTCAATATCAGCAATAATATCATCAGCATGCTCAATACCAACAGAAAGTCTTATTAATTCGGGGTATACACCTGCTGATACTTGTGCTTCTTCTGTTAACTGCTGGTGTGTAGTGCTGGCCGGATGTATAACTAAAGACTTTGCGTCCCCTACATTTGCTACATGAGAATGTAATCTGCACGAATTTATAAAAGCTTTACCTTCATCTGTGCCACCTTTAATTCCAAATGTTAAGATGGCCCCTTTTCCTTTAGGAAGGTATTTTTGAGCGTTTTCATATTCCGGTGAGACGCAAGACCCGGATAACTCACCCATTCGACAAACGGATGACTTTCAAGATATTCAGCGACTTTTATTGCATTTTCACAATGGCGTTCCATACGTAAATGCAGGGTTTCTAATCCTTGCAAAAGAAGAAATGAATTCATTGGTGCAATTGCCGGACCAAGGTCTCTTAATAATTGAACCCGGGCTTTAATAATGTAAGCCAGTTCTCCTGCTGCTTTGGTATACACAATACCATGATAACTAGGGTCTGGTTCGGTTAAAGAAGGGTACTTTCCATTATTCCAATTAAATTTACCTGCATCTACAATCACACCTCCAATGGAAGTACCATGGCCTCCGATAAACTTAGTAGCTGAATGAACCACAATATCCGCACCGTGTTCAATTGGCCGGCATAAAGCAGGGGTAACCAAAGTAGCGTCTACCATGAAAGGCAGACCATTAGAATGTGCTACCTTGGCAAGTTTTTCAATATCTAATACATCTCCATTTGGATTGCCAATCATTTCTCCAAATATAAGTTTGGTTCTTTCATTTATTTTCTCTTCAAAAGCTTCTGGGTTCGTGCCATCTACAAGATGAACGTTAATTCCTAATTTTGGAAATGTATGTACAAACAAATTATATGTGCCACCATATAAGCCACTTGAAGCTACAATTTCATCTCCCGTCTCACAGATGTTTAAAATGGCGAGATGAATAGCAGAGCTTCCACTTGCAGTTGCTAATGCGCCTACTCCTCCGTCCAAATCTGCCATCCGCTTTTCAAATACATCCTGAGTCGGGTTCATGATCCTTGTATAAATATTTCCAAATTCAGATAAAGAAAATAAATTAGCAGCATGGTCTGTATCTTTAAATCCATATGAAGTAGTTTGATAAATCGGAACAGCTCTTGATTGTGTAGCCGGATCTACTTCTTGTCCTCCGTGAACAGCTAAAGTTTCTAATTTCCATTGTTCTTCTCCCATTTGTCATTCCTCCTAATATTTACTCTTTTCTCTTTTACATTATCAAAAGATTCATATATTTGAAACAATTTTCTCTTCGATTTTCAATCAGCTGTCGCTATTTCTTTTAATTGTTCTACTGATTTCTCTCCAATACCGGAGACATTGGTTAAGTCTTCTAATTCTTTAAATCCGCCAAACTCTTCACGATACGAAATAATTGCTTCTGCTTTTGCAGGACCAATTCCTGGAAGTGTCTCCAGTTCATTTACATCAGCATAGTTTATACGAACTTTATTATCTTTTTCTGTTATCTCAGGGCTTGGGTGTTCAATACTTTCTTCTCCCTGTTTTGGTACATATATAATCATTTCGTCATGAACCCGCTCTGCAAAATTTACACTCGTAGCATCTCCTTCTTCTTTTAAACCTCCTGCAGAGTCAATAGCATCAATCACTCTGCTGTCCTTCTTCAATTCATATACACCCGGGTGCTGCACCTGTCCTTTCACATCAACTAAAACAATCATTTCCTCTATAGTTGTGTTTTGCTCGTCTTTCTCAGAACCCTCTTCATCCGTTTCTTCTGCAAACTCTTGAAAAAAATCCTCACTATTCGCACTGTTTTTCTCAATGGTCTCCTGTGATGGTACATAAGTAAAAACAATAAATAAAAATAAAGATATCACGCCAATGCCTGTGGAAATAATTACTGGATTCTTCCAATTCATATTTTATTTCTCCTTTCTTTATCTGAATGTGACATGAATTTTGGATGATTGCATAAAGTGAATGGGGAAGTAATTTTTGAGCGGAGAACCTCAGGGAGGGAGCACAATTTGAAAAACATAGGAATCGTTGGTGTCGGAAATATGGGCGGGATGCTGACAGAAGTTATGATGGAGCGTGGAGGCATACCCGAAAAAAACATGTATATTTACAATCGGACATTAGACAGAAGTCTTGATTTTAAAACAAGTTTTCCTCATTTAAATGTAGCGGCTGATTTACCAGGATTATTAACAAAAGTAGATATCGTTTTCTTATGTATGAGGCCTGGACAATATAAAGACATCCTCTATGATTTACAAAGACATTTAGCGTATGATCAGATTTTAGCTACAATTACGAGTCCGGTTCTGCTTGAGGATTTAGAAAATCTGCCGGTTAGAAGAGTGGTAAGAACTGTGCCCAGCATTGTTAACAAAACAGGTAAAGGACCATTATTATTAACTTTTGGAGAGCGATGGACGGAAACTGAAAAAAAATCCTTTCAAACTTGGCTAAGTAAATTTTCTCAGCCAGTAACCATTTCAGATGACATACTACGGGTATCCAGTGACATCGTAAGCTGCGGCCCAGCGTTTATCAGTTTTCTGATTGAGCGATTTATATATTCTGCTGTTGGTGAGACTTCTATCAAATTAGAAGATGCAGAACAGCTGGCAGAAAAAATGATGATTTCATATGGATATTTACTGCAGCAAGGCCATTACGATCTTAGGAGCTTAAGAGAAAAGGTAAATGTACCAGGCGGGATCACGGGAGAAGGTTTAAAGGTATTAGATAAGCACAGCGAAGGAATGTTCGAAGAAGTTTTTCAACAAACCCATCATAAATTTGCTAAAGACAAAGAAGAAATGAAAAAATTTTTGAGCATCTTAAATAAAGGTTAAAAAAGACGGTCTTACCGTCTTTTTTATTTATTGTACTCTTTTATTTTAATAATGTAAAACCTTTTTAGCAATAAAAAATATCCGTTCACTTTTATCTTGCGGCGGAGAAAATGAAAAATCTGAATAGACCCCGCTAACTTCAAAGTTAGACACTTTTAATAAACGTTTGTATTCTTCCACAGAAAATGTTTTTTGAACATGAAATTCATCATGACGCTCATATATTGAGTTTTCACGTTCTATAAATAAAGTTAGTTCATGCTCTACTTCTCCTTTATGTTCAGTAGAAAAAGCGTTCCATATATATGAAACGTCTTCACTAGTATCTGCAAAAGAAAAACCGTGAAGTATATTTTCTACGTAGAAAAGAGAATGTACATCAAAAATAAGAAATCCATCATCATTTAAATGGCTGTAAAAAGATTGAAAAGCTTCTGCTACATCTGCTTCTTTCGTAAGATAATTTAATGAATCACAAAGAACTAATATAACATCGAATTTCATCGGTATATCCAGCTTTCGCATATCCTGACAAAAAAGTAATGGATCAAAGCCCTGGCTGTTCAGTTTATATTTTGCAGCTGCCAGCATGTCTTCCGAGAGATCATTACCTGCAGCCTTGAAACCTTTCTTTAGTAATTTGTTCAATATTGTGCCGGTACCGCAGCCGACATCCAATATTGCCGGTGAACTTATGGTTTCTTTCACAAAAACTTTCTGCAGCCATTTTTCCCAGCTTTCATATGGGGTTTCTTCCATTAAACGATCATACACACTTGCAAAACTGCTGTATGGTTTCATCATTTTTATTAAGATAGTACAGTGTCTAGTTCGACCTGTGCGGCATCTCCCCATAGTTTTTCCAAATTATAATAATGCCGTTCATCTTTATGAAAAATGTGAACGATAACATCACCCAAATCCAGCAGAACCCATTTTGCTTCATCAAAACCTTCTAATCGTTTCACTTCCTGCTCCTGTTCTTGAGCTTTCTTTTTTATTTCCCGGGCAATGGCTTGTACCTGTTTATGAGAGTTCCCATGACCTATTAAGAAATAGTCAGCAATAAGCGAAATGCCTCTCATATCAAGAGCTGTTAATTGCTCTGCTTTTTTTTCATCTGCAGCCCTTGCTGCAAGCTCTAAAAGCGCCTTTCCTTGCATTATTCCCATCATCCTCCTATATTGGACTGTTTTTTTAAATTTTGCACCATATTATTATAAGCATATAGTGTTTTTGGAAACACACGTTGATTTTTTTTCATAAGAAAACAAATAGTATTGCGAAGAGCCATTACAATCGCACGGTCCACATTTTTTCCAGCTGCTTCCCTTACTTCGTCCACACCCGGAAAAATTCGATTAGGTTCAATATAATCTGCTAAAAACAGAACTTTTTCGAGCTCGGTCATGTTTTCTTTTCCTGTAGTATGCCAGAAAATAGCGGATAATATCTCTTCATCTTCTATTCCAATTTCTTTGTTTACCAAGTAAGAACCGGCTGGAGCGTGCAACAGTTCATCTCCGTAATGTATAAAATTTTCATCCCAGCCCTGTTCACGTATAATATCTCTCATTTCTTCTTTGGGTCGGAACTTAGCATAATCGTGAAAAATAGCAGCTGTCTCCGCTTTTTTAACATTAACACCTATTTTATAAGCAAGCTCTACTGCTTTTTCTGTTACACCTAATGTATGGATATAACGGTGTTCTGTTAAATGGGCTTTAACTAAATCGAGCGCTTTTTTCTTATCCATAGAGATCTCTCTCCTCAATAAAATTCCATACTTCTTCCGGTACATAATAACGTATACTTTTGCTTTCTTTACATCTTTCTCTTATAACTGTTGAGGAAATTTCCATTTGCGGAACTTCAATATATTTTATTCCGTCATTTTCACCAGGGCCTCCCTGATATCCTGGGCGTTCAGCAACCACAAAAGTTACCATCTTTTTTAAAGTATCAATATCCTTCCACGTATCCAGCTGCTCTGCCATGTCACCGCCGATAATAAAATAAAACTCCGTATCCTCAGTCATTTCTATTAATGTTTTAATCGTTTCGATTGTATATGAAGGTCCTTCTCTTTCTAATTCTATCGCTGAAGCCTGGAAACTTTCATTATTTGCAATTGCTCTTTTTGTCATTTCATACCTTTCTGAAGGGTCTGCCATTTTTTCTCTTACTTTATGCGGAGGAGTATGAACAGGTATAAACCAGACTTCATCAAGCTGAAGAGCGGAAAGTGCTTCTTGTGCTATTATTAAATGAGCAATATGCGGAGGGTCAAATGTACCGCCTAAAAGGCCAATTTTATTTTTCATTTTCTTACCCCTTTTATTAAGGCAATTCTATCTTTTTATTTTCCACAGATTCCTTATATAAAACAATGGTATTTCCAATTATTTGGACAACTTCTGCATCAGCGCCTTGAGATAACTCTTCAGCTACTGAATATTTGTCTTCAAAACAATTCTGCAGAATATTTATTTTTATTAACTCACGTGCCTCTAATGCATCTAATGTTTGTTTCAATAAATTTTCATTAACACCGGCTTTACCTACTTGAAAAACAGGCTTCAACGAGTGAGCTTTACTTCTTAAATATCGTTTTTGTTTTCCTTTTAGCATTTTATTTCCTCCCAAGCTCTTCAAGTACAATATCTGTCATTCTTTCTATATCAGGCCAAATACCCGTCCATAATTCAAATGCAACTGCTCCTTGACCAACAAACATACCTACCCCGTTCAAGGTGTCAGCTCCCATATTTTCAGCTTCTTTTAACCAGGTAGTTTTTAATGGGTTATATATTAAATCACTGCATAAGCATCCTGATTTCAAAGCTTCCGTCTTCCAGGGGGTTGTATTTATATCTGGAGCCATGCCGATCGAGGTTGTATTAATAATTAAATCGTAATGATTTGTTTTTTGTTCCGCTTCTTCTTTATTTAAAATTTCTACCCCAGGACCTTCTTTTAAATTTTTATTAATGTCTTCTGCTTTTGAGATTGTTCGGTTTGTGATGGCAAGGCTTTTTACCCCATATCGATAAAGAGATGTTACTACAGCACGTGCAGCTCCTCCTGCCCCAATAACCAGAATATTATAATCATGCAGTTTCTTTCCTGTTTTAGAAAGAAGTGATTCCACGTAGCCTTTTCCATCGGTATTATAACCTATCCATTTTCCGTTTGTATTTACCACCGTGTTAACTGCCCCAATCATTTGTGCTTCTTCATTAATTTCGTCTATATACTGCATCACTTCTACTTTATGAGGCACGGTCACATTAAAACCAGAAAAACCGAGGGATCTCATTCCCTTAACCGCTTCTTTAAGCTCTCCTGGTGCCACATCAAACGCATGATAAAAATATGGTAGTTCTAGTCTTTCAAATTGGTCATTATGCATTACTGGTGACATGGAATGACCAACAGGATGTCCAATTAAACCAAAAAGCTTTTCTGCTTTCAAAAATTTATTTGCCATTAAATAATCGCCTCTCTTAAAGAAACTCCTACTCCTTTAGGAGCGTATACTTCTATCTCTGCTCCTGGCTCAATAACTGACAGCCATCCTAACCCGGATATTACTATATCTGTTTTTCCCTGTTTTACAGTAAAGGATTGCTTCAAAAACTCAGGCATATCCTGTAAAGTTTCTTTTCCCGGCGGGCTTAATAGTTCGCCAGCATGATCTGCATACAATTGATCTGCGTTATCCTGTTTTGTTCGATGAATAAGTAAATCATTTGCAAAATAAGCTACAAAGGAATTGGGATGACCGCTAGTAAAATCTATTCTGGCTAGACCTGCAATGAATAATGTTTGTTTTTCGTTCAATTGAAAAATTCTCGGCTTTATTTCTTTTGAAGGTGTTATTTGCTTTAACTCTTTTTTTGGAATGTAATGAGCTATTTGCTTATTATTTATTATTCCAGGCGTGTCAAAAAGCCGGCTGCCGTCATCTAAAGGAAGATCGATCATATCCAAGGTTGTCCCTGGAAAGTTGGAGGTAGTAATTAATTGCTCTTCATCCCCTCCAAATTCCTGAATTAATTTGTTAATAAAAGTCGATTTCCCTACATTTGTTGCACCCGTAATATAGACATCTTTGCCGTTACGAAGTTCATCCATTATTGAAGCTGCCGCTTGAATGCCGTAATTTTTCTCAGCACTGATAAATAAAATCTCTTTTGCTTTCAGACCATGTTCTTTAGCCGTTCTTTGTATCCAGTCCTTTAATTTATTTTTATTGACCGATCTAGGAAGCAAATCCGTTTTATTTACTAATAACAAAACATCGTTTCTGCCAATATATCTTTGAAAGCCCGGTATCCAACTGCCTTCAAAATCAAATACATCTACAATTTTTACAACAAGAGCTTTTCTTCTTCCAAGTTCATGCAGATTATCAGTAAAATCTTTATTTTCCAATGAAACATCTTGTACCTCATTATAATGCTTTAATCGAAAACAGCGCTGGCAAATAATGATGTCGCGTTGCAGCGCAGATGGTGGTACGTATCCTTTTTTTGATTGATCTTCTGTTTGTATCGCCGCTCCACAGCCGGCACATATTAACGTATCTTCCTTCAATTTGATTCCTCCCACTGTATGAGCCCTTTATCTTTTAATCGTTTTAATACTTTTCTTTCTACCTTTCGGTTTACTTTTGTAAAAATCCCATCTGATTCTGCTACCGGGACCACCAGAATAGTATAAAAGCCTGCACGGTTTCCACCAAAAACATCAGTCATTACCTGATCTCCTACAACCACTACTTCGTTCTTTTTTAACCCCATTTGCTTGCAAGCTTTTCTAAAAGCTTTTCCCATTGGTTTTTTAGCTGAATGAATAAACTTAATTCCAGTTGGTTCTGAAAAAGCACTTACTCTTGCTTTGTTATTGTTGGACACGATTGTTACCTGAAATCCTTGCTGTTTCACAAAATACATCCAATCAAGCAGTTCAGGGGTCGCCTCTGGACGATCCCATTCCACCAAAGTATTATCTAAATCTGTTATGATTCCTTTAATATTGCGTTCATGTAAATCTTCGAGATTCAGATCAAACACAGAAGGTAAATATTCATTTGGCATAAAATACTTGAGCACGCTGGACACCCTTTAATTTATTTTTTCCGTACAATCTACCGCTAAACTGAAAGTATATCGTTAAAAACATTTTTTTTCAAACACAGTATAAAAATTCATTTACATGTAATGTTTTTTCTTTTTTAATATTCATAAAATTTTTCGACAATTTCCTCCTAATCTATAATTGTGGATAACTTTCTCAACATCTCAAATCCTTGCATGACTACTATTTAAGTTCTTTGGTTAAATTTTATAAACAGTTTATCCACGGTTGTTTGTGGACAAACGAACGGTTGTTCTCTTTATGCTGACATGATAAACTGAACGTACATTCAATTGGAAATGTCTGTTTAATGTGATGGGAGTTTGGGAACTTTTAAAAAAAAGAATCGTCAATACTGGACGGTAATTAATCGTTAAGGAGGTGCTCAGTCTTTTTATGAAACAACTATCGGATGAGTTGTTAATAGAAGCTTATGAAAAAGCCCTTGGTCTGGAGCTGAATAAAGATTTTATATATTTAATAGAAGAAGAAATGAAAAGGCGTTCCTTGTTAGAACAGATAAAGCACCAAATATCTATAACGCAATAGTTCACTCGCGTTCACATTAACATATACTTTATTATTAATATTAAATCTGTTTATAAATTTGAATGAAAAAATATCAGCCTTTCCGATTTAACCGGAAAGGCTTTTTATTTTTACATATTCTCTTGGTTCAAATACGTCCCTCTCTATTTGGTCTTGGTTCGATAACGGAAGAAGATCTGGTCTGGTATAGAATTTTTCCAGACGTTTTTGCTCAACATAATCATTAGCTGCAGCACCGCCTGCTAAAAACAAAGCAAACATAATAAAAAAAATGATTGAATTTCTTGTTGTCATTCCTTTCGCTTCCTTTTTTACATTTAGTGTAGGTATTCGACAAAATATTTATTCATTAAATTTTCTTAATTCGTGTTTCTTCCTATATATAAGCTCTTTGTATTGCCTGAAAAATCAGGATTTTAAAGATGCACACCCTCTTAATATAAGTTATAATGTGAAAAGAATTTGTGCCCGTTGAATCGACAAGGAGGTTCTATATGTTAACAGCTTTACATTTTGCAATTATTGCACCGTTTATTGCGGCTATATTCGTTCCTATACTTTATAAAAAATTCACTCACATACATACTGGATGGTTTGTATTAGCAGTCCCTGCATTATTGTTTCTTTATTTCCTGCAATATTTACCAATTACAGCGAATAAAGAAACAGTCACCGCAGTCGTCGATTGGATACCTTCATTAGGTATACATTTTGCTGCTCATGTTGATGGATTAGGGCTTTTATTTGCTCTTTTGATTACAGGAATTGGCATTCTTGTAGTTTTATATTCAATTTATTACCTCTCTAAAGAAAAAGAAGCACTATATAACTTTTACACGTTTTTATTAATGTTCATGGGTGCGATGTTGGGGGTTGTATTGTCAGATAATTTAATCGTGCTTTACACCTTTTGGGAAATCACAAGCCTTTCATCCTTTTTGCTTATCTCCTATTGGTATGAAAGAGAAAAGTCGCGCTACGGCGCATTAAAGTCCATGTTAATTACAGTTATGGGCGGTTTTGCCATGCTTGTAGGTTTTGTGATGTTATACAGCATGACAGGTACATTCAGAATACAAGAAATTATAGCTTCAGCTGGGGAAATCGCCTCTCATTCTTTATTTATTCCAGCGATGCTGACGATATTATTAGGAGCGTTCACTAAATCTGCACAGTTCCCTTTTCATATATGGCTTCCTGATGCCATGGAAGCACCTACACCGGTAAGTGCTTACCTTCATTCCGCTACTATGGTAAAGGCAGGAATTTATCTAGTTGCCCGTTTAAGCCCTGTTTTTGCAATTAGCGGAGAATGGTTGTGGCTTGTAGCTGGCTTTGGGCTGACAACCCTATTTTGGGGATCCTTCTCTGCTGTAAGGCAAACAGATTTAAAAGGCATTCTTGCTTTTTCCACTGTTAGTCAGCTAGGAATGATCCTTTCCATGTTAGGGGTTGGTGCAGCAGCTATTCACTTCGACAGTATGGAGGATAACTTATATGTAGGAGCTACAACTGCGGCATTATTTCACTTAATTAACCATGCCACATTTAAAGGCAGTCTCTTTATGATGGTAGGCATAGTGGACCATGAAACGGGAACTAGAGACATACGCCGGCTGGGCGGGCTTATGACTGTAATGCCAATTACGTTTACCATTGCTGTTATTGGAAGCTTTTCTATGGCCGGCCTGCCCCCATTTAATGGTTTCTTGAGTAAAGAGATGTTTTTTACGGCTATGGTTGATATTACTTCGTTTCACCTGTTTAACATTGATAATATAGGCGTTGTATTCCCGGTAGTTGCATGGATTGCAAGCATATTTACATTTATTTACAGCATGATGCTTGTTTTTAAAACATTTACTGGGAAAATGCAGCCTGAAAAATTAGATACAAAGCCGCACGAAGCACCGTTTGGGATGCTGTTGTCTCCCATTGTTTTAATTATCTTAGTGGTGGTTTTCGGCTTTTTCCCAAATATTTTATCTTATTCAGTAATAGAACCAGCAATGGCTTCTATTCTTCCTTCTCTGTTAGGTGAAGGGGAGCAATTTTATGTAGATATTTATTTCTGGCACGGCTGGACAATTGAGCTCTTTATGACTCTGGGAGTAATAGGGATTGGTACACTTCTATACTTAAGCTTAAGAAAATGGGTGGCAATTTATCGGGCTTTTCCGGACTCTCTTACTTTAAACCATGTATATGATCAAACAGTTGTCGGTGTCGATCGAATGTCAAGGCGGTTAACCGGGTCCTATATGACTGGATTTGTTAGGGATTATTTGCTCTATATCTTTTCCTTCTTTGTTGCAGCCCTTGTATTCGTTTTGTTTAATAAAAACGCATTTTCCATAGAAGCGGCAGAACTGGCTCCTATAAGTGTATACGAAACGGTATTAGCTATTGTACTTGTCACCACAGCGTTCGTTGTTATGTTCACTAAATCCAGGTTAAAAGCAATTATCGGCTTAGGCGTATTAGGATATACGATAGCACTGTTTTTTGTTATATTCCGTGCCCCGGATCTTGCTTTGACCCAGTTGATCATTGAAACAGTTTCGGTAGCTTTGTTTCTGCTTTGTTTTTATCATCTTCCGCAAATTTCGCAAGAACTTGAGAAAGTACGTTTTCGCCTCGGAAATCTTATCATTTCCATTGCAGTGGGGATAACGGTTACTTTAATTGGTATATCTGCTAACAGCAATCGGTTGTTTGAATCGATATCCGGGTTCTTCCCCGATGCGAGCTATGATGAAGCAGGAGGGAAAAATATGGTTAACGTTATTCTTGTAGATTTCCGGGGATTTGATACGCTGCTGGAAATTTTAGTGCTTGGAATAGCAGCGCTAGGTATATATACGATGATTAAATTAAGATTAGCGAGGAGGAATGAGCTGTGAAATCAAATGACGTTATCTTACAAACAGCTACGAAGGTAGTACTGTTTATTATCCTCGCTTTTTCCGTGTTTATATTTTTTAACGGTCATCATGAACCAGGGGGCGGTTTTATTGGCGGTTTAATGACAGCTTCAGCCATTGTATTATTACTTCTCGCTTATGATTTAGAGATGGTAAAACGCATTCTGCCCTTTGATTTTAAACTCGTAACAGCTGCTGGACTACTTGTAGCAATTGGTACAGGGATGGGATCTTTTCTATTCGGCGTTCCTTTTCTGTCCCAAACATTCGACTATTTTACTTTCCCAGTGCTGGGGGAGCTTGAACTTGCTACCGCTTTATTATTTGATATTGGAGTTTACCTTGTAGTAGTTGGCGTAACCCTCACTATTATCCAGACAATAGGAGAGGATCAATAATGGAAATATTAATGTCTGTCATTGCCGGCATTTTGTTTATGACCGGCACTTATATGGTATTATCAAAAAACATGATCCGAATTATCATTGGTACAGCAATAATCAGCCATGGAGCACATGTGCTTCTACTAACAATGGCCGGCTTAAAAACTGGAGCGCCTCCTCTTTTAGGCCTCGAAGCTTCCACTTATACCGACCCGCTCCCCCAAGCATTGATTTTAACGGCCATTGTAATTAGCTTTGGTGTGACATCTTTTTTTATTGTTCTTGGATACAGAGCTTATAAGGAAACAGGAACAGATGACACCGAAAAATTGAGAGGAACTGATTCGTATGACTAATTTAGTGATATTGCCTATATTAATACCGTTATTAACCGGGGTAATTCTTCTATTTACCCCGAGTCAAATAAATTTCCAAAAAATATTAAGTGTAATAGCAGCACTAGCATTAATTGTCGTAAACGTATTTCTTATGATTGATGTTTTGAATAATGGAATTAACACCCTTGAATTAGGTGGATGGCAGCCGCCATTTGGCATCGTATTGGTTGGAGATATGCTGGCTGTCTTACTTATAACAGCAACTTCAGTCGTAAGTTTTGCAGTATTGCTCTTCTCTTTTCACTCTATAGGGCAAGAAAGAGAAAAATATTACTACTACGCGTTCTATCAATTTCTAATCACAGGTGTTACTGGCGCTTTCTTAACTGGCGATTTATTTAACTTGTTTGTTTTTTTTGAAGTTATGCTTATTGCTTCCTACATTTTAATTGTGCATGGCGGCACTATAGTTCAATTAAGAGAATCTTTTAAATATGTACTCGTTAATATAATCTCATCCGCACTCTTTGTTATAGGAGTTGCTTATCTTTACGCTGTAACCGGCACCTTAAATATGGCTCATCTATCTGAAAGAATTAGGAGTCTGGAAACAGAAGCACCCATTCTTACTGTCATTGCTATACTATTTTTAATTGTGTTCGGTTTAAAAGGGGCATTGTTCCCTTTATATTTTTGGCTTCCTGGTTCCTACGCTGCACCTCCTGCTGCTATCGCTGCTATATTTGGTGCACTGCTCACAAAAGTCGGTATGTATTCTATTTTCAGAACATATTCGGTTATTTTTGTACACGATACAGGTTATACCCATCAGATTTTGGCAGTACTTGCTGCTATCACAATGCTCGCAGGTGTCATTGGCGCAATTGCTCACCAAGACGT
This sequence comes from Alteribacillus sp. JSM 102045, assembly GCF_041949975.1. Classification (NCBI taxonomy): domain Bacteria; kingdom Bacillati; phylum Bacillota; class Bacilli; order Caryophanales; family Bacillaceae; genus Alteribacillus; species Alteribacillus sp. JSM 102045. The sequence continues at coordinate 15,046 of NZ_JBHFQG010000020.1, read as the reverse complement.
TAAAAAAATACTAGTTTACAATGTCATTGTGGCAGTAGGTTTCGTACTGTTTGGAGTAGCAACGATGACAGAAGCAGGCTTTATGGGAGCTATTTATTACCTTATTCATGATATGGTTATTAAAGGAGCGTTATTTCTTATAATAGGTGCTATGGTTACTGTTGCGGGGACAAGCCACCTAAAAGAAATGGGCGGCTTAATAAAACACCATCCAAAACTCGGTTGGATGTTTTTCACTTCTACTATGGCACTGGTAGGAGTACCTCCGCTGAGCGGGTTTGTTGGTAAATTGCTGCTGGTGCAAGGCGGCATTGATTCAGGTCAGTTTTGGATTGTTGCGGTAATGATGCTTTCAAGTTTACTTGTAATGTACTCCATGATCCGGATCTTTTTAAATGGATTTTACGGTAAGATTAAGTTATTGAAAGCAGACCAGTACGGCACCACAAAAGGATTGCTGCTTCCTTGTGCAATCCTTGTTGCTATGTCTGTCTTCCTAGGTCTAGGTGCTCAGGTAATATATCCTTTCGTTGCAACTGCGGCAGAGACTTTATTGCAGCCTGAAATTTATATTGACGCCGTGTTAAAGGAGTAATGGCTATGTCATTTCAATTAATTATCAACCTTATTATTGCAGTTATCTGGATGTTCATGAACAATGCTTGGACTGTTTCGGGATTAGTTAGCGGCTTCGTAATAGGGCTCGTTATCCTTTATTTACTACGTGGTTTTTTCCTGGGAAGGTTTTATTTCATCAGCTTCGTTGCTATTGTCAAGTTAATGATAATCTTTTTGAAAGAACTCATTCTTTCCAGCGTAGAAGTAGTTGGGCAGATTATTCAGCCGAAATTAAAAATTCAGCCTGGTATTTTTGCGATGGATATCGAGCTTAAAAAGGAATGGGAAGTAACAGTACTGTCTTGTCTTATTACTTTAACTCCAGGCACCCTGGTAGTAGACGTTTCTCCAGATAATAAGACGCTTTATATACATGCGATGCATTTACCTGATGTAGAAAAAGCCAAAAGTGATATTAAAAATTCGTTCGAAAAAGCCATTCAGGAGGTGAGCCGGTAATGATTAATCTTTTATTTAATACATCCGCTGTTATTATCGCTATATCGATTTTAATAGCATTATACCGGGTTGCTAAGGGCCCTTCCATGCCAGATCGTGTTATTGCTCTTGATATGATAGGTATCAATTTAATTAGTTTGGTAGCTGTTGTATCGCTTATTTTAGAGACGATTGCATTTTTCGAAGTAATGCTTCTTCTTGGCATTTTAGCTTTCATTGGAACGGTGGCATTTTCAAAATTTATAGAAAAGGGTGTTGTCATTGAACGTAAACGAGATTAGCGGCTTATTTATCGGTGTCATCGTCCTGTTAGGTTCACTTTTAAGCTTGATAAGTGCTGTAGGCTTAGTTCGTCTGCCTGACATTTATACAAGGTCTCATGCTGCTACAAAATCTGCAACTTTGAGTGTACTTTGTATATTATTCGGCTTGTTTCTCTTCTTTACCGTGGTAGAGGGGTACGTTAGTGCACGAATATTATTAGGGATTGTGTTTGTGTTTATTACCGCTCCCGTTGGCGGCCATTTAATTTCACGTGCAGCATATCATTCTGGAGTTTCATTATGGGAATCAAGCATACAAGATGAACTTTATAGTAAGAAAAATAAACAGCATTCTTCTACTTAAAAATGATCATGAATTGTTGATATTTCTGTATCTATTCACGGTATTTTTTCTTCTTTTTAGTCATTTTTTGGATAAAAATGTAAAATGCTTTTATATCAAGGGGTTTGAAATCTTTTATTTTTGGTTACAATAATGCCAAATCATTAGCGATTTTGCTTAAATTCCCCGTCAACACTTGACATATCAAGGATTTCATGAGTAAATTTGTATTGTACATGCTCTATATTATTAGGAATGAAAGGGAGTTTTTTCATGAACAAGACAGATTTAATTAACGCTGTAGCAGAACAAGCAGACATTTCAAAAAAAGACGCATCAAAAGCAGTAGATGCTGTATTCGACAGCATTACCGACACTTTGAAAAAAGGTGACAAAATTCAGCTTGTTGGCTTTGGAAGCTTTGAGGTACGCGAGCGTGCAGCAAGAAAAGGCCGCAACCCGCAAACAGGCGAAGAAATTAAAATTCCAGCAACAAAAAATCCTGCCTTCCGTCCGGGAAAGCAGCTAAAAGATGCTGTTAACTAAAACGAAACATACTTTCTCACTTTCAATAAAAGAAAGTATATATAAAGAAGCTTTTCCTTCATAAACGGAAAAGCTTCTTTTTCATTTTATTATTTTTTAATTGTTCAGAGACGAAGTTTTCCCATCTGACAAACCCTGTTTCTGCTGCTTGTAAAATTCTTGAAATAGTTTAAGCAGTGCTCTTTTCTCAATCCTTGATACATAGCTTCTAGAAATACCTAGTTCTTTTGCAATTTCTCTTTGAGTTTTTTCTTTTTCTTTTTCCAGCCCAAAACGATATATAATAACTTCTTTTTCCCGTTCATCTAACACATCCATGAAACCATACACTTGCTTTTTCTCCATTTTGAGCTGAATCAGATCAGCAATGTCAGGCCCTTCTTCTTGGAGAACATCTAAGAGAGAGATTTCATTTCCTTCTTTATCGCTGCCAATAGGATCATAAAGCGATATATCCTTCTTTACTTTCTTTAACGCTCTTAAATGCATAAGTATTTCATTTTCCACGCATCTCGCTGCATACGTTGCGAGCTTCGTCCCTTTTGCTGGTGAATAACTCTCAATCCCTTTGATCAACCCTATCGTTCCTATTGATATTAAATCTTCGGTATCTTCACGGGTATTCTCAAATTTTTTTACAATGTGTGCGACTAATCTTAGGTTATGTTCAATTAATATGTTTCTTGATTCTTGGTCACCTTTCTGCATTTTCTCTAAATGTTTTTTTTCTTCCTCTTTAGACAGAGGCTGCGGAAAAGCATTATTTTTTACGTAGGAGACAAAAAGAGCCAGCTCTTTAAACAAATAAATGGCGGCAGTCAATAGGCTTGACACCATCTAGCCTCCTTCCACTTCACATTCTTTAATCAGTATATGCGGAAGGTAAATTTAATTGTTTGTCCCTAAAAAATTCTTAAAATTATGTTATTTAAGCTTGTTCACATTTTCTTTCCATTGTTTTCTGACCATTTCGTCCACCAATTCTTTTTCTTTCTGTTTTAAAGGTCTTCCCAATTCTTTCTCAAATTTTTTTTTAAGGGATAAAAAATATGTAAAATTGTGTCTCAAATTGGCCCCCTCCACTATTTCCTTTTATTTCTTTATTATATAAATTATTTTACCATATATATTTTTGCCTTAAAATAAAATTAATTAAGCTTACCTGTAAAATGGTATATACAGTTATTTTTTACGGAATAAATCGTTTCGGCTATATTTAATAGGGAAGAAATTTATTAACTTCTTTAACAGGAGTGTCAGCTATGAAAATTACAGTAACACAACCAGCTTTAAAATGGTTTCAAGATGAAATGGACGCAGTGAAAGGAGATTCTATTCGTTTTTATGCGCGCTTTGGAGGGCACTCCTCCATAAAACCGGGCTTCTCTTTAGGTGTTTCTAAATCAGAGCCTGTGGAAAAAGCTTCTGAAACAGAACAAGATGGCATTGTGTTCTTTATTGAAGAGAAAGACAAGTGGTTTTTTAAAGATTATGATTTACATGTAAAATACAGCAGAAAATATAACGAAGTTGAATATGAATATGTGAGAAAATAAAAAATGCTGCCTGCTTTTTATATAGCCAGGCAGCTTAAAGTGGAGAGAGATACCAACAAGGAGAGATACAGTCGGCAAAGACTTCCTTCACCATTAGTATAATTAAATGCAGTTTAGGATAACAGTGATTTTGTCAGATAATCTGCCTTTAAACTTTTAAAGTTTCCTATCTTATTGCAACAAAATATGAAAACGTTTGAGTTTTTTTCTTTTTTTTACTATACTGATTTCACGTATTCCACTATTCTGCCAGTGTTTTATTTTATAAGCTCTTATTAAGATATGACTTCTTAAACATAGCAAAACCTAAGAAACATGGCTTTATTATAAAGGGGGAAATTTTTTGGGCATTCAAAAAAGACCAATTACTGCTGAAGATTTAAAACAGATTAACATTGTCAGTGATCCTCAGATTGCGGCAGATGGAGAAAAATATGCTTTTGTTCAAACAAAAGTCGGAGAAGATTTAGAATACTATTCCCATTTGTTCGTTCATAACCTTACCGATGATCTTCCTGTGCAATGGACTTTCGGAAAAGTGAGAGATCACTCTCCCCGCTGGTCTCCTGATGGTTCAGAGTTGGCTTTTGTTTCTTTTCGTTCTGGTAAAAACCAAATATGGATGATGTCTGCAACCGGTGGGGAGCCTCGTCAAATAACAGACTTGAACAATGGTGCTTCCGAGCCTGTTTGGTCTCCTAATGGCAGATACTTACTGTTTATTACCTCCCTAGCAGCAAATGAGATGCCTGCTTCAGAAGATGACAACGAAGACAATAATGATAATAAAAAACCATTGATAGTTGAAAAGCTTAAATATAAAGCCGATGACAAAGGTTTTCGGAAAGGAAAGCGCACCCACCTTGCATTATACGATTTAAAAAAAGATCATATGGAAGTATTAACCGATGGGGATTTTGACCATCATTCGGCAGATTGGTCTCCAGACAGCTGCCAGATCGTATTCAGCGCTAACCGTGATGAAAATGAAGACAGTTCTAATACTTTAGATCTTTTTATTATCGATACGGAAACCAAAGACATTGTGAAATTAACCAGTTCCTCCGGTGTCTTTTCTTCGGCAAAATGGTCCCACGATGGCAAAAAAATTGTTTGCATTGGCCATGAATTAGAGTATAAAGCGGCAACCTTAAACCAAGTGTGGATATTAGATCCTTTAACTAAAGATAAAACTTGCATGACATTAAAGTGGGACGTTCAAATTGGTGATGCCTCTATTGGCGATTTACGTTCAGGTCACCCAAATCCGGGACCTATGTGGTCAAGTGATCAAGAACATATATTTTTTACAGCAAGTGATCATGGTAATACTGGACTTTATCAAATGGACATGGATGGAGAAATTACAGCCATTCATGAGGAAGAAAATCATTTATTCGGCTGCTCCTACCATGCTGATCTTGATATTTTTATCGCTGGGATCAGCGACCCCTCGAATCCTGGAGATTTTTTCAAGATAAAGCGTGGAGAAAAAGGGAAAGTACGTTTAACTGATGTAAACACAGAATTTTTAAAAGAAATCCACCTTTCTATTCCAGAACCGATTGTTACAAAGGCAGAAGACGGATGGGAAATTCACGGGTGGATTATGAGGCCGGCTAATTTTGAAGAAGGTCAGCGATATCCAATGATTCTCGAAATTCATGGTGGACCGCATGCTATGTATGCAAACACGTTTTTTCATGAGTTTCAGCTGCTTGCGGCTAAAGGCTATGTGGTACTTTATACAAATCCAAGAGGGAGTCACGGATACGGCCAAACCTTTGTGAATGCTTGCCGGAATGATTATGGCGGAAAAGATTATTCTGATTTGATGAACGCCGTGGACCATGTTCTTGAGCAGTATGACTTTATTGATGAAAGGCGTTTAGGAGTCACCGGCGGTAGCTATGGCGGTTTTATGACCAATTGGATTGTCAGTCATACTAATCGTTTTAAAGCTGCCGTCACACAGCGTTCCATCTCAAATTGGACCAGCTTTTATGGCGTAAGTGATATTGGATTCTTTTTTACTGATTGGGAACTTGGTGCTAATGTTTTGGATGACCCTGAGAAGCTGTGGCATCATTCTCCAATTAAATATGCCCGTGACATTAATACCCCTTTACTCATTATGCACGGAGAAAAAGATTACCGGTGTCCAATTGAACAAGGCGAACAATTGTTCATTACGTTAAAATATTTAGAGAAACAGGTTAAATTTTTACGCTTTCCTGAAGCCAATCATGAGCTAAGCAGGAGCGGTCCTCCATCTCTTCGCCTTGAGCGTCTGAATCATATGGTAGAATGGTTCCAAGAACACCTTACCTCCTAAAACTCAGGACGAAATTAATTCCTGATTGATAAGCAGCCAGAACATTAAATATCTCTGGCTGCTTATTTTGTCTCCTTTCTCTCAGTGGAGGACGAATCTTTCGTTTTATCTTTCTGCTTCATTTCTTTTTCTTCCAATTTTAAATCTTCTAATGGTACTGGGTCTTCATGGGCAGTTGGCGGCGTATCCTTTTCTGTCTTCATAGATTTATTTCGATTATTATTTCTATTTTCAGGCATCAATGAAGGCTCCTTCTTTCTCTTGTTATTATTGTATATACCACAAAGCTAAAATGTGAAAACAGAATGCCTTAATGATGAGTTAATTAGTATTGTCTGCTATCATAAAAAAAAGGAGTTAAAGGGGGAAATAAAATAAGTGAGTGTAGATAAACAGAAAGTATTTAAAAGCTTTTCGAATAGACAACAAGGAATTATTGATGAAAATCTTATGCGCCGTTACGCTGTTTTGATTCCTTTGATTGAATTAGATGATGAATTACATATGTTATTTGAAGTGAGAGCAAAGCATATGAACCGTCAGCCTGGAGAAATTTGTTTTCCTGGAGGTATGGTTGATTCTTCTGACCCTTCTCCTGCTGATGCTGCAGTTCGTGAATTGTGTGAAGAGGTAGGTGTAGAAAAAGAATATGTTACCTTAACGGGAAATTTAGATAGAATGATATCACCTTTTAATCAGATCATTTACCCATACGTAGGGTTTATAGAGGATACCGCACCAATGACACCAAATCAAGAAGAGGTAGATGAACTCTTTACCGTCCCGGTTTCTTTTTTTCTCAACACCTCACCTGAACGTCACGACGTCTATTTAAAAGTAGAACCGGCTTCTTCTTTTCCATTTAAATACATACCGGGAGGAGAAAATTATCCATGGAGAAAAGGGGTCATTCCTGAGTATTTTTACTTTTACAACCAATATGTAATTTGGGGGTTAACGGCGAGGATTATTAAGCATTTTATCGAAGAATTAAATATAAAAGAAAAAAAAGAAAAATAACCGCGCCTTTCCATTAGAGACGCGGCCATCCTATGCTGACTTATCTTTTATTCTTTTCGCAAACAGATGGAAGAATATTGATACTGATAACAGTATACCTATTATTATAAGAGCAGCTGTCTCTTTTTGCTCAGAAAACGTTTCTGGTAAAAAATAACCTAAGCTTAAAAAAGAAGCCAAAGTTAATAAAATTTTACTGAAGGTAATATAGTCCTGGGCCAGCTTCTGCTGTTTGTCTGTATGCTGTTCCATCGTCTCTCCCCTCTCTCTGCCCATTTATAAGTGATTGTATCATAGGTGATGAGAGGTATAATTAGGAGACTTAAACCAATTCTGACAGATGCTGTACAGTTATCTGTTTAACTCTTCTAACATGGAAAGAACTAGATTTGCAGAATGAACAGAAGCTTTTTCTAAAAACTGGTCATATGACAGTTTAGCGTCCTGTCCGGCAATGTCACTCAAAGAACGGATAATGACAAAAGGAGCGTTAAACCTATAACATACCTGGGCTATAGCTCCAGCTTCCATTTCAGCACACTGAGGTTCTACAAACGTATTTTTTAAAAAAGAAACCCTCGTATCGTCACTCATGAAAGAGTCTCCAGATACGATCAGCCCCTTTAATGCTGTTAAGTTTTCGTGTGCTGCACATTTCTCTGCCACCTGTACAAGTTGATCATCCGCTTCATATTTTGCTGGCATCTGAGGCACCTGGCCAAATTCATAGCCAAATACGGTAGCGTCAACGTCATTGTAGCGAACCTCTTTAGAAATCACCAGATCGCCTACATCCAAAGCTGGATTGAACCCGCCAGCTGAACCTGTATTTATAACGGCATCAGGTTTAAACTTTTGCAGAAGAACAGTCGTGCTAATTGCTGCGTTTACTTTTCCTATACCTGATTTCACCAGTATAACTTCTTGTTCTTTTATGTAGCCAATATGAAAAAAACTCCCGCCAATTTCTTCATCCTTACGGTTTTTTAGCTGATCTTTTAACAATTCTACTTCTTCATCCATTGCTCCTATTACTGCTATTTTCATTCTAACAATTCCTTTCTGTTTTATCAGTTTCTTCACATGCTGCCTTCCTTATATTATAATACTATCACGGTTAGAGAAAGGATTACATAAAGGAGGAACCATTTTGAGTATACAACTACAGCCTATAGGAGACAAAATAGAATTATTTGAAGCGGAATCACTTCAAAAATTAGAAGAAAAAATTAATAAAAAAATTGAACATAACGAAGCTATTCTTCTTAATGTACACAGTGTACAGCATCAAGTTCATTATGACCCTTCCACATCAATGCCTGTTTATACAGCTGTTGTACATTTCAAAGGGAAACAGCCTGGAAATACCCAATAAGCTCCTCAACAAAGAATATCTAGCTCCAAAGGGGGAAGGAACATTTCCTGGACAAAACCGGGATCTTGTCTTTGAGTTTACAAAAAAGCTTCTGTCACTTTTAAGGTGTAACAGAAGCTCATCTCTCACTCATTAGTTATAAGGGTTAGAATCGAGCACTTCTACTTCAAGAGGTTTCCAACCTTCATTTTCAACAAATTCCATTGTTACTTGATAAGGATTATTTTTATTATCTTTATCACTTACTACTCCCACAACAGTATGGCTGTCCCCACCATTTTCTATCCGCCAGTAAATTATATCATCTTCATCTGCTTCATCGAGACCTGTTGCATACCGTAAAGCCATTTGCATTTCTTCCCAGTTCTGGCTGTTTTCAGAAAAGTTGTGACTAAAAGATCCAGATTGCTCTGTACCAATCGGCTCCCATTCTCCATTCTCACCGTCTCCCTCAGGAATTTGAGGACCATCCTGTTCATTCTCTTCTTCAGCTGACTCTTCCTCTTCTCTATCTTGTTGGGTTTCTTCTGTTTCTTCATTATCTTGAGTATCTCTATTATCATCGCTCTCCTCTGAATCATTCGTATCCGTTTCAGGTGTATCATCAGGAGAAGATTCCTCTTCAACTGGTTCCGTATCCGTCTCTTGTGCGACATCTTCTGTTTCTTCCTCTTCTACAGCCTGGTCATCACCGGAAAAAAATAATTGAACAGCAAAAAATATTATAAGAGCACCTACTGCGACAATCGAAGCGTTTAAAATTCGATTCATTCGTTTTCTTTTTCGCATTTCATATCGAGTATCTTCCCCGAAACCGCGATTATTATTGTTTTTCACCTTTCATCACCTGCAATTCCTTTCAGCACATAGTGAGATCCATTCTCTATTTTATAATATAAGATTTTTTAGGGATTATCGAGAGGGTTTTGTGGTTTTTTCAGTATTTTACACAAATCAATAGATTTTTTTATATGAAAGGAACAAATGGATATTCTACCGCATATTTATCCACAACTCGTAAAAATATAATTTCCTAAACAAGAACAAAAGCGCAAGCGCCCTGTTCAGCCTCGACAGGTAAATGTTCTTCAGTCATGAAAGGCGCTCTTACTTCCACAGGATGTAGTGACTTCTGCGTTGCACTTTCGTCGCCAAAAACGCCACGTCCTGTGCGTCGACGTGTGCGTATTTAGCAGAAGGGTCCTAAAGGATGTTCAACTAAGAACGTCACCAACGTCGAACTAGCTTGCACAGGATGTGCTGACTTTTGCTAGAATTGCGAACACGATGTTCGCAATTCTAGCAAAAGTTCCTTAAACCGTCTTGGGCCTCCGAGAGGCTGGGCGCTGAAGCTAGACGCGGATAATCCACAACTTGTAAAAACATAATTTCCTAAACAGTAAAAAAGCAGCGAGCCAGCTCGCTGCTTAAAAATTTATATTGCCATTTGACCCTAATTTACTTCTATTATTTCTACATCAATGTCGCCGCCAGGTGTATTAACCGTTACTTCTTCTCCTACTTTTCTTCCCAGCAGACTCTGAGCCATTGGTGAATCATTTGAAATTTTTCCTTCAAGCGGGTCTGATTCTGCACTTCCTACAATGGTATACACTTCTTCTTCCCCATCTGGAAGCTCCTTAAACCTAACGGATTTACCAAGAGCTACTTCTGTATTATTAGAAGAATCTTCTTCAATAATGACAGCGTTTTTGAGCATTTTTTCAATCTGATTAATTCTTCCTTCTACAAAAGCTTGTTCATCCTTGGCTGCATCATACTCGGAGTTTTCAGAGAGGTCTCCAAAGCTTCTTGCTATTTTAATACGTTCAACAACTTCTTGCCGACGCTCTGTCTTTAAATAGTTAAGTTCTTCCTCCAATTTGTGCTTTCCCTCTTCTGTCATATAATGCTGTTTTTCTTCTGCCATTTTATTTGTCACTCCTCTAACTGATAATTACCATATAATTTACCTACACATAATAGATATGAGAAAGGTCTGTTCCTAAGCATATTTTTTCGAAGGTTTTAAGGAACAGGCCTTCCTTTGGTTAAATGTTACATATTTTCTTACTGCCATTATCATACGCATCGTATGGAAAAAATACAAACCATTTTTACTTTTTATTTTTTCTCATCATATCCCAACGCTTTACTTCTTGAGCTGCCTGAAAGGAAACAATTTGCAGCGGATGTTTGGCAGCATCTAATTTATTTCCGTCTTCATCAAATATTTCATAAACCGTTTGTTTAAAGGTATTCCCCTCAGGTCCGAAAAATTCTACTTCATCACCTGGTTTAAAATGATTTCTTTGTTGAACCATAACCATTTGGGTGGACGTATCATAATCGAGCACCAACCCCGTGAAATCATAAGAAGTATTTTTACTGGTTTCTTCCCACAATTGTTCTTTGTATGTTGGCACGTTTTCAAAAAAGGTAGGTGCTGTGTCCCGATTCGCACATTTTCCAAGCTCTTCTAACCATTCCTTTTTTATGTGAAAATGTTCTGGATTATTACAGTATTCATCAATTACTTTGCGGTACACGGATGCAACAGTTGCTACATAATGAATAGATTTCATCCTGCCTTCAACCTTTAAGCTGTCAATTCCTGCCTCAATTAGTTTAGGAATCGATTGAATTAGGTTAAGTCTTTTGGACTCATAGAAAAAGGTGCCTTATTATTCGTTTGCAGGGATTTCTTTTCATTTCCATTTGTTTCCAAAATATCATAATTCCATCGGCAGGATTGGCAGCAGCCGCCTCTATTAAAATCCCTTGCTGTCATATAATTGCTTAATACACATCTTCCTGAGTAAGATATGCACATTGCTCCATGAATAAATGTTTCAATTTCAATATCCACATGTTTCTTTATTTCCAGCATTTCTTCCAGGCTTACTTCCCTTGCCAATACGACTCTTTCCAGCCCCTGTTCTTTCCAGAATTTAGCTGCCATCCAATTAGCCAGAGATTATTGTGTGGATAAATGCACCTCTAGAAGAGGAGCCAATTTTTTAGCAGTTTCTATGATTAAAGGATCCGCTGCAATAATCCCGGTTACTCCCGCTTCTTCAACCGATTGTAAATACTCACTGAGTCCTTCCATATTTTCATTATGGGCATATATATTTGTTGTAACGTATACTTTTGCTCCATATTTTTCAGCAAAAGCCACTCCCTCTTTCATTTCCTGTACAGAAAAATTACCGGCATTAGAGCGAAGGCCAAATTCTTGGCCGCCAATATATACTTCATCTGCGCCATAATGCACAGCTATTTTTAGTTTCTCGCTCGAGATTTCCAGCAGGCAGGAGCAGTTCCGGTTTTTTCAAGGCAGGATATTGTCTCTTTGTCTGTATTTTTTCAGCAAGAGCCTGCACTTTTTACCCCCCCTTAATATACTGTTTCTTTAAAGAAAAAGCCAGTGTCAATATCCCGAAAACCTGGCTGCAGCCGCCTGGCTTTTTCTAACAGCTCATCTCTTTTTTGGTTATACAGCGATTGGTGCTGGCCGTACATTTCTATAGCTTCTTTATAAAGACCAGTAATTCCTTTAAGATATTCTTTATCCTTTAAAATACCATCTATTTAAATGCATTTACTCCGCTCTCAATCAATTCATCTAGTTCATCAATGATACACATATCTTTTGGACTCATCATAATGTGCGTACCATTTTCATCCTCAAAAATTGGATATAAAGCGTCACGTTCAGGATCATATAAATGTATACTGCGTTCTTTGTCTCTTCGTTCCACTTTTAAATTTTTGCCTGATATTCCATGTAATTTCCAATCAGTTTCCGTTTAGACTGAAACATACATCCCATCCCATCCCATGAACCTGCACCTCTATTTCTACATCGGCATTTTCACTGGTTTCTACGATGGAATCCATATTTATTTCACGGGCAAGCACCACTCGCTTTGCTCCTTGCTTACCCCAATAATTGGCAGAATACCAATTCGTTGCTGTGGTTTCTGTATCCCAATTCAGTGGTATAGCTGGGGCCGTTTCTTTTGCAATCATAAGGACAGCCGGGTCCCCAAAGACAATCGCGTCTACGTTAATTTGTTTTAAAAATCTAATATATTCTTGCAGCTTACTTATATTATCATTATGAAATATAGCATTAACAGCTGAATAAACTTTCGCCCCTCTTTCATGAGCCAATTGTACTGCTCTTTCTAACTCCGTTCTCTTAAACTCCCCTGCAAGCCGCAAGCCGTAATCGAAAGTTTCTTCACCTGCTAAAAAGGCATCAGCCCCAGCAGAAACCAATTCAGGAATGTCTGCTGCCTGATGAGGAGTAACGAGCAGTTCAGGTTTATTTACCATATCTTTTCACCTGCTTTAGTTATACTTTTTTACTAACAGCCAGTCCATCTCCTACAGAAAGAAACCTTGTAGAAAAAGACGGATGATCAGCCAGCCATTCATTGTATGAATGTATTTTTCGAACCATCGGTCGTATACGTTTAGGAGATTTTTCAGGATTGATAACGAAACCTTTAAAAAAGACATTATCTGTAATAATGAGACCATTTTGTTTTAGATAAGGTGTATATTTATTAAAATATTTCTCATATTTTCCTTTTGCAGCATCAATAAATAATACATCAAATAAGGGATGGTCATCAAGAGAAAGAGTATCATCCAATGCATCTGCAAGAATGAATTCCGTTTGAGACACTAAATCACTTTTATTTCTAAACGAAAGAGCTGTATTGTAGCGCTCTTCATCTATTTCTAGAGAAACCACCTTCGCTTCAGGAAGATGATTTGCTATGCATAGCGCAGAGTATCCTATTGCTGTTCCAATTTCGATCACACGTTTACTGTTGTGTGCTTCTAATATTTGCAACATCACCTCTAAAGCTTCCGTTTCTATTATAGGAACATTATTAATCTCTGCATATTTTTCCATCTCATAAAACAAATGACCTGGTTCTTTGTTAAGCTGGCGTATATATTTTTTCATTTCCGGTTGGTCGTACATTTTATTTCACCTATATTCGAAATTTTGTAATCTTTATTAAGATTTACGTATAAAAGGCGGCTTCCCATCTCTCAGGAAAGCCGCTGGAGTTTTACTTATAGGTTTTATAACAAAAGAAACAAACCTTATCGATTATTCTGTTTCTTCAGCTTCTTCCCACTCGCTCCTATATGTTTCTTGCGTTTTCCTGTGTTCATCATAATCTTCATTATATATAACCTCTCCGTTTTGTCTTGCATAAAAATAGATATAATCATTGTCATTTGGAATCATTACTGCTTTTATAGAGTCCGCTCCTGGACTTGCTATTGGACCAGGCGGTAATCCTTCATATCTGTAAGTATTATATGGAGAGTCAGTTTCTAAATCCTCGAAAGATGTCATATATTTATGTTCGCCAATAGCATAAGCTACAGTAGGATCGACCTCTAACCTCATTCCTTCTTCTAACCGGTTAAATAGCACACCAGCAATGATAGGCCGATCTTCTTGACGCTGGGCTTCTCTTTCGACAATGGAAGCCAACGTTAATAAGTCATGTACAGAATAATCACTGGCTTCAAGTTGTTCTGAGAATTTTACCACATTTTCCTCCATGCGTTCAATCATTTGTTCAATAATCACAGAGATCGCTGGTTTTTCTTCCTCGAAATCATACCTTGCTGGAAACAAATAACCTTCAAGCGGATAACGCACATCTGATTGAAGTATGTCTTCATCTAAAATTTCATAGCGTTCTATTAACTCTTTTAGATACTCTTCATCTTCAAGCTGTTCTTCTATTTCTTCTTCTTCATAGGGAGTTTCTTTAGCAATTCTGGTAATAATGTCATCATACCACGTGCCCTCTGGTATAATGAACGTCAATTCTGGCTCTTGTATGACCGTTCCCTCTTTTAATGAACGTATAATTTCATTTATATCCATTGAAGGAGAGAGTTCATACGTCCCCGCTTGAAATCCTTTTTCGTTTTTGTAAGTTACATAATACCTGAAAATGGTACCGTTTTTAATAACTCCTTCTTCTTCTAGAATCTGCCCGATAGAAGAACTGCTAGAGCCAATTGGTATTTCCACTTCTACTGTTTCCTCATTTCCTTCATCCACTGGCTTTAGCGATGAAGTTATGTATATGTACCCCCCAATACCGACTCCAATAATAACCAGCGCTATTACTGCAATAACAATTAGGACAATTTTTCTAATAATTTTTGCTTGTTTGACCCGTTCTTCCAGCGGGTCTTTTGAATTATCTTTACTCATACAAGCCTCCCCCTTTTCCACCGCTTTCATTATACAACATTTGTCAATATTCGACCTGCTTCATATTATTTTTATTATTAGTGACAATGCTGTTTCTGCGTTTGGAAAAGGGGAATATAATCTCACTAATAAAAACGGTTCTATGTCAAATGTTGGGGTAGGAGTGCCTTACTCCTACTCCTTTATCCTACTTGAAATTCCGTTATTTTATATTGGTGATGTAATAAGACACGTAACCTTAAACGATCATAACGCTTGAAGCC